>NZ_CP065957.1:966299-1288398 GCF_017310505.1 Methylacidiphilum caldifontis | reverse complement strand
AGGGCGATAGTGAGTTTCTCGGATTGAGAAAGCTCTGATAGCGGAATTTTATAGGGAAGGTCGTTAAGATATAAAAAACGGCCGCTATTCGATGTAATTTCAAAAACCAGGATGCCATGGCTGGCTTCCGTCGCTTCGTCAATTTCTACAATGCGTTTTGAAGGATCATCCTCGACTTTTTTCTCCCCAATAAGATCATAAGAAAGATTTTCCTTGAATATGCTCGTTATTTCTTTCTGAGCATTTTGCGGAAGACTTTCAAGGTACTTGGCCAGTCGTGGGGTTAAATTGGGAAGAAGAAGGGAGGGCTCTATTCCATAAACTGAGGAAAGGAGACAAACCAGGCATAGAAGACATAGGCTTTTTTTCATATTCCATTGGATTTTGTTGAGAAAAAGTTTTACGGACTCGAAAATAAAAAACATCAAGTTTAAGATCTTTTTCAAAATATTCTCTCCACCTGGAAAGTGTCCAGTTTTTTAGAAATAAACAACTGTCAAGCGAATTTGAATAGATGCTGAAATCCGGTTTTTCTGAAATCTTTTCACCAATAATACCAACATGCCCTTGGATATATCGAGAGGAGGGAGAAATGATGATATCCCCAGCCATCAGCTCTGAAGGCCTTTTTATAGGCAAGGCATTGGTTTTAAGCCACTGGTAGAAATCCGATAAATAGACGATTTTTAAAGGCGACTCCAAAGCTTGACCTATTATCCTGCTCACAACAGCTGAGCTTGAATACAGGCCCCCTCCAGGCAGGCTTCCCGTATCCATGCCCACGGAGTTTAAGGTGATCAGGTAGATTCTAGAACTAAGCGTTTCATTTTTCCTTTTTGTCTGGTCATAACGAGAAAGAAACTCATTGGAGGAGGGAAGAACCTTTTGACTATAGAGACCTTTGGTAAAAAGAATGGGGAGAAAAAAAATCATGAAAAACAAGAGTAAAAAAGAAATAAAGCTGAACCTTTTTGTTTCCATATCAAAGGATTAAAATCAATTAAAAAAAGAAGAAATAAAAAAGTTTTATCTCTAAAGATTCATTATAAATACAAATAGGGTTATCTTTAAAACAATAAAATATCCCACTCTTCATTGACTGCTATCTAGGAATATGGTAACAAACGATGAAGCGGCTCTGAAATGACAAGCCTTGATGGATAGCTGTAGGTTTAAATAGCCTGTTTCCATCAATCTTAAAATCAACTGTTGAACTCAGGGATATGCTCTTAGTTAAAAGGAATAAGATATGGGACAAATCAATACCTTAAGGACATCTTCAATACAAAGGAAAACGAAAGAAACAGCCATTTCCCTTGAGATTACCCTCGATGGAACAGGGAAGAGCGACATCAAAACAGGCATTGGTTTTTTAGATCATATGCTTGAGCTTTTTTCATTCCATGGTTCCTTTGACTTGACTCTTCGGTGTGAGGGGGACCTGCACGTGGATTTTCATCACACGGTAGAGGATTGTGGAATAGTCCTAGGGGAGGCGTTTAATAAATCCCTAGGTGACAAAAAAGGAATAAAACGCTATGGCTTTTGTATGTTACCTATGGATGAAACGCTTGTTTATTCAGCTGTAGACATCATTGGAAGACCTTTCCTTTGTTTTCGAGTCCCCGAAAGCATGCCCCTTGTTTTACTTCGTGCAGGGGATTTCCCAGCACAACTTCTAGAAGAATTTTTAAGGGCTTTTGTGACCCATGGAAAACTTTGCCTCCATATGCATGTTTTGGAGAGTAAAGAGGTTCATCATTTAATTGAAGGGAGTTTCAAAGCTTTGGCAAGAACATTGAAAATGGCGATTGGCTGTGATTCGACAACTCTGGGTTCCGTACCGAGCACAAAAGGAATCATAGGCTAATAAACTGTTTATTGGTCTTTTTTTTAATTGTTATGCTCTCACTCTCTTATCTTTCGGATCTGTATTTGAGGTATATCGATGATTATTCCAAAGAGGTTTGCAAGTTTGAACTTCGCGGAAGACAGTTCCCTTCGTCAAATAGGCCTGATCTAATGGGGGTTGTTAATCTCTCAGCTGAATCATGGTACAGGGAAAGCGTTGCATTGGATGTGGAGGCGGCGATTCGGAAGGCCAAAATTTTATATGCTTCCGGAGCTGATCTTGTCGATATTGGGGCTGAGTCTTCCTTGTCTTATGCTTCTCGGGTTGATGAACAAGAACAGCTAAAACTTGTTATCCCCATTGTTAAGGAGTTAAGTCGGTCAGCAAAGATTATTTCGGTTGAAACCTATCACCTGGAAGTAGCCAAAGCCTGTTTTAAGAATGGGGCATCGATCTTAAACCTCACTAAAGGTAATCAGGGAAAAGATTTTTTTAGGGTTGTTGCTGATCATGATGGAGCTGTAATCATCAACTTCGTAAGCGGTAAAAATGTTAGAGAGGTCGAGCCGATCCCTTTACCTGAGGATCCGCTCACTCTTCTTTTCCCTTATTTTGAAAAGCGGCTTGAAGAGGCTTTATCCTGTGGTGTAACCAAAATCTGGCTGGATCCTGGTCTTGGGTTTTATTATCCTAATCTTCTTGATGGCCCGACCCGGATCCAAAGACAAATGGAGATCTTTCTTCACACTTTTCGGCTTAGAAAGCTTGGCTGGCCCATATGCCATGCTTTGCCTCATGCCTTCGAATGTTTCCAAGATGAAGTCAGGACAGCTGAGCCTTTCTTTGCTGTCCTTGCCCTGTTAGGGAAGACGGATCTGCTGCGAACCCATGAAATAAACAAAGTACTGGGTGTGTTAAAGACTATGCAAATTTTCTCTAAGAATAAGCTTCCTAAGGATTGAACTAAACTCTATTTGATTTTTTTCTTTTTGGCTAGGCTGGCTTTGAGTCGCTACAGGGATCTTTGATCAAGTTTGCCCCATATTTAGTGCAGCCCTATGGACTAACAGTGCTGGGGTTATCCGGAAAACGGAACAGTGCAATGGAAGTGAGTTCTCTAAAGAAAACAAAGGACAGCAACATTCAGCCGGAGACCTATTCGAATAGAGAGCTTAAGCATTGCAGTTAGTCGTTATCGATGATGATATCTTTGACAGTCATTCCAGCTGGAATCATGGGTAGGACATGTTCGGTGTAGGGAACAATTACATCAAGAACATAGGGTTCGTCACTACTCAGCATTCTTTTCAAGGCGGGAACTAGTTCTTGAGGTTTGCTTATCCTTTCTGATTTTATCCCAAAACCTTTGCAAATTAGAGGAAAATCTGGATAAAGCGCATTTTTATTATGCGGCAGTCCAAGGAATGTATGGGCCCTGTTGCTATCGTAGAATCGATCTTCCCATTGCACAACCATTCCCAGATGTTGATTGTTTAATATTACGGCTTTGACGGGAATATTTTCTGTAACCGCCGTTGCCAGTTCCTGAATATTCATTAAAAAACTCCCATCACCATCTATGTCTATGACGGTTAGTTCCGGATGAGCAATTTTTGCTCCAAGAGCAGCAGGGTATCCAAACCCCATAGCGCCTAAGCCACCAGAAGTCAAAAACGTTCTGGGGTGGTGGAAGTTGTAAAATTGTCCTGCCCACATCTGATGTTGTCCCACCCCAGTAGTGATAATCGCTTCGCCTTGAGTCAACTTGTAGATTTCTTCGATAACCATTTGAGGAAGAATGAGATCGTCGATTTTTTTGTAACGGAAAGGAAATTTAAGTTTCCAAGCAAGTATTTCTTCATGCCATAAAGCATATCCAGGAGATTTCCACTCTTTTTCTTCGATCATCTTGTTCAACAAGCTTAATGCCTCCTTGACATCTCCTAAAATAGCCAAATCGACCCGTTTATTTTTGTTCAACTCCGAGTTATCGATGTCGATGTGAACAATTCGTGCTTTTTGAGCAAAAGCTTCAACTTTGCCCGTAACCCGGTCATCAAACCTCACTCCAAGGGCCAAAAGAAGGTCCGATTGGTCCACAGCAAAATTAGAATAAACTGAGCCGTGCATTCCTAACCATTTCAGGGAAAGATAATGATTTTCGGGGAAGGACCCAATCCCCATAAGGGTGGTGGTTACAGGAATGGAAGTTTTCTCGGCAAACTTGAACAGCTCAAGATGAGCTCCGCTGGAAATAATACCTCCACCAACATAAAGAACCGGTCTTTTAGCTTTCCCAATCCAATCAAGTACAGTTTCTAAGGCTGTAATATCAATGGGTGGAGGGCTTAATTTGGACTCCAGTCCCGTGGTATGAGGGAAAAAAGGCTTGAATAGGGATTGTTGCACATCTTTGGGAATGTCAATAACCACAGGCCCTGGCCTGCCCGATCTGGCTATTAAAAGAGCTTCTTTAATAATTTGAGGGATCTCTCGAGGATCGATAACCAGATAACTATGCTTGACGATGGGTAGGGTAATCCCAAAAACATCGGTTTCCTGGAAAGCCCCTTTGCCTATCATATCTTTTTTAACCTGTCCAGTAATCGCTACTAATGGGACCGAATCCATGTAAGCATCAGCAATCCCGGTTATAAGGTTTGTTGCTCCAGGCCCAGAAGTAGACATGCATACGCCCACTTTTCCCGTAGACCGTGCGTAGCCTTCAGCCATGAAAACTCCGCCTTGTTCATGGCGTGGCAGAACCGTTCTTAGGTTTTTAGCACGCGTAAGAGATTGGTGCATGGGCATACTGGCCCCTCCAGGATAAGCAAAAATTGTATCCACGCCCTCTTTTTCAAGGGTAGCGACAACGCAATCTGCTCCCGACATTTCTGGACCAACAGTGCCCTCTTTTGAGGTTGGCAGTTGGATGGAATAAGAACCGATAGGCATAAATAAAATATATCTAATATTTAAGAATTTCTTTTAAGTAGACCATCATTTACAAATTCTTTTTTACTTATCTTTATTATTGTGTTGAGTTAAAATGAATGATTGCAGTAAATTTTTCAACCTATTAGATTAACATCATGCCTTATTTATCCATTGAAACGAATATAAGCTTATCTGAAAATCAACAAAAAGATCTTATGGAGGCGGCTAGCCGTCTTATCGTGGATAAAATGAAAAAACCACAAGGTTACACGATGGTCAGTTATGGGGAGACAAAAAGAATTCTTTTTGCAGGAACTGAAGAAGCTGCTGCTTTTGTGCAGTTAAGAGCAATAAATCTGCCTGCGGATCAGTGTGGAGATCTATCCAAGGAAATCTGTGCTTTGCTTGAAAAATATTGTTGTATAAAGCCTGAACGAGTATTTATTAATTTTTCAGACATTCCAGCCAAGTTGTGGGGCTATAATAGGACAACATTTGGATAAAGAGTATTTTGGGGAAAAACGAATTTCCTTTACAAAAAGCTTTTTAATTCCTTGACATCTGTATTAAAACGAAACAAATTTTTTTCCTCAGTGAAAACGTATTTTCAAAAACCAGCAGAAGTCCAGCGACATTGGTATATCATTGATGCTAAGGATAAAATTGTAGGCAAAGTGGCTGAAAAAGCGGCTTGCTTGCTCAGAGGAAAGCATAAAGAAGTGTTTAGTCCCCATGTGGATACAGGAGACAATGTAATCATTATAAATGCTTCTAAAGCTGTTTTTAGTGGAAAAAAAGAGATCCAAAAACTCTATTCTTCTTATTCGGGCTACATTGGAGGACAAAAAACTTTTAACCCTCAGATAATTCGTCAGAAAAGACCCACTTTTATCATAGAACATGCCATAAGAGGAATGATTCCCCATAACCGGCTAGGTCGAAAAGTATATACCAAGCTTCATGTTTATGAAGGCAGTGAACATCCTCATGCTGCTCAAAAACCAACCCCTGTTCAACTAGATTGAGATGATGATGACAGTTATTACTCAAAATTCACTAATGCAAGCTACGGGAAGACGGAAAACGGCTACGGCAACCGTTGTTCTCAATCAAGGGAAGGGAGAGATCAAAATCAATGGAAAAGACCTGGAGTTTTACTTTCCTACCTTTGTTCATCGTTACGAAGTCTTGAAGCCCTTGGAAGTCATTGAAGCAACGAAGAAATTCGATATTGTTGGCAAAGCGAGGGGAGGCGGCCTGATGGGACAGGCGCAAGCCATGAAATTAGCTATAGCTCGTGCTTTAATAAAATATGATCCTTCTTACCGCAGCTTGTTGAAAAAAGAAGGGCTTTTGACCCGTGATCCCCGCATGAAGGAACGCAAGAAAACAGGCCGTCCTGGAGCTAGGAAAAGATTCCAGTTCTCCAAGCGTTAGGTTTGTCGTAATAAAAGGGTGCTCTTTAGCAGGTTTTCTGCTAAAGAGGGGGAGATTAAAATTCGCTAAGTGGGTTTATGTCATGTCCTCCATCCGTGTCGGTATTATTGGGGCTTCGGGATATGCAGGAGAAGAGTTAATCAGGTTGCTCATTCGTCATCCTGGAATTGATCTGCGTGTAATAACTTCTCGGCAGTATAAGCATAGGAGCCTCGAGTCGGTTTATCCCGATATAGGCAGTTTCAGGAATATACAATTTGATGATCCAGATAATCTTGAGAAAATCGATAGCCAAACCGATGTTGTTTTTCTAGCCCTGCCTCATGGAGCAGGCATGCATTATGCCCAATTTCTTTATCATCGAGCTAAAGTGGTTATCGATTTGAGTGCAGATTTTCGGCTAAAAGACCCTTCCGATTACGAAATTTATTATAAGTTTTCACATCCCTTTTCTGATCTTTTGGAGGAAGCGGTTTATGCTCTGCCAGAAATTTATCAAGATCAAATTGTTCAGTCCCGGTTGCTTGCCATGCCTGGATGTTATCCCACAGGAGTTCTTCTCTCGGTGGCTCCTTTCCTTAAGAAAGGATGGATCGATCCCAGCTCGATAGAAATTATTGCCCAGAGTGGGAGTACCGGGGCGGGTAAAACCCTTGACAGTAAGCTTCTTTTTAGTGAACTTGCCGAAAATCTTAGACCTTATGGTTTCCCAGGCCATCGGCATACTCCTGAAATTGAACAACAGATAGCAAAACTAGCCCAGAACCGTTGTTCAAGAGTTCTTTTTCTTCCCATACTTGCTCCTTTACGAAGGGGCATTCTTTTAAGTATCATTGCTTCTTTGACCGAGGAAATCTCGCAACAGGATGCGGAAGGGCTGGCTCTTCATTTTTACAAAGAAGCTCCTTTTGTGAAAATATTGACGGGAGGAATCATGCCTGAGCTGCGGTATGTCCTTGGTTCTAATTATCTCTATTTTTCAACTTGTGTTTTAGCGGACAAAAAAAAACTGCTTATTTTGGCAGTAATTGATAATTTAGGAAAGGGAGCGGCTGGACAGGCAATCCAGGTGATGAATATAAAGTTTGGATTGGATCAAACGTTGGGATTAATCCCATGAAAGAGGAATCAATAGAGTTTATTAAATCGGGAGGAGTAACTGCTCCTCGTGGCTTTCTAGCTGCTGGAGTGAGTTGTGGAATAAAGCCGGGCAAGAAAGGAGACCTTGCTTTGGTTGTTTCCCAACAACTTGCTGATGTGGCTGGGGTTTTTACTCAAAACCGAATAAAAGCAGCCCCGGTACTTGTCTCAATGAAAAGAGTGAAGAAAGGGAAAGCTCGGGCGGTAGTGATTAATTCAGGGAACGCCAATGCTTGTACAGGGTCAAGGGGCTTGGAAGATGCTGAACAGATGGCTGCAGTGACCGCTTCATTCCTCGGCTGTTCCTCGGAAGAGGTTTGTGTATGTTCTACAGGTAGAATTGGGGTATTCTTGCCGATGAAGAAGATTGTTAAAGGCATAGAAAAAGCCTTCAAGCAATTGAACGTGGAAGGAAGTAAAAATGCAGCTGAAGCGATAATGACTACAGATACCGTTCCCAAGCAAGCGGCATTGAAGGTCAAAATAGAAGACAAGGAGATTTTTATAGGCGGAATGGCCAAAGGATCGGGGATGATCTGTCCCAATTTAGCTACGACACTAGGGATAATTACAACCGATGCGGTTCTTTCTCCTGAATATTTGGATTGGGTTTTGCGTTGCTGCGTTCAAGAAACATTTAACCGAATATCGGTTGATGGAGAAACCTCTACAAACGATACCATTTTGTTGTTCTCCAACGGGATGGCCAAAAACACCATGATTTCATCTGAAAATCCCCATAAGGGAATTTTCAAAAATGCCTTACGGCTTGTTCTGGATCGGTTGTCTCGTGCTGTTTTAGAAGATGGAGAGGGGGTTACCAAAGTCGTTGAGATACTCGTTCAAGGAGCAGTTTCAGATAAAGAAGCTGAACAGGTGGCAAGGGCTGTAGGCAATTCTCTTCTTGTAAAGTGTTCTTGGAATGGAGAAGATCCTAATTGGGGCAGAATTTTGTGTGCCATTGGTTATTCCGGGGCTGACGTAGATCAAAATAAAGTGGATGTTTTTTATAGTGGTATTCAAATTGTTTCCTCTGGGGTAAAAACAGACATCAAGGAAGGCCAGATAAAAAAAATACTAAAAATGCCCATGTTTTCCATTCTTATTGATTTACATAAAGGAGAAGGCCAATATCGGTTTCTTTCTACCGATCTGTCGGAGCGATACGTACGCATTAACAGTAATAAAGAATAAAAAAAGAGATGATTGGCAAAAGCCCTTGTGAAGAATTGACTCCAGAGCAAAAAGTAACCATTTTCTTAGAAGCTCTTCCCTATGTTCAAAAATTCCGAGACTCAATCTTTGTAATCAAATATGGGGGAGCGGCGATGGAGGATCCTTTTTTAGTCGAACAGACATTACGGGATATCGTTTTACTCGAAGCGGTGGGTATTAATCCTCTTATTATCCATGGGGGAGGGGAGTCGATAAACAAGGCGATGAAAAAAAGGGGACTTAACCCTCAGTTTGTCAATGGGATAAGGATTACTAACAAAGAACTCATTTCCTTGATTCAGGAAGTTCTTTCCCTGGAAATTGGTCCATTTATAACTCAAAAAATAATTGAATATGGAGGTAAAGCGGTGTTTGTTCCTGGACAAGAAGTTTTCCAGGCAACAAAATGGGAAGCTTTATCGGACCAAGGCATCCCTATTGATTATGGGTATGTGGGTTCAATTGTCAACGTGGAGATCCAACCGCTTTTAAAACTTCTCCATAACCAATTCATAGCGGTTGTTTCACCTCTAGCAAAAGCTCTTAATGGAGATATTTACAACGTTAATGCCGATATCGCTGCCAGTAAAATGGCTGGGTTCATAAAGGCAAAAAAGTTGATTTATCTGAGCAATACTAATGGCATACTTGAAGATGAAAAGGATCCTTTTTCTCGTATTTCGGTTATCAACAAGGAAAGAATCAGCATTTTAAAGCAAAAGGGTGTTATTCATGGAGGCATGATTCCCAAGGTTGATTCTGCCCTGGAAGCACTGGAAGCGGGAGTAGAAAAAGTACATTTTCTTGATGGGCGTATGCCTCATGCCCTTCTTCTTGAAATATTTACTGATAAAGGTATAGGAACAGAAATTGTGCTTTGAATTTAAACTGGTTGTTGAGCGATGTTTCATAAGATTAATTTTCAGGGGCTATTTAGAGCGCTTTTTAGACATAACAGGCAATAGATGCAAGAGTTTAACGCAGTACAGCAGGTCATAGAGGAATACAAAATTAACATTGTTCCCTCATACCGTAAGTTTCCAGTAGTTGTTGATCATGCCGAGGGCAGTTATCTTTGGGATACAGATGGGAAACGGTACCTGGATTTTACGGGGGGAATTGCTGTTAACGTTCTTGGTCATGCCCATCTGGCTACCAGGAATGCTTTGGCTCAGCAGGCGGCAAAGATAATCCATTGTTCCAATTTGTTTTATCACCTTCCAGCTCTGAAGCTGGCACAAAAAATTGTTGGTCATATAGGCAGAGGGAAAGTTTTTTTTTCAAACAGTGGCGCTGAAGCCAACGAGTGTCTTTTTAAAGTAGCCCGACGGTATGGCGAGAAAACAGGACGGTTTGAGATCCTTTCTTTTGAAGACTCTTTTCATGGCCGTACTCTTGCAGGAATTGCTGCCACTGGCCAGCACAAAGTCAAAAAAGACTTTGGTCCTCTCTGTCCTGGATTTAGGACCATAGTTAAAGGGGATGTGAAAGATTTCCTGAACAGTCTGTCAGATAACACGGTGGCGCTTATTGTAGAACCAATCCAGGGAGAAAGTGGCATTCATATTTTTTCTCCAGGTTATCTTTTGGAAATAAGAAGGATTTGCAAAGAAAGGGATATCCTCTTTTTTATCGATGAAATACAATCTGGAATATGGCGAACTGGCCATTTCCTTGCTTGGCAAAGCTTAGTCTCAACAGTTATAGAAAAGCAATCTGTTTTCCCCGATGGGGTATCCCTGGCTAAAGGATTGGGAGGAGGTTTCCCTATTGGAGTGAGCTGGATTAGTGAAAGCTACAGCGATATTCTTGAGGAAGGCTCCCATGGCTCAACCTTTGGTGGATCTCCTTTAGCTTGTGCTGTAGCTTTAGCCGTTATTGAAGAGATCGAAAAAAATGATCTAGGTAGGCATGTCTTTGAAATAGGAAACTATCTGTTATGTTCTCTAAAAATTTTTGAAAATAAGCCTAATAGCCTCCTTAAAGAAATAAGAGGAATAGGAGGGATGATCGGTTTGGAACTTGCTGTGCCCTCTTTTAATGCAGCAGAAAATTTGATAAAGAAAGGTCTTCTTGTTGCTCCAGCCAGTGGCAACACCATCAGGCTTTTGCCTCCGCTTAACGTGAGCCTTGAAGAGGCAGAAGAGGCCAGGAATATATTAGAGGATTTTTTGCTTTCTAAATTGTAAAATCCTTTCTTAATTAGGTTGTGGAGGAAATAAGAGAGCTGCTTTAAAAAAAAGGCCTTTGAAAAGCCGCTTTGAAAGGATGATTATGAAAACATTACGCCATTTTCTTTCTATAAATGATATGAGCGAGGAAGAAGCACGGGTCATTTTTAAAAAAGCCGAAGAGCTAAAGGCAAAAAGGGGTAAAGAGCAGCAAAGCTACCTTGGTTCCCAGACATGGGCATTGCTTTTCAAAAAGCCTTCCACCCGAACGCGATTATCTTTTGAAGTAGCAGTCAGGGAGCTTGGAGGAGAAGCTCTCTTTCTCAATAGCCAGGATCTTCAACTCTCACGGGGGGAGTCGATTGAAGACACAGCCCATGTTTTAGGAAGAATGGTCCATGGTTTGATTATCAGGACATATGATCAAAAAGAAGTAGAACTTTTCGCTACCTATGGCAATATTCCTGTTATTAATGCCCTTACTGATGATGAACATCCATGCCAAGTTCTTTCAGACATTTTTTCTTTCGAAGAAAAAAGAGGATCTATAAAAGGTAAAAAAATCGCTTTCATTGGTGATGGGTGTTGCAACGTTGCCAAGTCTTGGGCTTTAGCAGCTGAAAAATTCGGTTTTTCCCTCTGGATTGGTTCTCCTCTTGAATATTTTTCCCCGGTAAAGAATGCCTTTGTCAAAAATACTACCTCCGTTGAAGAAGCTGCTCGAAATGCTGCTCTTCTCTATACCGATGTTTGGATTTCCATGGGAAAAGAAGAGGAAAAAACCAAAAGACAGAAACTTTTTTCTCAATACAGGATTGATCGTTATGCCTTAAGTTTGGCTTCTAAAGATGCCCTTGTGTTTCATTGCTTGCCCGCTTATCGGGATCAGGAGATTTCTTCTGAAATATTCGATGAAAGAAAAGAAGAGATCTATACCCAAGCAGAAAACAGGCTCCATGTCCAGAAAGCTCTTTTGGCTTGGATTGTTGGAAAAATTTAAAGATTCCTAGTTGAAGGTTTGAATAACCCTATTCTTCTCTAGGACTCTGTGAATGGCAGTTCAGGGATGCTGAGTGGCTGATTAAGGAATTAAACCAAATACTCTTGCGGGGAAACCCGTGGCTCCTTTGAGGGGTATAGGCCCAACAAGAATCCAAGCTCCTGCAGGAGGGAGATCTTGAACGTTGTGCAGGCATTCTAATGCCCATTTGCCTGCTGCAAAAAGGGTTTTATGCACAGGGTAGTCCTGGCTTTTCCCACGATCGATAGAAAGGGTATCGACGCCTATGCCGGAAATCTCCCGTGCGTTGATCAGGAACTGGACAGCTTCAACAGAAAAACCTGGAAAATGGAGAAGTCCATCTTCTTTTTTATTATAAAACTGAGGGTTATACACCCATTTTCCCCATCCACTATACATTATGACTACGCATTTTTCTGGGATTAATCCATGTTCTCTTTCCCAAGAAAGAATATCTTCAAGGCTAACTTCAGTATCCGGGTCAGTAGCGGCTCGATTTGTAATGTTAATGACCGCAAGGGGACAAAAAAGCTCTGAAAGAGCAATGTCTGCTACCGTTTTCCCCCCTTTTGAATAGTGTAAGGGGGCATCTAAATGGGTTCCCCAATGCTCGGGCATATCCCACCGGTTTGAAGCATACCCATCTTCTTTAGTAACACGCAGGGAAACTTGACCTACGGGCTCCTGACCTGGAAAAATAGGGAAATGAAAATCAAGTGGATAGCTCAAATCTATGAGAGTGCGAAAATGCAATGAAGCAGGAAAAGAAACTCTCATTTTTCTTTAATTATGCTTTTGATGCTAAGAAATTGTAGGGAAAAACAAAAGGGAAAAAGGAGTAGAAATTTTTACTTTAAATGTCCACTCAAAGAGGAAATGTTTATAACATGACATTTCCTTCTCTTCTTCGTGCTCAAATCATTTTGATGATCTTTTTATTCGTTACTTTGAAAAGTTATGTTTTTGCTGAAAGAGGAGAAAGCCTTTATTTGAGTCATTGTGCAAGCTGTCATGGTCAGAACGGTGAAGGGTTGGGATCGAATCCTCCCCTAAAGAATTCTTCATGGGTAAGGGGAGATCCACAAAAGTTAATTCAGATCGTCTTAAATGGTTATGCGGGTAGAATGATTGTGAACAATGAAGAGTACCGGGGCCGTATGCCTGCCTGGAGGACTGAATTAAACGATAGCCAGGTCGCTTCGGTTTTAACTTATCTCCGATCACTGAATGGAGCGGACCCTATTAGCCCCAGTCAAGTTTCCCTTGTAAGAGAAAAATCCAAGAACAAGCCGATTGCGGGTGGAGGGATGGGATGTGGAGGGGGACACATGGGACATGGACATAGGCATGGTCATTCCATGGGAATGGGAATGGGTTGTGGAGGATGTGGCCACTAAGTTATTTGGGTTTTTTTTGGCTGAGTTTAATATAGATTTCCTCGTATTTTTGTGCGGCTGTCTCCCAACTAAAATCTTTTCCCATGCCGTTTTTTTGGGCGCTCTGTATTAATTGGGGTTCATTTTTCCAGCAGTCCAAGGCTGTTTTAAGAACATCCAAAAGGGCTTGGGAGGAGGGTTCGGTAAAGAGAAAGCCAGTTCCTTCGGGATTTTTTTGGATATCTTCGACACTATCTACGATACCACCGGTTGCTCTGGCTATAGGAATTGTTCCATAGAGCTGTGAGTAGAGTTGACCTAATCCGCAGGGTTCATAAAAAGAAGGCATCAGGAAAAAATCACTTCCCGAAAATATAAGATGAGCTAATTCTTCAGAAAAACCAATGTAAGCGGCCACTTTGCCGGGAAATTCCATGGCAATGGTTTTAAAAAAGTCTTCATAGTCTCTTTGCCCTTTGCCAAGCAACACAAACTGAAAATCTTCTTTTGTCAAAGCTTCTCTTAAAATGGGAACAAGAAGTGAGATCCCCTTTTGATTATGCAGTCGGGTAACCATACCTATGACAGGAATATCTGGAGATTGCCTCAAGTTAAATTTTTCCTGGAGGACTCTTTTGCAGACTATCTTTCCCTGAAGATCGTTTTTATGGTAATTTGAGGGAATAAGGGTATCTGTTTTGGGATTCCAAATATCGGTATCTACTCCATTAAGAATGCCCACAAGTTCGCCCGATCTTTTCTTTAGAAATTCATGGAGTCCAGCCCCCCCATAAGGTTCAAGAATTTCTTTTGCATAGGTAGGAGAAACCGTAGTAATAAAGTCACTATAAACGATACCCGCTTTAAGAAGATTGATCTTTCCATAATCTTCAAACTTATCGGCCCTGAATAGCTGCCAGTCGATCCCCAAATAAGGTACCACCATGGCATCATATTTTCCTTGGTAGCAAACATTGTGAATGGTGAGAAGGGAAGCGGAGTTTTTAAACGGGGAAAGGAGGTTAGGCCATATTTTTAAATAAGCACTGACCAGGGAAGTCTGCCAGTCGTGAACATGAAAAATATCTGGAATCCAACCTGTGTCTTTACAGATTTCAAGAGCGGCTTTTGAAAATAGACCGAACCTGTAAGCATTGTCATTGTATTCCCCACTGGGTTCATCGTATATTCCTTTCCGGTTAAAGAAATCGGCATATTCGACAAGCCAAATGATAATATCATCACTTAAGGAGGTCTCATAAAGACCGATCCAATGTTCAGTTTGACAACCCATATGCACGCAAGCCGAACCCACAAAGCGAAAGCAATAGCGAGACTTGTCAATGGAAGAATAAAAAGGAATGATGACTCTTATTTCGTGACCCAGCTTTGATAGGGAACGACTTAAAGAAGCGATCATATCGGCCATTCCACCCACTTTGGCATAGGGGGCGCATTCGGCTGCAACCATTAGAATTTTGAGTTTTGGTTTTGACTCTTTCCCTGTAGCCGAGGCAATGACGCCTTCTTTTGAAGATTGGAGAGGTTCTTTTGGGGAAGAAGTTCGAGAAGTGCCTTTTCTTGTTTTTTTTGGTGTAACTTTTCGTTTCGGTTGCGATAATGCCATAACCCTTTATAGCTACAGAAAAGAAGGCGGTAAGCCAAGCAATAAAAAAAAGCTAATGCTTTATTTGCAAGCGGTTGAATATATCTCTTTTCTTCTTTTTTCCCATTACATAGCTTAAGACCTACTCGATTGTTTTTTGTTGTTATTTTTTTTCCAATGGCCAAAAAGGTTGGCTTAATTGATGGGCAGGGAAAACAGAAGAAGAACAAAAGTATATATTTTAAAAAGAAAGAGCATTTTTAGAGAGTGTCGTGGGTATTCTCAAATTTCTTTAGGGGATTGGGTTTAGAACATAAATAAAAGCTTTGTTGAGTGTTATGTTGCCCTTGTCAAGCATTTCAGAAGTGTGCTATTATTTGTTCACACTAACTAAAAACAGGAGTAGGAATGATGAATGAATTTGTGAGCAGGGAAAAATTAATCAATGATATCAAGGCTGTCCTTCATGATGCAGATGTCCTTGTTAAATCTACGGCAGGAGATATAGGTGAAAAGACAAAAGATGCCATTGATCGATTGAACTCAAAACTTAATTCTTTAAGGGACTATCTAAGCAATTCTGAAGATTGGCTTGTTGATAAAACTAAAGAAAGGGTTAAAAGCACTGATGAGATCATTCGCAAAAATCCTTACCAATCGATTGGTATTTCCTTGCTTGTAGGGATAGCCATTGGGATTATCCTTGGTCGAAAATAAGATCTTGCCAAGTTGTGGTTGATTAAAGAAGCAGTGATGCTGTTTTTTTAAAGTTGAAAAAAATATTGGAGAGATAACTAATTTGTTTAATGTAAGAGTTAAAGAAGGCGATTATTTTTATTCCTAGATTGAGGTTGGGTTGAAAAATTGAATGCGCAAAATTTTTGTGGGAACATTAAAGGAACATTATTTTTGTATACTAACCTGATTTAGCACTATTTTTATGATTCAATTTTTTTTAAAAGGCGGACCGATCATGTGGCCAATTTTGGCCCTTTCGGTGGTAACATTGGCTGTTATTTTTGAAAGACTTCTTTTCCTTTTCGAAATTAGCCGCACCCGGAAAAGAAAGCTTGTGACACAATTTCTTGAACTGGTTGGGCAATCAAGATACGATGAAGCTTTAGCGATTTCTGAGAAGAGTAAAGATTATGTTCTAAAGGTACTTGGAGAAGGGCTTAAGCACAGGGAAGGATCCCTTGAAGATGCCTTGTTGGAAGCTGCGAGTAGCCAGTTGGAAAGATTTAACAAGGGATTGGTGGTCTTGGATACGGCTGTAACTCTTGGTCCTCTTTTGGGTCTCCTTGGAACAGTAACAGGCATGATGCATGCTTTTAGTATTGTAGGCTCAGGAGAGATAGCCGGAAAACAGGCCGCTATAACGGGGGGAGTGGCTGAATCATTAATCGCCGTCAGTTTTGGTTTGGCTGTAGCTATTGTAGCGATTATTCCTTTAAATTTTTTTAACGCACGGATGGATAGAGCCCGTCGAAGGATAGAGGAAGCGTCTACACGACTTGTTCTGCTTTTGAAGGGGGAGAAGGAAGAAGAAATAGTTGCGCGTGGCCCTATAAACAATACTCATTATATGGAAGGCAACTCCAAAGCTTCGTCAAGCCCTTCTATATACTCTTAAACTCTTAAATAAAGATCTTTTATGCAAGTTGTTTCTCCTAGAAAAAAAAGACCGAGATTAGAAATCATTCCTTTCATTGATGTGATGTTCTTTCTGCTTGCCACTTTTATGATGGTTTCATTGGCCATGATTAAAAATGAAGGGCAGACGGTTGATTTGCCTTTTGCGAAAAGTAGCACTGCTGTTGAAAGAAAGGAAAAAGAAACCACTGTAACGATCACGGACAAAGGGGATATCTATCTTAACAAAGACAAGGTTTCTATAGAGTCGTTACCTGCAAAAATCGTTGAATTAAAGCAGCTGGATTCCGATCCGAGGGTTTTCCTCAATGGTGATTGTAAGGCTTCTTTTGAAAAGGTCACCGCTGTTTTGGATATCATTCGAAAAAACGGGGTGACCAAGATCGCAATTCAAACGACAAAAGAACCGAAAGGGCAAGCTAAACAATAACCTTTTTCACGCCCCGGCTTAAACTTTCAGAGTCTTTGGTTTTCTTTCTTTTTGGGTATTCATCTTCAAAAAAAATACCACAGAGGGGTCAAACCCGATCTGTGGTATTTGAAATAACTTTAGGTTAATCTTGTTTTTTGCTCCTTAAAACTAAGAGCAATCGCAATCTTTTCCTTTATGAACTGCGCATTCAACCCTGGGGCATTTTTCAGGGCAAGCACAGCTTGCTTTCTTTTTAGCAATTTCAGAGCTTTGAACAGCCTTTAAAGAAGCGATAAAACCGAAAGAAACAAAAAGAATAAGAATTGTACTCCATTTGAATAAGTTTTTCATGCCGGGAATATTAGGAAATATACAAAATAAAGTCAAAGAATTTGGAATAAAAAAAGGGATTTAAGACTCTTATAAGGCATTTGTTTAGAAAGATATAAATCATAAAACTTAAGTTTGTAACCTAGCAACATAAAGCTTGTACTTGAAGTCTTGAATGGGAAAAGAAGGATATTAAAAAGATAGGCTATTCCCAAGATTTTTCCTTGTTTAGGACATGAAAAAGAGGCTGCCAATTCAACATGCTTCATGGAGAAAAACTTAACAGCTCTCTGATAATCGGCTTTTGGTCAATGGGTTCTTAAGCATTGGCTACAGCTGAAGTTAACGATTGTAGTCGACAAGATTTGAGATTGAATTGTAAGAGAAGTACTTTTTAGTTATGCAAAACATTGGACTGCGTCCCTCAACTCCACGATATGCTGTTACGACGGATAGCGTTGTTCTTGGTTTCAACCCCAAAGAATTAAAGGTAGTTCTAATACAGAGGAAAAATCCTCCTTTTCAAGGAATGTGGGCGTTACCGGGTGGTTTTGTGGAAGAAAATGAAGATCTTGAAGAGGGAGCCATTCGTGAACTTGAAGAAGAAACAGGCATAAAGCTGGAAAGAATGATCCAGATTGGGGCTTTTGGGAAACCAGGTAGGGATCCTCGCGGCAGGGTAATAAGCGTTGCTTACCTTGCGGTAAAACCTCTTGAAGAACTTAAGCCGGTAGCTGGGGACGATGCTAAGGAAACGGGGTTTTTCTCCTTAAATAAATTGCCTTCTTTGGCATTTGATCACGACAGCCTTATTGTTGAGGGTTGTAAAAAGCTTTTACTTCTATGTGACCTAAAAGAAGAACAACATATTTCTTTTTTAAAAGAAAATTCGGCTGCATCAGATCTTAAAAAGATGCTCAAGGAATTTCTTGAAAAGGGAGTTTAAAGGATAATGTTGATAACATTGAACTTGATCAACAGGACCAACGAGCTTGAGTTGCTGTTAGCAGCTTTAGCTAGTCTCATCTTACTGAATCATAAACCTTAAGTACCTTAGATTTGTGAGAGGTCATCGGATTGGGTTCATAAAGTCCTGCAAGTGGATAAGAGGCTTGGATTGGTAGAACAAACAGGGGAGGTTACCAAGGAAGAGATACTTTTAACCGCTTAGATTGCTTATGCTATTTTGGGAGATTGGCCCAGAGTTGATTACTGAGGGGGTGGAGAAGATTTCTTGGGGATGTTTTTAGACATGTCGATGAGTTGGTAGTCTTTGGGAGGTTCAAAAAGCTGCGGGGACTGAGGACCTTTTTGGTAATCAATCCAATCGACAACATTTTTCCCATCCTGACTGCTTAGCCGCACAGGGATTTCTTTTTCCTTGTTAATCCACAGGTAAGCTTTGCCGAAAGGACCTGTGACTTCGTATTTATCACATAGAACTCCTTCGAGAGTTTCTGTTCCTTCCAAGCTAAGGTTTTTGAGGGCATTAGAAGAGATGGGATCCTTGTTTTTCAAAGCCTCGGAATAAGGCATGATAAAACAGAGTTTCTTCTGAGGTAGAATCATGTACAAAATGCCTAGATCAGATCGATAAATGATGGTATTTTGCTGTTCTCTTCCCTCTAATTCCATTCTCATTTTTTGGTTATCAACGTAGACTTTTTGTTTAAGGGGAGGGGAATTTGCAGCATGAATGACCTGGATAGTACTAAACTGGGTATCGTCTTTGAAGGGAATGCCTCCAACAAGATAACTACAACAAAGAAAATTGAGGATAAGCAGAGAACAGCCTACCCAATATATTCTTTTTTTATTAGAAATTTTAAGAAATTGCATAATAAGTTGGTCAATCAAAGGTGACGAAATCAAGATTCAATACTCCGTTTGTAGCTTTGAGACCAAAAGTCTTTCCTTTAACAATGGTTTTAGTTATTATCTTGCCTCCCGCTTTTTCGACGAGCAGGGATCCTGCAGCTATATCCCAAATCTGGATTTGTTGTTCGATATAAAAATCAAGCCTACCACAAGCTACATAGGCAAGATCGAGAGCAGCGGAGCCTGTAAAGCGGATTTTTCTCACTTTAGGAACGAGATCGAAAAAAAGCTCTGTGGCTTTGCTGATTGTCTCCTTTGTTCTGGAAAACCCGATGACTCCCACAGCATCCGAAAGGAAGGACCTTGGACTCGATTTAATCACTCTGCCGTTAAGTTTTGGAAGGCCAGGGTCACTCACCGTGAAAAGTTCTTCTCTGATGGGGTCGTAAACAACTCCAGCAACAGTTTTCCCGGATTGTTGGACAGCGATTGAAATACAAAAATGAGGGATTCCATAGGTGAAATTGACCGTTCCATCAAGAGGATCGACAATCCAACATACTTCTGATTCTTTGGCGCCAGATATTCCTTCTTCCCCTATGATTTGATGCCCAGGATAGTCCCTAAGGATTGATTGGGTGATCTTTTCCTGGGCAAGCTTATCCAATTCAATTTTGATATCATAAGAAAATTTTTCCTCTATTTTTATGTCCGTTCCAAAATGACGGCGTAAAAAATCCCCAGCTTCAAGAGCGGATTCTATAGCTGTAGCAAGAAAATCAGTAGGCATAACGGATTAAATTTTCTGTTCCTTGTGTTTTAAGCTTTATCTCTATAAAAAGAGCTACCTTGTTTTCAGTTTGAGGGCAAACTTATTTTTCAGCAGAGGCGGAGAGAAGCCAAAGCCTGTAATATTCTATTTTTTTCCCTTTGTATTCCCTCCAAAATCCTCCAGCAGGTTCAATTTTTACAAATTCTTTTTTAAGACATTCAGGGATAAAAGCCGTTTGATCATTAGAAATGTAAACAGCCTGGCAATGGGGCTTTATTTTGTAACCGTCCCAGTAATCAAACTGCGTCTGGGAACGAAGATCGGTTGGTAAAAAAAAGGATGAATTTCTGTGTAAGAAACTTAGGGCACTAGCCAAGGCATAATCGTTTGCGATGAAAAAATCGGGATGGAATTTGTTCTGGATGACCTCCAATTGAACGGCCACACTTTGCCATCCCCTAGGCCGTAATAGAGGATCTTTTTCGGGTTTTATTCCCAAGAAAGAAAGGCTTTCTCCATGCAGTAGGGCGGTTTGCAGGAAACTGAGCAGTAGCCCACCCAGAACAAATATTTTTACCCAAGGCAGAGACCAGAGACTTGAACTGAGATAGGCTAGAAGAATGAGTCCCCCAGATATCGCAGTGACAGTCCAGTTCCCTTTTGCTGCCTGATGAAAGCTAAGGAGAAAGTAAAAAAGAAAAACGGGTAAAAATAATGATACGCAGTAAAGGGTTCCAGAAGTACGGAATACAGGAACAAGCAGTGTCAAAGACACTGCAAGAAGAACTCCGACAAATAGAAAAGGGGAGTAACTTAAAATTTGTTCTTGAAAGAATTTTAAAAGCTCTTCGGCATGGAACCCAACAGAAGAGGAGGTTAATCCTCCACGGTGAAGGAGATGATAGACGGTAACCCATCCATGGTTAAAGTTCCAGATCCATATGGGTAAGGAAAGGAGTAAAAAGAAAAAAATAAAATAGAGATAATTTTTTGACCACAAAAGAGTTCTTGTGGTGGACTGGAGAGCTAGGAAAAGGCTAAAACTAAGGATTTCAAAGCCGTTTACGTATTTAGCTAGAAATCCCAAACCCACACTTATTCCTGAAGCTATCCAGTACCTTCGTTTGTTTTCTGAAAAGGCATAAACAAAGAGCAAAGCGGCTAGAAGCCAAAAAAAAAGGGAAGGAGAGTCGATAGTCATGAGTACAGAGCCGATGGAAAATAAAGGACAAGCTGCGGCAAGTAGGACAGCTAAGAATGCAGTTTGGGGTTCAAATAATTTCTTGGCAAGCAAATAAATAAGGACAGCACTACCCAGCCCGAAAAGAATAGACATGATTCTTACCCCTAATAGGGTGTCTCCAAAAAAGAAGGATCCAACGGAAATGGCCCAGGCGACCAAAGGGCCTTTTGTAGCATAAGCAAGGGAAGGATGCTTTGACCAGAGCCAGTAGTAGGCTTCATCAGGGACGAGATCAAAAGTAGGTGCATAGAGGAGATGGAAAAAAAACGCCATGAAGATGAGTCCAAAAGCGAATACTTGGTAAAAGGACTTTGTTTGGGCTAAAGGGGTTATCCTTTTAAGCATAAAAAGATCCTTTGATTTTGCCCTTTATGGTGATCTTTTTTGGTATAACCGTACGATTTCTTCCCCTTCTCTTCCCTCATAACAGGAGAAAGGCAACCATTCTGCTTCGAGTTGAAAGTAAGGATCAAAATGATGGTCAATTTCACTGAGTTCAAAACAATAAGGGGGAGGTTCTCCAGGTTCACCCGTATCAAGAAAAAAGATACCTAAGAAAAAGCCCTTTTCTTTAAGAGCATTTTTCATAGAAAGCACGTAATCAGTTCTTTTTTCAGGTGGGATTGCGCAGAAACAGGTATGTTCCCAAATCCAATCAAAAGAAGAATAAAACTCTTTAGGGAGTGAAAAGATATCGGCAAGAACGTAGTTTTCCAAGGGAGATTGGGACAATTTTTTTGCTTTTTCGATAGCGGATGGAGCAAAATCGATGCCGACTGCCTCTATTTTTAAACTAGCCAAATACCGGACGTCGTGGCCAGCTCCACATCCCGGAACAAGGACCCTTTGGGGATTCGGTAGGATTTGTAATGCTTCTACCAATGCAGGAGAAGGAGCTCCTTTATCCCATCCCGTTTGCCCGGCTTGGTATTTCAACTCCCAATAAAGGGGATTATCTAAAGTAAGCGATTGGGGTTCAGTATCCATTGATGTAATAGTTGAATAATAAAGAGAATTGTCAATCAGTTTACCCTTATTTTCCGTTACGTTCTTCAAGGGCTCTAAATATTGATTCGAAAATTCTTTTTCCATCAACAGATCCGTATTCACTCTCTGAAGCTCTTTCTGGATGAGGCATTAAACCAAGGACATTGCCTTTGGTGTTGATTACTCCAGCAATGTTTCTAGCTGACCCGTTTGGGTTGGATTCTTCATTGACATTGCCGTTTTGGTCACAATAGCGAAAAAGGATTAACCCTTCGGATTCCATTTTGTGCAGGGTAGAGGGGTCAGCATAAAAACAGCCTTGTCCATGGGCAATCGGGATTTGAATGATTTCGCCAGGATAAAACAGGGAAGTAAACAAAGAGTCGGTTGTTTCCACCCGAAGATGAATACGCTCACAAATGAATCGAAGAGAGCGGTTAGTGATCAAGGCTCCAGGAAGCAACCTGGATTCACAAAGAATTTGAAATCCATTGCATATGCCTATAATGGGAATACCTATCTCTGCTGCTTCTTTAACAGCTCCCATAATAGGGGAAAGGGCAGCGATGGCTCCACTTCTTAAATAATCCCCATAAGAAAACCCTCCCGGTAAGATAAGAGCATCCACGGGTGGTATTCTTTTTTGCGTATGCCAAAGGATTGTTGCCTTATGCTTTAAAACCTTTTCAATGACATAGAGACAGTCAGGACCGCAATTAGAGCCAGGAAAATCAACAATAGCCCAATTCATTTTTGTTCCTTTTCCCACTCGATTTCATACTGTTCAATGACGGGATTGGATAAGAAATTCTTGGCTACTTCTTCAACTTTTTCTTTTAATTTTTCTTCCTCTGCATCTTTAAATTCGATGACAATGTCTTTACCTACCCTTACGGATTGGGTTTCGTTAAGACCTAGTTGAATAAGGGCATTGCGGAGTGCTTCCCCTTGAGGGTCAAATACGCCGGTTTTGGGAAGAATAAGGAGTTTAGCTCTAATCATTTTTTTCAAAAAATTAAGGGTTAATGGGATGTGAGTGGAGTTTTAAGCCACATCGCGCGAACAAAAAAGGTACATTTTTTAAGTAAGATTCTATAGAACAAAGAGAATCGATCTCCTGAGGCTTGAGCAAACTGGAAATGAGCGGATGGGATTTGGCATAAAAACTCAAAAGATTATCTCCTTTCCAGCAGTTCATTGCTGCTTGTTGTACAGCCTCGTAAGCTTCCTTTCTACTTATTCCTTTTTGAACAAGGGCTAACATGATTCCTTCAGAGGCAAAAAGTTGTCTGCTTGCAGAGAGATTGTTCATCATCCGTTCTGGATATACTTTTTGATTTTTGACAACCTCAGAAAGCAACAAAAGCATGTAATCCAAAAGGATTGTAGCGTCTGGGAAAGCTACTCTTTCCACGGAGGAGTGGCTGATATCCCTTTCATGCCATAAGGGAACATCCTCCATGGCAGCAAGAGCATAACCGCGCAAAAGTCGGGCTAGTCCGCAAAGCCTTTCGCAAATGATCGGATTTTTCTTGTGCGGCATGGCACTGCTTCCTTTTTGGGTGGTCTTGAAAGGTTCTTCGACTTCAAGCACTTCTGATCTTTGCAGGTGACGGAACTCGGTTGCCCACCTCTCGATTGAGCTGCCTATAAGAGCAAGACAATTAAGCAGAAAGGCGTGTCGATCCCTAGGGATAACTTGAGAAGAAATAGGTTCAGTTTTTAATCCAAGTTTTTCTAAGACAAAACTTTCAACTTGAGGGTCGAGATGAGCATAAGTGCCCACTGCACCTGAAATCATTCCGTAGGATATTTCTTCTTGAGCAGAAGAAAGTCGGCTATAAGCTCTTTTAAATTCTTCTCGCATCTGGAGAAGTTTTAAGCCATAAGTCGTTGGTTCAGCAAAAACACCATGGGTTCTGCCAATCATTGGTGTAAAGGCATACTGGATCGCTTTTTGTTCAATCAGCTCAAGAAGATTTTCAATATCCTCAAGAAGTAGCTTGGAGGCTTCCTTAAGTTGGAGGGCAAATGTGGTATCAAGGATATCTGAAGAAGTTAATCCAAAATGAATGAATCTACCTGCTGGTCCAAGACGGTCTGCAAGGGGTTCAAGAAAGGCTAAAATTTCATGTTGAAGGAGTTCCTCTCTTTTTTTTATTTCCTCAACAGAAACCGCTATGTTTTTTTGAATATCTGCAATTTCTGCTTTGGGCAAACGCCCAAAAGCTACAAGTGCTTCAAGCACAAGTAGCTCAATTTTTATCCACCATTCTATCTTTTTCTTTTCACTCCAAATTCGGAGCATGGGTTCACGCGAGTATCTTTCGATCATAGGAGAGATTAACTTAAAGATAATGAAGGAGAATGGAAAATAAAAAGATTATCTTTTTAGCTTTTGTTTGAGGAGAGTTTGCAAGCCCAGATTTTCTTGTAACTGCTTCCTTCCGGCCTGAGTTCAGACTGAACCAGGTATAAAGTGTCAACGGTGAGTTCAAACGGGGAAGGAAGATCCATTTTTTGTTTTGCTAGGCTTTCAGGAATACTTTTGTAGGAAACATGGCGAAATATTGTGATATGGGGAATGAATTGGTCATAAGCCTGGAAAGAGACGTTTTTTTGGGTTAAAAAATGAGTTAAAACTTGAAGCAGTTCCTCTATTGGAGAGGGAACCAAAGGAGCTTCAAACCAGATAATACCTTCTTTGCCTCTCTTTTTTAAAACCGCTTTGTTGAACTCTAAGGAAAGAGGAAATCCTTCAGGTTTTAACCAAAATGGAAGTTCAGCTTTAATTTCTTCAATGATGCTTGGCCGTGTCCATCCAAGAAAAAGAACGGTAACATGGAGAAAGTCTTGGGGAATAGCCCGAGCCTTGATTTTTGGGAATAATTTATCAACCAATTGGCTAAGAAGTAATTGCAAATGATTATCGGGCCAAAAGGCAAAGAAAAGTCTTTCTTTTTTTTCTTCTTTTTTTAAATCCGTTGAAAAATCCATCTATACAAGTTAGACTATAAAACCTTGTTCAATTAATATCTAGAGAAGAAAGAAGTTCTTATGAATATCATTTTGTTTTGGGCACAATCGCAACCTTATTCTGAGCAGCTAAGCTCAGTGGCGTTTATTTTTCAATTCTTGGCTGCACTCGCTGTCGCTGTGGGCATGCTTGGAGTTTCCAACCTGATCGGTCAAAAAGGCAGAAGGTCAAAAGAAAAAGACATTCCTTACGAATGCGGGAAAGATCCTATTGGTCCCCAAGCTCCCCGGTTTTCCGTCAAATTTTACATGGTTGCGATGCTTTTCATTCTTTTTGACATCGAAACTATTTTTTTCTTCGTTTGGGCTGTTTCCTACAAGGACCTCCTCTCCAAGGGATGGGGAGCATTGCTGGTCATTCTTTTTTTCCTCCTTATCCTTGGGGTGGGCTTTATTTATGAGATCCGGAAAAAAGCCTTGGATTGGACTCAAAAAGGATAAATTTGGTTGGGCTAAAACCATTCCTAAACAACAAAAACCGAGCCTGGTTAAAGAATTTGCAGGGTTTTTTCTTTCTTCGGTGTTAAAACTCTTTAGCCTTGGCCCTTGCTTACGCCTTGACTACGGGAAGTTCTTTCCACTTGCTTGTATAACTTGGAGATTTTCTTTGGGCGCGCAGCCTCCAGTTTTCACCAAATAATTCCGTGCCTACCCGGAGCAGGGGCTTGGGTAACTCATCGAGGAGATGGGAAAGAGTATAGTATTTCTTTTCTTTTTCTCCTTCCCTAGGCCAGAAAGAAGCCTGATGATTTTCCCGGGGGAGAAGGTCAAACAGCACTACTCCAGATTTTGTATATGTTCTTCTAGGCTTGTAAAGAGCTTGAAGAAGGTTATCGGCTGTTTCCAACAGATTCATCAGGTCTTCTACCGGTTCCATAAAGCAGAAACTTGCCGACTCCATACATCCAGGAAATGATCCATGTCTTATGAAAACGGCCATACGGCGCGTTGCAAGGCCAAATCGCCTGAGTTTTTTCCCTGCTTCTTTCACAAAATTGGCTGTTGCTGCTCTTAAGTCGTCCAATCTGGAAAGAGGTTGTCCAAAGGTCTGCGAGGAAAGTATCTGCTTTGGAGGATCAATGTTTTCTTCAAAACCAAAGCAGCTTATTCCTCGTAATTCCCATACCGTCCGCTCGAGCATCACAGAAAAAGTTTTTCGAATCTTGAAAGGATCAGCATTTTTTAGATCAATAGCTTTGTGAATTCCTAGATCTTTTAACTTTGTAGCAAGCTTTTTGCCTATTCCCCAGACATCTTCTATTTCAAGGCTGCTTAAAACTCTAGCCGTTTCTTCTTCGTCAAAAAGAAGATTGACTCCTTTAAGGCTGCTGTTTTTTTTGGCAATTTTTGAAGCGGCCTTGGCCAACGTTTTTGTCGGACCAATGCCTAAGGTAACAGGAATACCCGTCCATCTCCCGATTTTTTCTCTCAGCTTCCTTGCAAAATCTTCTGGAGATGGGCAGTTGCTTAAGTCGATCCAGGCTTCATCAATACTATAAATTTCTACGAAAGGAGCGGACTCTTCGAGGACTTGCATAACCCTACTACTTATATCCCCGTAAAGGGGATAATTGCTTGAAAGGGCAATGACTCCATGTTTTTTGAAAAATGCTTCCCACTGAAAGAAAGGAGCTCCCATGGGAATGCCAAGAGCCTTTGCTTCTTGAGATCTAGAAACGATGCAACCGTCGTTGTTTGAAAGGACAACCACGGGTTTACCTTCTAATGCAGGGTTAAATAGCCGTTCGCAGGAGACGTAAAAATTGTCGCAATCAACCAGACAAAATATTTTCTTCATCCCACTATTCAGTAAGAAAAGCTCTCTACTCCATAGCGATGCCTGTTAACCTAGCTCTTTAGGTTTAGCTTAAGCTCTGCCCAAACCCCATTAGCGGTTGGAGAAATGGGCTTATTCAAAATTTATGGATCACGGCGGTGACTACACCCCAAATGACCAACTCTATTCCCTCTTTTATTTCCATGGAAAAAGCTTTGCTATCGTTGGCGGGCACAGATTTTAACCATGTGCGGCCAGCTTCGATCCAAAGCTTTTTCACTACGAGTTCCCCGTTTACGGCAGCCACAATGATCGAACCATTTTTGGGTTTCTCAGCCCTGTCGACGACCAAGACGTCTCCATCCCTAATACCTTCTCCTTCCATAGAGTGTCCACTAGCCTTGACAAAGAAAGTTGCTGCGGGTCTTCTAATTAAGAGCTCGTCTAAACTCAAGCTCTTTTCAAGATGATCATCTGCAGGATTAGGAAAACCGGCGGCTACCCGGCTGCTAAAGAGAGGATACTGATGATGTTCAGCTTCATGGTCAAACTTGTAGGCTCGAAGGGATTTTCCTTCCTGGAGCAAAAGGATAGGTTCTTTATCCTCTATTTTCTTTGGGTCAAAAGGAAGAATTTTTGGGGAAGAAGAAGTTTCGATCCCTGGAAGATTCTCTTTCATAGCCGTCGAATAAAACAATATAAAACGAATTGGTTTGTCTCAGAAAGACAAAATGCTGTTTTCTCTTGCAATTACCTTTTGTCTTCCGTTGGAAATGGATTTTGAAAGTAGAAATGATATTATGCGGATGAATTTTATTGATCACAGCTTGAAGAGTTGTAGCTCATTTTTTGCTACTCCAAGAGTAGGTTATACAAATGCCTAAAGCCAATGGGTGCAAACGGCTGCGGATATACTTTTGATGAAGCTCTGCCGAGATAGCTTGCAAGTTGTGGAGACGATAATTGCCTAAATTCAATGGTTAATTGCGCTGAACAATCCCCTATTTCTAAAGACAATTAAAATTGAAGACTTCACCATTGGCCAAAGAGAAATAACAGGACGTCTTTTAGAAGATGCATTTACAATGCCAAGAACCCACTTGGTTATAGTGGGGTTATGAGCCTTGGTTATATTAATTTTAATATGGAAGCCAAATAAATGGCCGATAGGATCTTCATAGAGAAAAGAAAATAGAACTAAGGATGGAATAAGCCGTACAAACAGAAAGAGATCATGTCATATGGACTCCTGTCATTTAACAGGGCAAAACCTTTTGGGTCGATTAAACCTTTTTGTCTATGGTACGCTTAAGCGCGGGTTCTCTGGTCATGAACAGTTTTGTAAAGGGGCGCTGTCTATTAAGAAAGCGGCTGTTTATGGTCGGCTATATGAACATAGATCAGGTTTTCCCGTCCTGTATGTGCCTGAAACATCAATATTAGCTGAAGGAACTGAAGATTATCTTTCGGATTTAGCTAAACAAAAAAATCTGTTGTCTAAAGGTAGCGTTTGGTTCGGTCTCCATGAGAGTAATCTGTTAAAGAACAATTGGCAGATTATCCAAGGCGAGTTATTGACTTTTAATGATCCACAGAGTCGGCTTCGACTTATTGATGATTACGAGGGATTTTGGCCGGCTAGCCATTGCCTTTTTAAGCGAGTGCTTGTTCCGGTTAACGTTGAGAAAATATCTCTTGCTGCTTGGCTCTACATAGGGGGATCTATTTGTAGGGATAACCTTGTATGGCTTAAAGAAGGATGTTGGCCAACTCAAAGGAGATCATAACAATTGGTCTATTATTATCCCTTGAGGTGGAGAAAAAAAGTATGTAAGCATAGCTGTGATCTCTTAGAGTCCTTTCTCTTGGTTTTTTGACTTCAGCCGGTCGATCACAAACTCTATGCTTTTATGGTGAATAGCTAAAGAGTTTATGCAGCTTTTCCAAGGTTTGCTTCTTTTTAAAAGTTGATTTGACCATGGGGAGTAGAGATATAGCATGTAGCCCAAATCGAAGAGAAACTCTTTAAGTTCTTGAGCTGAGTAGCCGTAATCTTTGACTAATTTTGTAATTTCTATTTGCAAGACCGGTGGATTTGCCTCTTTAAGCATTTTTGTCAGTCCCTGAAGAACAAGGAGCTCGGCTCCTTCTACATCTATTTTACCAAAAGCATATCGAAGCCCACGGTCAAGGAGTTCATCAAGGCAGATAACCTCGACTTCTATTGAGGAATTGTCAAAAGATTGAACAGATAGTCGGCTAAAGGGTCCGTTTTCATAAAATGTTTTTTTTTCTTTTTTATTCCCCGCTGCAAAAGGAAAGATTTCTATAGAGTAAAGGTTATTTTCCTGTTTGTTTTTCTCTAAATAGGAAATAAATCTTTTGGAAGGTTCAATTGCAAAAACTCGACCTTCATTGCCTACAAGCTTGGCTAGATATACACTGTAAAGTCCTTGATGTGCACCACAGTCAAACACAAAATCTCCTTTTCTTAAATACCGGCTTAAAAATTTCATGTCCCTGAAATCAGTTATACCTGAAAATGAAAACGATAGGGGAAAGAGACCCGTGTCTGAGTGGTAAGTAAATTTTGTGCCGTTATCAAGGTAAAGAACCCAGTCGCCCAAAAAGATATTTTTGTAATATGCCCAGAGAATAATCTGGCAGAGCTTCGAGCGTAAAAAACTGGTCCATTCTAAATACAAATCAAACTTTTTTTCCAAACCCATTTTTTCTTAAAGCTATCTATGTAAGTTGTCTTATTTTCTTACAATGCGATTTTCTATCTCAATTATATCCTTACCAAGAAAAAATATTAATTTAATTTTCTAATCTTTAGATAGCTCATTGCTTAGTTGGTGACGGGGACTCACTCTAAGAAGAGATTGATTGTGAAAGAAAAAAGCAAGGAAGGAAGATTATCCCATTATTAAATAGAGTATGGATAAACGAGTCTTCTATAGCTTATTGCTTCAGTAATGGAGTCATGTTCAAAATGAACTTTTCTTTTTTATCACCTTTACCACATCATCATTCTAGCTATACGGGTTTATCTTTCAATCCCTCCTCAATAGGATAAGTTTAAATGGGATTGTTGTTTTTTTACCCTTTTTCGTCACCGTGTTGCAATCTGTAATGTTTCTCATAAAACTCATTAAAGAATAAAACACGGTTTATCTTTCTGAGTCTATAGTTGACTAACTTGAACAATCTTAGGCGTTCTAACACTTTTATGGCTTCTTGTCCTGAGAGCCGTATCAGCTTAGATACCATTTGCCTCAAAGAGTGGTATAATTGAAGGATTGGTTGATTCGAGAAATGAAAATTCTTCTGTCTAGGCAAAGTAAAACTTCAATGTCTTTTTTTAAACTATTAAAAAATAACGGATTATGGTCTACACAGGTGTTGACTGTATATAAATTTATGATTGTTAACTTATTTAATAAATGCTAAACAAATATTAAAATATAATCTATGACGGGAATGAGGCCGGTAAGATTAATTCAAATTTGCCATGAAATAAAAACAAATCCCAATCGAAGGCCAAAAGAACTTTATGAAGCCTTGGATATTTCAAAACAGCAGTTTTACAAGGACAAAAAGCTTCTAGAGAGACTGGGATTTAAATTTACCTATTCTTCCAAAAAGAAATCTCTAATTATAGATCAGGACTTGTTAATAAATATATACGATCTGACTCTAAATGAGATATTTGCACTTGTTATGTCAGTAAGGCAGCTTTCAGCGATTGAGGACTATAGCCTCACACAGGATGCCCTTAGTGGCATAAGGAAGATAATAAACCAGGCCCCGATTGACGTTAGGAGGATATTTCAGGGTGCTCTTGATGAAATAGTCTTTAAGGAAGGCTTTGGTTGTAATTCAAAGATAATAGAAACTCTAACTGAAGCGATAAAGGAAAACGTAAGACGTTTAATCATCATTTATGATAACTATAAAAAAGGCGAACTGGTAGAATACGAATTCGATCCATACACAATATTTCCGAAGAAGAACGGACTTTATGTTGAGGGTTATTCCTTTACCCATAAGGATTATTGCATGTTTCGTATAAACAGAATTAAGGATATAAGGTTTACTGAGTTTATAGTACCAAGAAGAAGCGACTATTCTTTTAAGGAAAGGCATAAGAATAGCTTTGGAGTGTTTATAGGAAGCCAAATAACAAAAGTGAAACTAAGGTTTACAAAAAGAGTTTCAAAATACATGCAGGAACCTCCATGGTCATTGCGAGGGAAGATAACTACTATGCTTTCAAATGGTGATATTATATATGAAATTACAACATCGTATCCAAGGGAGGTCATGTGGTGGGTGCTTCAGTGGGGAGATGAGGCCGAGATCCTTGGGCCAGAATGGTTAAGGGAGGAAGTAATAAAGATACTTCATAGATCTTTAGGAAATTATAAAAACGACAAGATCAATGAACAGATCTAAGGGTTGGTTAGATGGGGAAGAAAGATATAAAATGCCCAGAAAGAAGCATGCCAATGAAGAAGGCGCATCATGCCAAGAAACATTGCATATAACAACTCATCCCGTAAATAAAAAGAATAAATCATCTAAGGACATTCATAAAGAAGTATAAGAGCGATTAAGAAAAATTACTGAATTCAAATACACTCTTACAAATTTGAAAACGTTCAAAGAAGAGAAAAAAACTTTAACCCACCTATCCAAGGAAGACTTTTAAAAGGAGGTTAAGAAATTGGCAACTCTACTTGATAAAAAACTATCAAACACAATTATAGATAATTACATAGAGCACGTAGTCAAAGACGGACTAAAATCGCTCCAAGATCATAAGCAATATGGAATAAGAGAAGGGACTACGCTTGCAGATCATTTAATAAACGGGGCATTTACGATATATACGCTCAAAAACGCTATTGGACTTTCTGATATAGAGACCATGCTCCTTATGTCAACTTTCTCAATACACGATTTGAATAAACTCTCAAATGATCCTGAAGCCTCGCTTAGTAAGCTTGTGGATAATCAGGATTTTGTAAAGGAAAATATATTCAAAATGGCAGTTGATAAGTTCTTTAAAGAGTGGGAGGAATACTATAATGATATAATTTCCTTAATCAGGGCACATTCAGGGCACTTTCATCTTTCAGGTGATCAATTAATCCCTGCTAAAGACAAAACTAAACTCGGTCTAATTAGAATAAAAGCGCTTTCCCATATTATGAAAGCTGTAGATATTATAGATCTGTCTAAGGAATTTAATGAAAGGAGAAAAAAAGAAGAATTTCTGCATCACATAAACTCAGCGTCAAAAATACAATATAGATGGATAAGTCACAAATTAACTGAACATAGAGGAGTCTTAAGTAACATAATTCATAATCAGATTATTGATGTCTTTCAATCTTATAAAGCAATTCCTCTTTTAGTTTATGCTGAAGGTACATGGTACATGTTACCAAATAGTGTTGATCTGCCATCCCGTGAAAATCTTATTGAAGAGATCTCTCAGAAATTTGATAGCAAACTATCTAAACTACGAATCGAAGATTTATCAAAAGTAATAAACATGACGAAAGACGGAATTAAAATTGATGAGAGCATTATTGATCTTCTACCTGCTGATGAAATTTTAAAGGAAGTTGATACACTTATATATAAAAGAAATTTCAAAATTCAAGACCAAATAGAAAAAGCAAAGGAAAAGGCACAAAAGAATGGAATCGATTTCGATGAATACATAAAGAAAAACGGCTTGCGTGTGTTTACTACTCGAGACGATATGGTTAAAGGTGAATTTCTAAGAACTACTTATTTGTTTATAAATGCTCATTTCTCAAAGGAGATTAAAAGTTGGTTTAATATAGATGATGCTTGGAAATTAATTTGCAACAGGTTGGGTATCGAAGAAAATGTATTTGAAGTTTTTGATAAACTTTATGACAGGTCTTTTGTAATTGGAGCCAATGTTTCTTTAAACATAGAAGAGCTTAAAGAAAAGCTAACTCGATTATGGAATGAAATCTTAATAAAGAGGAATTCTTCTAGTAGGGAGTTAAAGGATAACATTTTCAAATCCTACATGGAAAAATCAATTGTGTTTGACTTAGGCCAAGATCAATCAAAAGTGAGTTTTGAAAGTTTCCTAATTTCCTATGTAACTCAAAACCATAAACAAGACTGTTACGGTTCCTTCGAAGGTAATACAGATAAATGGATGGCTCCTCAAGTCCCAAACGGAATTTTGGTTCAACAATTTTCTAACAGGCTTCCTGCAGGAGCTTCGATTGAGCCTAAACGGTATGTGTCTGAAATTACAAAAGAGCAGTTTTTCATAGAAAAGATGGTTTTTAGGACAGGTTCAGAAAAAGCAACGTATCTCCACTTTATGCCGGAAAGATTTTTGCCTTATGCTCAGCTTGAAATTCTAAAAAAAGAGTTAATTGATCTGGTTCGGGATGAGGATATACTTTTGGGGTTAGATGATAAGTCCCTGGCTGAAAGAAAAGAAAAGGTATACTTTGGAAATAAGAATTTTGGTATATCACTTCCAAAGTATTCTGAAGTTATTGCAAATATAATATCTATTCCTGTTTTTGTAAAAGCGGAAACCACTAGCGAAAGGACACTCAGGGCTTTGGAGTATGGTGGAAGGTTGGGATTAGAGTTTGGATTAAAGGTTATAGTTAGTGAATCTTCTATTCCACCATTAAGTGCAAATTCATTTGAGTTCCTCTTTATTGATAATACTAATTGGCAGGTTCAATCATTTTTATGTGGAAAAAAGGTGTCTAAAGAGAAAGTAAAAGATTTGATAGCATCTTTTGATTCAGTAAGGAGTATAGAAAACAAAATAAGAGATGACTGGAAACATAGTTATTTTTACACACTAATTACATCACTTGCAGAAAGCCCTCTTAGAATATTTTGGGAAATAGACAGAACGTTGGAGAAAAAGTTAAGAGGATCGAAAATAAAAAATCCCGAATGGCTTGCTATAAATATTTGTTCACAAATAAAAGAAGATGTAGAAAGATTAGATTCAAGGAGGAATGTTATGGGTGAAGATAAGTTAAAGTTATCCGATTACATTAAAGAATTAGCTAAAATAGGTTGGGATGGGAAAATAAAAGGAGAGACATTGGTCAGAAATTCTCTACTATATCCTTTAAACGAAATATTTGATAATTTAAGAAAAGAATCCTCTGTTTTCGATATTGAAGCAAAGAGAGCTTCTATTATCCAAAAAATATTTGATCACCTTAGTCGAATAATTGAGTGGGAAGTCGGAAAGACAAAATATAATCATGTAACTAATTTCGTAAATACATTTCTTGAAATGTATGACAAGTTGTATGGTAACAAGCTATCTAAACTTTTATCTGATGAGAAAGATATAAAATCGGCTTATCTATTTTATTTAAGAAACGAAATAAATACTTCTAAGGAGGAAAAAAATGATTCAAGTTCTTCAAAACTATAAAGATTTTTTGCTAGATAGTTATTCAAACCTTCCATTAGGGAAATACATTAGCATAGTCCTAGTTAGAGAAACTCAAGGAGAAACGATATTTAGAACGGAGGGTAGTGGAGAACCATTAAATCGAGAATTTGTCTTAGCAGGAATGGATCACAATGAACCCATTCAGAGAATAATCATTTCAAAAAGAAAGCAGACAGCGGTAGAGCGTAGAACAGGTAGGGAATTTCTAAGGTCTTATGGACTGTTAAGCCTAAATGGCAAGGAGTGTATGTTAAATACCAACGAGCCTTGTGAAAGATGTGTTGATTGCTGGCTTTATGGCTATGCTGTAGGTGGAGGGGGTGCACAAAAATCAAGGGTGATTACTGAAGAAGCATTTTCACTTCTACCTGCAGGACAGATTGTAGATAGAAAAACCTTTAATGCTCTTTTCGACAATAGTACAATGAGGCATCCAAAAACAGGTGAACCATCTGCAAGTCTTGGTTCAAGTGAATATGTAAAACCTGAATCCCAATTTATAGATATAGAAACTTTAAAAGATGTGACAGAAGCTGAATTTGTTTATGTTCTAGCAAATATATTGAATTCAAAACGCTATGGAGCGATCTCTTCTAAAATTGGAAGAATAGACAACCATATAGTTGGAATCATATTTAGCAACTCAGAAATTTTCAGCACATTAGAGCTTACTCAGAGAACGTATGATTTACTTAAAGCTGACTTGAACGAACTTGATCATCCATTAAATACACAGATAGTGATTACAAAAACAAGAGAAGCTATATCTCATCTTCTTCCTTCGATTATTGGGCGAAAGGTACAAATGAAAGAAGAAGAAATAAGGAATCTGGTATTTGAAGTTAACAGGATCTATGAAGAGCCAAAACAGTTTCTTATTAACCTTACAAATTCCTACCCTGAAATGAAAAAATAATAGAGGTGTTCGATGATTATCTATAAGCTTGAATTAAGCCTTATGGAAAAGGTGTTTTTTGCAAGCAGAGAAATCAGTAATTTTTTTATTACAGAACCTGTTATCGGTAATTATGCCCTAGTGTATGCTTTTGGTTTTATGAATGCTCCCTACCACATTGACTCTATAAAAAACGAAACTCCTAACTACCTATGGGACTTAAGATCTATAAATGAAATGGGCATCTATATAACTCCTGCTACTCCAATTGATGGCGTGGAACTGGAACTTGAGCGTTTTAATGGCTTATCCGATAGCTACTGGTATATGATGAGTAATAACATTGTAGCAGCAAGCTTGGAATATAAATTAACAAAAAAAACAGCAAGACCTGCAAACTTTCCCCAACAAGGCCGGCTTAGACTTTTATTAAGAGGAAACAAATTTACTTGTTTCATCATCTCTAATCAAGAAATACATATTCCTTCTTATATACGACTTGGTAAATTCAACAGCAAAACTAAAGTAGATATAAAAAAAGTTTATACCGATCCAATAGCTATCAAAAAGGATGAAGCAAGTGTTGATATTTATCTGAATCCTCTTGATTTACCACCTGAATCAAACCTGAAACTCTATGACCTTTTTAATATTCCTCCTGTACCCCTTATCTCTAATGCATTAATTGAAGGCAATTTCTATTATCTCGATGGAATTTTCTTACCATCAGGACTAAGATTTGGGATACCTCGGGTACAGGAAAAAACATCAAGAAAAAAAAATGAGCATTGAGATCGATCTTCTTCCACATTTTGAGCCTCTGGCCTCAGACAATCCTTTTAATGATAAACTGCCATATCTTCTAGATCACCAGTTAGAAACATTTAACTCAGTCAAAGATAATGACTTAATATTCAATCTATCTACGACTGGAACAGGGAAAACACTTGCAGCTTTACTTGGACTCTTAAATTTTCCGACATCTAATGCTTTAATTATAGCTCCAACTAACGCCCTAGTTTCTCAACACAAAAGAGATGCAGAAGATTTTAAAAAAAAGTTTAATCTATCCCATATCGTAGTAGAGTTAACAAAAGAAAAACTAGAGGATATAGACATAGATGCACAAAGAGCTGCTGAAAAGATATATAGATTATTGTCCAATCCCATTTCGATTTTAGAGGAAAAACCAGTAGAGAAAAAGCCTTTTATACTAGTTACCAATCCTGACATTTTTTACTACTCTATATTTTATCTTTTCAATTCATTAGATAAACGCAATGTTGCTCAAGAGTTTATGATAGATTTTAATTACATTATTATTGATGAGTTCCATTATTATAATGCAAAACAATTTGCCAACTTTCTTTATTTTATTATTCTTTCTTACAAGTTTGGTTTTTTTGAAAAGCAGAACAGAAAAATAGTTATTCTCACAGCTACCCCCGATCTTCAGTTTAGAGAGTTCATATGCAAATTGAAAAAACTCAATATTAGGATAAAAGAAATAGAACCGAAAGTATTTCCTGGCAAGCCGTCTACACCGGTATTGAGTGAGCTTGTATTGAATCTTTTTCCTTTACAAAAGTTATCAGATTTTCCACGGAAAATTGAGTATTTTCTAGATTTAATAAAACAAAATATCAGGGAAGATAAAGATGGATTGATAATATCTAGTAGCCTCAGGAATATAAATATAATAGCCAAAAATTTAAACTCTTCCTCTATCAAGGATAGATATGCTCGTATTACGGGCCCCATAAACCGAGAGGAACGAGAAAAAGCCAGTTTTAAACCTTTAATTTTAGCAACTCCGACTGTGGATATAGGCTACAACTTCGTCGGAAGACAAAAAGAAAGACAAAATATAGATTTTGGATATTTCGATGCAAAATATATTGATCAATTCTGGCAACGGCTAGGAAGAATAGGAAGAGTACTTGGAAAACCAATTCATAATGAAGTCTCGTATGCATATGCTTTTATTCCCGAAGAGGCTTACCTACTCATACAACAAAAACTAAATTCCTATAACTATAAAAGAAACGAATTCAAGCAATCTTTTGAAGAACAACTTAATGGATTAATGAGGAGGGATTTAAATACTGAATACATTTCTTATTTTTCCCTATTAGAAGTCATGCTTCCTATAAAGAACATTTTAGAAATAACCCCAAATGATTTAAAAGACTTTATCGAAGAAACATTTGAAACTATTAAACATGTATATAGTCCTAAATCTAAAAGGAGTTTCAGGAGTTTATACAATGAAATAAAAGAATTTCAAAATATTAAAAAAGTCTTAAAAGACTTAGAGATAACCCCTTGTCAGTTAAAAAATAATGAATCTCAAACACTTCTTCAAGAGAAATACGGTACAAATTTTACAATAGCTAAACAGCTAATAGAAAATGGGGATAACGAGATAAAGAAAGAGTTCATGTTTTTTCTCAGAAATAAAATTGCAAAGTATGATGCTATGTTTAAGTTTAGAGACAATCAAATAGATATCTCTGTTTCAGTTTACGATCCTTATAGTTTAATAAGTGAAAGTAAAGATTATGTCCTTCTTGATTTTCTTCACCTAATTAGAAACTTTGATTTCGAGCTATTTGATGACAAAAACGATGCTTTCAAAAAAACAAGGAGAGAGCCGCCTGAAGCAGAACTTTATGTTATTGCTAAAGATATTCTCCCTCAACCTCGTATCATAAGAATAGCATATAGTCTTCCGGAATATATGAATTTTGAAGATTATGATAATGAGCTAGTAGGAGATTTTATATCTTTAAATAACCTGATGATATTAGGATTTAAAAAGGACTTTAAAGGAGAAGATCTTGTACCATTGCCAAGAGAGATAAGTATGGCAATATATGATAAATTCGTTACGGGGATCATCCTTCCTAAAAATTTTAATCCATCCATAATCTACAAATGCATAAATAATGAGTTTTATCCTTTTGAATTAGAAGTCACCTCTAATGGCAAATCAAAACTTTATCTTTTCTTCATGGGAATCGATGCACATAAATTTTTTTCAAAGTATGGTTGGAGTTTAAAAAAATTAAATTCAACTGTGTTTATAGCTTAGAGTGGATCGGATTAAGCAATGCCCTACGCAATAACTCTCAAATGTTATATTAAATCCTCTAAAGGTTCCGACGATGTCCGTGGAGATCACCTTCACGCAGCATTTTTTAATATCCTTTCTGAGGGTAGTGAAGAGATATCTAGGAAACTACATAGCGAAGAAGGAAGAAAGGCGTTTACCGTATCACCACTTTTCTATAAAGGGTCGATGGTCTTTAGTCTGTCGTCTTTAGACAAGAAAGATCTAAAGACTAAAGATCAGCAACTAAGAGATGGAGATCAGGTTTGGTTTCGGGTAACCCTCCTTGATGATTCAGTGTTCCCAGTATTTAGTCTACGCTTTCTTGAAAATCCTAATCCAGAAATTAGGCTTGGATTAGTTGAGCTCCTGGTTAGGGAGGTCAAAGTAACAACTGGAAAGGAGGCTCAGTGGAATGGATTCTCGAATTACAAAAAACTTTACGAATCAGCTGAGCCTTTAGATGAGATGACACTTCAATTTGCAACACCAACTTCCTTTAAACAGGGAGATAAAAACACCCTTTTCCCAATTCCAGAACTTGTCTTTAAGGGTTATATAGTGAAATGGAATAAATATTCGGGGATAACAATTGATGATTCCCTTATCAATCATATTGAAGACTCAGTTATCTTATCACAATATGACCTAAAAACCTTACCCTTTTTAGAAGGAAAAACCATAACTCCGGGATTTGTTGGAACCTGCAGGTTTAAAATTAAAAATAGGGATAAGGAATTTTTAAAAATTATTAATCTCCTTGCTGACTTTTCATTCTTTGCCGGCACTGGGAAAAAAACAACACATGGTATGGGTATGACAAGAAGGATAATTAATCATTAAATATTAAAGGGACCAGAATCTTTAATTCTTAGATTAAACTTAGATGAAAAGAATCCGATATAAAACTCGTTGGAATCAATAAAAAAACAATGATTAATGACTCAGTCCCAAACGATAAAATCACAGGGCCAACGGTTAATGACCATATCTGCATTTCAGCCCTTAATCACTATGAATATTGTCCAACAAGATGTTACTGGATCTATGTAACGGGTGAGTTTCTGGATAACGAATATACGATTGAAGGAGAATTAATCCACGAAAACGTCCATAAAACAATGAAAACCACTAGGGGTGACCTAGTTCAACTAAGGAAGGTTCTTATATATTCCAGAAAATACGCCCTTCTAGGATTTGCCGATCTCATTGAGGAAAACTCGGGAGATATCTATCCCGTCGAATACAAGAGGGGAAGGCGTGGAGACTGGAAAAACGACAAGCTTCAGCTTTGCGCTCAAGCTCTTTGTCTTGAGGAAATGCTCGATGAGACAGTCGATCATATTTCGTTTTTGGATAAAAGAAATCTAATGGTACAAAGACCTGTTACCAGAATCCCAAAGGGATTCATCTACTATGCCTCGACAGGAAGGAGAGTAGAGGTGGTTCTTGATGACGAGTTAAGAAAATACACAATTGAGACCATAGAGAGGGTAAGGCAACTTATGAGGGATGCTGTCAAACCCCTTGCTGTCTACAAGAATCAGTGTAGAGGTTGCAGTCTCTATCCAGTGTGCCTTCCAAAGGAAGAAAAGAAGACAAAGAAGGTCAAACTGGATTTTTATCGATAGCCTTTGGCACAATCAAATAACTCAAATACTAATTGCTAAGGTTAGGGGAAAGGGAAAGTGAGTACACTACATGTAACTCTTGACGGATCTGTACTTAGAAAAGTGGATGAACGTCTTAAGGTAACAATTGAGAAAGAAACCGTCATAGACGTACCCTTAATAAAGATTGACCAAGTCATAATCTGGGGAAGGGTTACTGTTACCCCTGATACGGTAAAATCCCTTCTTGAACATAAAATTGAGATCGTTTATCTCACGACATATGGAAAATATGTAGGACGAATACAACCAGAGTTTTCAAAGAACTCAATTCTTAGAAAGGCGCAATATAGAGCCTCGGAAGATAAAAGTAAGGCCACATGCCTTTGTAGGTCATTGGTTTATGGTAAGCTCTCCAATATGAGAACTATTCTTCTCAGAGGTGAACGTTTTAATGGACTTGAAGGCAAGACTGAAGAGGCTATTGAGAGAATAAGAATTACAATCGCCAAGCTTAAAGATGCTGCTTCAGTAGATGAAATCCGGGGATATGAAGGAGCAGGAAGCGCTGCATACTTTAGTGTTTTTGGTGAGCTAATTAAAGCTGATGGATTTAGCTTTGAAGGTAGGGAGAAAAGACCTCCAACAGATCCACTAAATGCCCTTCTTTCACTAGGTTATGTTCTTCTTACAAATGATATGCATACAGCCTGTAGCATTGTTGGGTTTGATCCCTATATCGGGTTTCTTCATTCGGATAAACACGGAAAACCGTCTCTTGCCCTAGATATGGTTGAGGAGTTTAGACCTGTGATAGTAGATTCCCTCGTGCTTTCCCTCATAAACAAGAGAGTCATACAGATTGACGATTTTGATGTAGAAGTCGGGAATGTTTATAAATTAAAAGACACTGCATTTAAAAAATTCCTACAATATTACGAAGAGAAAAAGAGAACCGAGATAAAACATCCTCTTTTTGACTACAAAGCATCCTATATGAGAAGCTTTGAGCTTCAAGCAAGGCTTCTTGGAAAGTTCGTATCAGGAGAGATTGAGGAGTATATACCTTTTCTAATTAAGTGAGGAAGAGATGTTTGTCGTCGTATCCTATGACATAAAAGACGACCGTCGTAGAGGAAGAATTTTTAGAACCTTAAAAAACTTCGGGCAGTGGGTTCAGTTTAGCGTGTTTGAGTGCGATATTGAGAAAGGGGATTACCTGAGGATGAGGGATATGCTGGAAAAGCATATAAACCTACAAGAAGGTGACAGTATCAGATTTTATTTTCTATGTGAAGAAGACATTCGGAAGATCGAGAGGATAGGTGGTATTCAACCTATGTCTGAAGAAGCAATTATATTATAAATATTGTGAGCAACATTATTTGAGAGATAATGTATACGACGACTCCGAGAATCGAAGCTTACATGAAGTTCTCTAGGAATACTCGGAGATCAAAAATGCTTGATATTATCTTGAGTTTATGAAAGAATTACAAAAAAGATTATTGCTCTTTGACAACTTAATAGCCAAAAAAAAGGAAGATGCTCGGAAAATTATTATAAGTGCCATGAATATCAAGGGATTGCGAAGAGTGAGTAGAAACTAATATAACTCCCTGAAAGGGATTGAAACTAGAAATATTATTTACTTGTAAAGTAATATTATTTTGTAGAAACTAATATAACTCCCTGAAAGGGATTGAAACCCTCCAGAGGCTATAGAAGTCATAAAGCCAGAGACTTGTAGAAACTAATATAACTCCCTGAAAGGGATTGAAACCCCATGCGAATTCTATATCATCATATCCCCAAGCCCGTAGAAACTAATATAACTCCCTGAAAGGGATTGAAACATTCCAAAAGATATGATAGCCGCATCATTTTCAGATGGTAGAAACTAATATAACTCCCTGAAAGGGATTGAAACTAAAAATATTAATCGAGCCGCCGGAAGGCAAACAATAGTAGAAACTAATATAACTCCCTGAAAGGGATTGAAACGCAAAATTTATAGAACAAAAAAAGCAAAAAACAGGGGTAGAAACTAATATAACTCCCTGAAAGGGATTGAAACTATTATTGGGCAGATACAAGTCTTTGGACAACGGTATTGTAGAAACTAATATAACTCCCTGAAAGGGATTGAAACGGGTTAAAGGTAACGGGCCAAGCATTGGACTGGTTCCGTAGAAACTAATATAACTCCCTGAAAGGGATTGAAACCATTTTCCTTAGCATAGCGACTTGGTCTTCGATTGGGTAGAAACTAATATAACTCCCTGAAAGGGATTGAAACAGGGAAGCGCTCCTTGCCTTACCCGCGGAAGAAAGGAGTAGAAACTAATATAACTCCCTGAAAGGGATTGAAACCGAAACGGAAAAGAAAGCGGGAATAAATTATGCCGAGTAGAAACTAATATAACTCCCTGAAAGGGATTGAAACCTATAGATTGCATGGCAACTCTTACTGGATTTGTATAGGTAGAAACTAATATAACTCCCTGAAAGGGATTGAAACAAATCTGCAAGTTATCCCCTACAGCATTGATTCCAAAGTAGAAACTAATATAACTCCCTGAAAGGGATTGAAACTGCCAGCTTGGAAATAAGGATTTAAATAATTTCCCGTAGAAACTAATATAACTCCCTGAAAGGGATTGAAACGCCTACATTGGCTAGATTGCTCATCTGGCTAAGGCCAGTAGAAACTAATATAACTCCCTGAAAGGGATTGAAACTAGCATGATCACGGAATGGTATATCAGCCTAAAGAAAGTAGAAACTAATATAACTCCCTGAAAGGGATTGAAACATCGCATTGCATACTATATAATAAGTAGTAGCAGGGTAGAAACTAATATAACTCACTGAAAGGGATTGAAACTCCCCGATTTGAGGCGGATTCCATGATATTCTTCCTGTAGAAACTAATATAACTCCCTGAAAGGGATTGAAACAAGTAATTTGCCGGAAAATTGGGAAAATTTAAGTGTGTAGAAACTAATATAACTCCCTGAAAGGGATTGAAACCCTGTAATTCCTTGTATTTGTTCATTCGATGGGCTTGTAGAAACTAATATAACTCCCTGAAAGGGATTGAAACAAACAGTGGAAGATCGAGAGAGAAAAAATGATATGGTAGAAACTAATATAACTCCCTGAAAGGGATTGAAACATTTGCTACGCCTTTTTTGTCGATCCTTCAATTCTGGTAGAAACTAATATAACTCCCTGAAAGGGATTGAAACCTCTGATTTAATACTTGCCCACGCAACTTATTGGAGTAGAAACTAATATAACTCCCTGAAAGGGATTGAAACTTCGTCTTCCCTATCTTCCTCATCATCCTCATCATCAGTAGAAACTAATATAACTCCCTGAAAGGGATTGAAACGGAAATGGCGGGGAGAAATCAGGCCCTTGATACCTGGTAGAAACTAATATAACTCCCTGAAAGGGATTGAAACCCTTCAAGCTAAATAAATAATAAGTGCTTCTCCCATGTAGAAACTAATATAACTCCCTGAAAGGGATTGAAACCCAATACTCCACAAATAACCGAAAGCCCCGGGAACTGGTAGAAACTAATATAACTCCCTGAAAGGGATTGAAACAAGTCCTTTTTCACTTATTTCTACCCATGATGATGCGTAGAAACTAATATAACTCCCTGAAAGGGATTGAAACGTATAGCCACTCCCGCCATTCGTGACTTGAATTTGATGTAGAAACTAATATAACTCCCTGAAAGGGATTGAAACTTTTTGTCGATAATTAATTTTTTCATTTTATTTTGTAGAAACTAATATAACTCCCTGAAAGGGATTGAAACGATGCTCATAGAAGGCTAGCCAATATTATAAGACCAGGGTAGAAACTAATATAACTCCCTGAAAGGGATTGAAACCCATAGGTAAGCCAGAGGGAAGTTTTAAAAATAATCAAAAAACATTTTTTTCTTCTTTAAAAAAAACTTATTCTAGCTATGATGAAATCATGCCCATAATGGCTTTGATAATAATTTTGTTTGTATCCTTCTCCTTTTTTCTTTCTCCTAGTTATGCCTTAGAAAGTGGTTCATCATCTGCCAAGTCTGCTGATACTTCAAGCAAAAAACCGACGGAAATTAAGTATGTTGTAAAAAAGGGAGATAGTCTTTGGAAAATTTCCAGAAAATACAAGGTAACCGTTGAAGCCTTGATGGCTATCAATGAGTTAAAAGATGACCGATTGAAACCTGGCCAAGAATTAATCATTCCTCCCAAAGGCTATAGACCACCTCCTAAAGAGCTTTTGCCACCTCCTTCTCAAGAAGAAAAAAAGGATGCATCAAAATCAGCCGAGCCAACCCCATCACAAAACCCCTGATTTTTCTGTCTAAGCACTGGCTATAGAGTGTATCAAGGGATTGGTTGATGATCCTTTATGTTTGGAAATTGTGCTTTTAACAGTTACTGTAATTTCTAAGCAAAGCTGGAGGAGAAAATAAGATAGTTTTTTGCTGTCTCATCTTACTGGTCTAAATGGATGGTAAACATATCAATATCCAAAAGCCTTAGTTGTTTTTTAATTGCTTAAGATGTTTCTGAAGTCGGATGGGGTAGGACTAAGGCTCTTTAACTGAACTTCCGAAACATTGAGATATAAAATATTGCAGCAGAACGAGATAACATTTTTATTCTGCCTACATAATCCACTTGGGCGGATGAGAAAACAGCGGTAGCAGATTGAGTTTATGAAGCAATGCGTTGAGTTCCGTAGGGATCCGGGATAAGAAACTAATCACAGGCTTTCCCTTGCTAGAGAGTTGGACCAAGCGGATTGATTGCAAGCGACGGAGCACTTTGGGAACTTCTTCGGTAAAACCCTTCGCTAACCATTCGGTTCCGAGCTGGGCACTGATCCAGAAGGCCAAGAAGCAGAGCCTTATGTGGTTACGGATCTGGTCCGGCCTCCAGTGATAGACCGGACGTATTTCCAAGTAACTTTTGAGCTCAGAAAAGGCTGACTCAACCTCTGCAAGCCTCTTGTAGTGCGTGAGGACTTGCTGATCCGAAGCTTTTGTCGAGGGAAGGTTAGTCTCCAAAAGATACCAACCGTCGATTGCCTCTTCTTCCTTGACCCGATCCCTATCGAGCTTCCACCAGAACCGGCCTTTGGTATCGACTCCATACTGAAAGTATTTATGCGCCTGGATTTTCTGGAGCGCCCGGCCGACTTGGCTGCCAAGATTGACCGGATCCACTCCCTTCCGCATCGATCGTGCTATTTGGCGCAGCAGCTCTTCTCCTTTCTCGATCCGTCTTTCCCGTCGCTCCCTATCCCGTTGCGCTCGCCACTCCCCTCCGGCGATAACATAGCGAACTCCTTGGTATTCAATCTCCAGAACCCGAGTCCGATCAGTAAGCCAAAGCTGGCGGTCTTCGGGAAGGCTTCCGATAATCTCCTGCAGCTTTGCTTGAGTTGCTCGTGTCACATACTGGAGTTCCAGACCCGTCAATATCTCCAGGTTCCACCGGCTCTTCATCCCCCCGTCGAAGACAAAGGTCGCTTCCTGGATCCCAAACCTTCCTCGCAGGGTAACCAAAAGCCCCGTCAGGGTCGTACTATCCGCCCGGTTCCCTCGAAGCACCTCCACATGAATTGGAATGCCCCGACTATCCGTAGCGACGGCAAGAAGAACCTGCAGCCTATCCTGCCGATGATCCCTGCTGTAGCCATATTGGGCCAAGCCAGCTGGACCATCCCCTTCAAAATATACACTGGATAGATCATAAAGCACCAGGCTTGCTCCAGCCGGTTGAGATTCCTCGTAGAGCTTCCTCTCGATCCCGCTCCAAAGCCACCCGAGTCCATCCATCGCTTGGTAGAGATCTCCCTCCTCCAGGTCATCCTCCTCCAACCCACAAGCCTTAGCCAGGAGTGTCCCCCGGGCTTCCTCCCGCAGGGCAAGCTTGGATGAGGGAAAAAGAATCCGCCCGTAGATCATCGCCTTCAAAAGTTTCCGTTTCCGTTCCGATTTGACTCCGGCAAGCGCTTGATCCAAACCGAATCGTTGCCAGGCTTGCTCGAGGACTGCCAAACCTCCGTAATCTAAAGCATCCGGGGCTTCCCACTCCTCTATGGGCACAAGCTTCTTCCCCTGTAAGATAGCCCTGACTGCATCCCTGACTTCTTCAGGCATCCGCGTTAGATTAGCTAGAATCCTTGTCTTGACCTGTTTGCCTACTCGGTAGGACTCCCGGACGAGATAAGACCGATAGATCTTGCCATTTTGGTAGGTACGCACCTCTTGCAAATACATGCCTACAGTATGTCAAAATATGAGAAAATAATCAACATATATTATTCATATTTATTCACATATTACGTCCTACATTACTGGCCCGAAGTCCTTTGTCTGCCTAAATATTGCTCAAAATCATAAGGAAGATCGGTTAATCTACATGACAAAACTGACAATTTATCCAATTGATTAAGAAGGCTATCGAATTTTTGTTTCTTCGTCAAAGGTGTCAGAAAAAGGTATTAAATGCAATAAACCTTAAACTTTAATTTCTTGAAACATTTCTTTAGAAGCAAGTTCTTTTGCTTTGGGTTTAGATTGAGGAGGTTCCAAGGGAACAACTTTCCAAAACAAAGTTCTTGCCGTTTTCCAATTCTCAAGAATTTTTTTTGCGGTGGTGCTACCCGTTTTTTCTAAATGATCATAGAGAATCTGTTGTAGTTCTTTATCCTCGTCATTGGTTGACAATCTTTCTAGCCTGACCATCTGCAAGTTACAATTATCCGGGAAACTCCCTTCTTCATCATACACATAAGCGATTCCCCCTGACATCCCAGCGGCAAAATTTTTCCCCGTTTTCCCTAGGACGATCACTTTGCCTCTTGTCATATATTCACATCCATGATCCCCAATGCCTTCAATCACAGCGGTTGCCCCACTATTTCTGACAGCAAATCTTTCTCCCGCTTTGCCACAACCATAAAATCTTCCTCCTGTGGCCCCGTAAAGGACTGTATTACCACAAATCACGTTTTCTTCAGGTTTAAACAAGACCTCTGCAGGAGCTTTGAGAACAATTTCTCCACCACACATCCCTTTGCCCACATAATCATTAGCTTCTCCTTCCAGGCAGATATTTACACCGTTGACCAAAAAAGCTCCAAGACTTTGCCCCGCACAACCCGAAAGGTTAAGTTGGATAGTCCCATCGGGAAGTCCGCTGTCCCCATAAAGATAGGCTATAGTTCCAGAAAGCTGTGTTCCGATGCTCCTATTGATATTTTTAACTTTGTAATGGATAGAGATAGGTCTTCGGGTTCGAATTGCTGATTTTGCTTGTTGAAGGATGAGATCGTCAAGTGGTCGGTCACCCTGGAAGTCATTTCTTTCCCAAGTGTGATAACGGGGCTCGGTTTCCATCCCCTCGGGCTTCCAGAATAAGGAGCGGAGGTCTAAGAGTTGGGCCTTGGGATGATGGGGGAAAGTTTTTTGTTCAAGAAGATCAGTCCTTCCAATAATCTCGTTTATTGACCGGACACCAAGGCTTGCCAATATTTCCCTAACTTCTTGTGCAACCGCATTAAGATAGGCGATAACGGCTTCCGGAGTTCCCTTAAATTTTGTTCTTAGCTTTGCATCTTGAGTAGCAATTCCTGTTGGACAGGTATTGAGATGGCAATGACGGACATAAACACAACCCATGGCTATAAGGGCCATTGTTCCAAAATTGTATTCCTCAGCACCCAGGATCGCTGCAATTACTATATCTCTGCCTGTACGCAATCCTCCGTCAGTTCTTAACGTTACCCGGCTTCTCAGCCCGTTAAGCATAAGAACCTGCTGGGTTTCGGCTACTCCTAACTCCCAGGGTGTTCCCGCATATTTAATCGAAGAGATGGGAGAAGCTCCCGTACCGCCTTCATTTCCACTGATAAGAATGATATCAGCATGGGCTTTGGCTACACCCGCAGCGATCGTTCCTACACCTGCCTCTGAAACGAGTTTTACGCAGATCTTTGCCCGAGGATTTGCTTGTTTCAAATCGTAAATTAACTGGGAAAGATCTTCGATACTGTAAATATCGTGATGAGGAGGCGGGGAGATGAGAGGGAAACCAGGCGTACTTCTCCGCAGCCGGGCGATGACTGAGTCGACTTTAAAACCAGGAATTTGTCCTCCTTCTCCGGGTTTAGAACCTTGTGCCATTTTAATTTCGATCTCAGCAGCATTAGAAAGATACTCTGCGGTGACCCCAAATCGGCCTGAAGCCACCTGCTTAATCAGGCTATTTTTGGAATCTCCGTTGAGCAAAGGACTGTACCTTTCGGGGTCTTCGCCACCTTCTCCCGTATTGGATTTGCCCCCTATCCTGTTCATAGCAATGGATAGAGTCTCGTGAGCTTCAGGGGATAAAGCTCCATAAGACATGGCTGCGGTGGTAAACCGTTTTCTGATTTCTTCGACCTGTTCTACCTCTTCGATAGGGATAGGAGTTTGTGGGCGAAAGGTTAAACAGTCCCTAATGGAAATGGGAGCATTCTTGTTTATCGCCTCTGAAAACCTCTGGTAATCTTCAACTTGTCCAGCTTTATTTTTTCCCTTTAAGCCCACAAAAATATGAAGGGAGTTGATGGCCTGGGGACTCAAGGCATGTCTTTCTCCCTCTCTTTTGTAACGGTAGTAGCCCATGTCCATGAGTTTATGATCAGCGCTGCCAAATCCAAGTTCATGTCTTTGAAGGGCTTCTTTTGCGATCTGCCGGTAGTTTAGCCCGCCGATCCGTGAAGGGGTATTTTCAAAGCAATCATTAATAACCTCTTCTCCAATCCCAAGAGCTTCAAAAAGTTGGCTCCCGTGGTAGCTGGATATCGTAGAGATTCCCATTTTCGATAAAATTTTAAGTAGTCCTTTTTCTACGGCCAGTTTGTAATTTTGGGCTATCTCTTCTTTGGTCAAGTTCCCGAAAGCTCCGTTTTGGTGAAGATGTAAAAAGAGATCCAAACAGAGGTAAGGATTGACGGCTGTAGCCCCGTATCCAATAAGACAGGCGAAATGATGTACATCTCGACATTCAGCCGTTTCACAGATCAAAGAGAGTTTTGTCCTTTTCCCTGTTCTGATCAGATGGTGATGGACAGCACCTACGACAAGAAGCATGGGCAGGGCAGCAAGTTTTTCATCGACTCCCTTATCCGATAAAATGAGGATGGAGACTCCTTCATCTGCCGCTTCCTCAGCCTCTTTTTTGATTTCCCAAAGCCGAGCAAGAAAGCCTTCTTCAGCTCCTTCCACAGGGAAAAGGCATTTTATGGTTCTTGATTGCAGGGAAGGCTCAGGCCTCGATCTCAGATCCTCTAGATCAGAATCGAATAGAAAAGGGGAACTGAGCCGAAGGACTTCGTAGTCGATCGGTTTTGCAAGAAGCCATTGGGGAAAGCGTCCACACCAGATCTCCAGGGACATTACCAGTTTTTCGCGGATGGGATCTATTGGAGGGTTTGTAACTTGAGCAAACAGTTGTCTAAAGTACCAGTAGAGTAACTTTGGTTTGTCTGAAAGAATAGCTAATGGGGCGTCATCTCCCATGGATCCGATGGCCTCTTCAGCTTTCTGGGCCATGGGTTTAAGTACATATTGGATCTCTTCTTCATCGTATCCAAAGCATAGAAGATTTTTATTCAGCCCTTCTGGATCTTTAAGAAAAGGGGTAGAAAAAGATAATTTCTTATTTATTTTCCTGTGACACTGTTTGAGAAAGGAACTGTAGGGATACTTTGAACAGATCAAGGATTTAATTTCTTTGTCTCTGAGGATTTTTTTAGCTTCGATATCTACAGCAATGACTTCTCCTGGACCAAGCCTTCCTTTTTCTATAATGGTTTTATCCTCTACTTTTCCTATTCCTGCCTCCGATCCAAGAATGAATAATCCATCGGTGGTAATCCTATAGCGGGCGGGCCGTAATCCATTACGATCAAGACAAGCTCCAACAATTCTTCCATCGCTAAATACAAGTGCTGCTGGGCCATCCCACGGCTCGGAAAAAAGTTCGTTATAGAGGTAAAAACTTTTGAGTTCTTCTGATATATGCTTTTCAGCTTGCCATGCTGCAGGGACAAGCATATGGATGGCTTCCAAAATATCTCTGCCAGAAAGATTGAGAAACTCAAGGACATTGTCTAAACTGGCCGAGTCACTGGATGCTGGAGCTATGATCGGAAGAAGATTCTCTACCTCCCTTCCCCAGGGTTCGGATATTTCAAGAGCCTTCTCTTTTGCTCTTGTCCAGCTCCGATTACCCTGGATGGTATTGATTTCTCCGTTATGAGCCAAGAGCCTAAAAGGCTGGGAAAGAAACCATGAAGGGAAAGTGTTTGTGCTATACCTTTGGTGATAGATGACAAAAGGCGTTTTAAAAAGGGGATCATGGAGATCAGAGTAGAATTTTTGAAGTTGTGGGGATACAAAAAGTCCTTTATAAACAATGGTTCGGCAAGAGAAAGAAGGAATGTAAAAATCTTTTATGCCCTGTTGAGCAATTTTATTTTCAATTTTTTTTCGGCATAGAAAAAGGAGCTGTTCGAAGGCAAAATTGTCTAAAGATCGGTCAAGAGGCTTTGCCATGAGAAGTTGCTCTATTTGGGGACATGTTCTTTGAGCTTTATCTCCAAGGGCATCCTTGTGGACAGGAACAGTCCGCCAACCCAGGATAAAGATGCCCTGCTCTTGAACCGTTTCTTCAATGATTTTTTTACAGTGAGCTTGAACGTACAAGTCTTCCGCAGGCAAAAAGCAAAAACCAATAGCTAAATCCTCATTTTTAAAGAGATGGTGCCCAGTTTTTTCGATTTCGGGCCTAAAAATATCGTAAGGAATCCTTGTCATGATTCCCGCTCCATCGCCCGTTTTCATGTCTGCATCGATAGCCCCCCGATGGGACAGGGCACAGACACAGCGCAAGGCAGTGTCTAAGATCGAGTAGTTGCTGTTACCTTGCACGTCAGCTACAAAGCCCACCCCACAGCTAGATCTTTCCATCCCTGGAATCCATAAAGGGGGCAAGTTTTTTTGATCAAAAATTTTCTTTTGATGCATGTTTTGATTATTCTAGGTAACTTTACCGAGGAGGCAAGGCATGACTAATATTTTTTTTAAACTTTGTTTTATATTCTTTTTATAAGCCGTTTCTCTAGATAACCCAGTTGTCCTTACTCGACAATAAGCGGGTTGGCGACTGATTGGATTGATTCCATAAGGAAACAAAAACCTTAATAGTTTTGGTTCTTTTTGAAAAAAGTTTTTCTTTCATTTATTTGAGAATAAAAGTCGAGTGAAAAAAAGAGAAAACAATGCATCTGGCCTGTTTTTACAAGAAATTTGTAGTTAAAGGGAAAAGGATTCAAATTGGCTTTTTATGAATAAAGCTCTTTTTTTTCGGCTCGACTCCAGCTAATTTCTTTTATGACGATGAATGGAAAGATTTCAAGCACTTTTGCCGAGTTAAGCCAAAAAGGGCAAAAAGCTTTTGTTCCTTTTCTAATGGCTGGAGATCCTTTCTTTGAGCTATCTCTTGATCTTGTAGAAGCACTCGATGAAAGTGGTGCCGATATATTGGAACTGGGTATTCCTTTTTCTGACCCTTTGGCTGATGGGCCTATAATCCAGAAATCGGCTATGCGAGCTTTGAAAGAAGGAATGAACATCGACAAAGTTTTTAGCTTACTTCAAAGGATTCGAAAAAGAACAGACATTCCGGTTGTTCTTTTTTCTTATCTTAACCCGATTTTTCGTTACGGACTTGAGCGGTTTGCTGCCAAAGCCGCTGATAGTGGAGCTGCCGGAATGCTCATTGTGGATCTGCCTCCTGAAGAGACTCTCGAAGGGCTTGATTTCTTGGAAGAAAAGTTGGATCGGATTCTTCTTGTTACTCCTTCCACTTCTTTGGATAGAAGAAAGGTTATAGCAGCCAAAAGTCGAGGTTTTCTTTACTGCGTTTCCCGTTACGGCATAACAGGGATACAAAAGGATTTATCGGTGGAAGCCTATGAGCTGGTCAAGTCGTTGGAAGCTTTAAAGAAAGTTCCCCTTTGCGTGGGTTTTGGAGTGTCTTCTGCGGAACAGGCTAAAATTGTTGCTTCTTATGCCGACGGTGTTGTGGTGGGGAGTGCTTTGGTTGACGAAATTTCAAAGATTGCAGAGGGGAAAAGCTCCATAGAAAGATTCAAAGACTTTGCTTTTTCTCTTGCAAAAAGTGTTCATTAAAAGCAAAAAGGAATCTAGCGATTAAACAAAAAATAGAGTAATGGCGATCTTGTCTATAGATTACGGAAGCAAATATATTGGATTAGCGATAAATGACGAAACTTTGTCGATTGCTATTCCTCTTGAATCCTTGCCTGCAGAACCAATAACAAAATTTATCGGGAAACTCAAAGAGATCATCATTAAAAATGAGGTGAGTCTTCTTATTGTGGGTTTGCCAAGAAATATGGATGGTTCATACGGGCTAGCCGCTGAAAAAGTAAGGCAGTTTGTTCTTAAGCTAAGACAGTGGATTCATATCCCGGTTGAATTTCAGGATGAGAGGCTAAGTACAAAGTTTGCGGACAGGCTACTTACTCAGGGCGGTTTTAGAGGCATAGAAAAGAAAAAAAGGATCGATAGTTATGCTGCTGCGGTTATACTTCAGTCTTATTTAGATGTACTTCCCCTAAAGGGGAAAAAAGCTGGAAGTACTGTTTAACATTTTGATAAGAGAAAAAAAATGCGTTTTGTATTTTGTGTTATCTTGGGTATAGGATTGTTGTTACCCGCCTTAGTCAAAGCTAGCCCTGGTGGGGAAACAACATACTCACAGAGTGAAGATCAAAATGTATCTGGAGTACCCTTAAAAACCGAAGAAATACCTGAAGTTGCCCTTTTTAAAGAAGGGGCCAACGAAATCATGTTTATGACAGGAGGGCTTTTTTCCACCGCATCGGGTAATGGGAGATATCCTTTCGATGAGATCCCGACCCTTACCTATTGGGGTTGGATGCTCACGACTCCAGACAAAGGAGGCATTTTTCGCGGGAATCTCGAAGTTCTTGTAGGTCTTTATGCTAGTGCAATTATAAAAGGTTTTGGAAGTACCGTTGTGGGGCCTCAGATTTCTATTCGGTATAATTTTGTCCAACCGAATAGTCGATTTATTCCTTTTGTTGAAGGCGGGTTAGGTTTTGTTTTTACGGATGCCTACACGGTCAAAACCCAGTCGATGATTGGGCAAGCCATAGAATTTACCCCTCAACTTGGGGGTGGCTGTAGATATATGCTGGATACCCATTGGTCGTTTAATTTCGAGATTCTCTTTCACCACATGTCTAATGCGGATATGGCCAGTAGAAATATCGGAGTAAATGAGTTGGGAGGATTGATTGGATTTTCGTACCTTTTGGGTCGGCCTCATTGAACTTAGCTCTTGTTGGCTATAAGCTTATTCTTTCTTATTATGGTAGCGGTTTCCATGGTTGGCAAAAACAGGGGAAACTGCCTACAGTCCAACTTTATCTTGAAGAGGCGGTTGCCAAGATTTGGAAAGAAAAGATCCCTGTTGAAGGCGCAGGACGTACTGATGCGGGGGTTCATGCACTAGGACAAGTCGCTTCTTTTGTTGCCCAAAAAAGATTAGAAGCCGAAGTGCTCAAACGGGCCCTGAATTATCATTTGGTTGAAACCATTCGCATTTGGGATGTCCATATAGTTTCTCAAGAGTTTAGTGCTCGGTTTGATGCAATGGCTAAAACCTACCAATACATGATCTGGAATAACCCGGTTATGGATCCCTTTTATATCTGGAGGGCATGGCATATACCAAGGCCGTTGGATATAAAGGCGATGAATGAAGCAGCTCAGCTGTTTGTGGGTAAGCACAATTTCTTGGCTTTTGTTACAAGTCCTGGAATGCCTATTAAAAACCCTATTAGAACTGTTTTCCAGTGTTCTTTTGCCCAACAGCAAAGCCTTTTACTTTTTACAATTAAAGCCGATGGTTTTCTTTACCGTATGGTTCGCAATATAGTGGGGGCATTAGTCAAAGTGGGATTAGGGAGATTAAGTTTGGAACAGTTAAAATTCATTTTTGAGAGTCAAAAAAGGACACTAGCCCCTGCCTCAGCCCCCCCGTGGGGCCTATATCTTTTGTCTGTTGATTACCCACAAGACAAGGAAAGCTGAAAAAAGGAGGGTTTGTCTCATCCTGCTGCTCTAGTTATCTAAAGAGGAAAGTAAAAACTAAACTATTAATTAATTTTATTGTTACATTAGCACATATACGCAACTCATACTTTATTTATAATATAAGCATAACTTAATATATTTTATTTGACACATTAATAAGATAATGTAAAAATATGAACTATTATTAATATCAATGAATGGAGGTGTTATGAACTATCCAGCAACTTTTGATACAGTGAAGCATACGAAGCCCCAAAGGGGGTTGGGCATATTTCCGATGACAAGGTTTTTTGCTCTTGTCTATTGTTGGATTTCTGTTCCGGCTTTGTTAGCCTATTTTTATGAAAGGTTAGCTAGGGCGGGAATGGATCATTTTTTTATTCTAAAAAGGATAGTAGAAAGAAATTTCCTTTTGCTATCGGTTGATGTCCTGGGCATCGCATTGGCTTGTTTGATCTTAGCAAGGACAAAGATAGCGGTTCAGAAAGAAGAGCATAATCTGCTTAACTTTTGTGGAATGCTTTGGATTGGTTATCTTGTCGCTCGGTTATCTACACCGGGACATATTCCTATCAGTCTTTGGATGGGTGTTTATGCTTTCTTTTTAGCATTGATCGTTCTTGTTTTAAAGGAATGGTTATTTAAAGCCGAAAAGAGAGAAAAATAAGCTCTTTATTCCCCGCGCCTTCTGACTAAGGAGTTGATAAAAGGCGCGGGGAAAGCTTTATTTCTCCTATGGGAAATAAAGGATTTGGTTTAGCGATCGTTCTTGTTGCTCCTCAAATCCCTCAAAATACAGGTAATATAGCCAGGATGTGTGCAGCGACTTTTACTGAGCTGCATCTTGTAAAACCACTTGGTTTTTCTCTGGAAGATTCCTCCTTGAAAAGAGCGGGATTGGATTACTGGAGCGAAGTCAAACTATTTCTCTGGGAAGGGTGGGATGATTTTGTAACGAAAAATCCCAATAAAAAATTGTTTTTTTTTGAAACAGGAAATTATCCTTCTTATTTTACAGCTTCTTTTTCACCACATGATGTTTTTGTTTTTGGTCGAGAAACCAAGGGATTATCAAAAAGGATTCTATCCCTATATCCCCAATCCATTTTTTCAATCCCCATCCTTAACGGTGCAGTTCGTAGTCTCAATTTAGCTAATTGCGTATCGATTGTCCTTTATGAGGCTTTAAGACAAATTTATACCAAAAATTCAAAATAATTTTGCTTCATCGATAACAAAGACTACATCATTTCTTTTATATGCTGGCCAAAAGAATTATTCCCTGTTTAGACGTCCATGCGGGAAGGGTAACTCGAGGAAAACAGTTTGGTAAGGCTGAGTTGGGTGAATTAACCGATGTGGGGGATCCGACTTTGCTGGCGCTGAAATATAACGAAGAAGGAGCCGATGAACTTGTTTTTTACGATATTACGGCAAGCTACGAGGGCAGGGGAGCTTTGCTTGATGTCTTACGCTCTGTAGCCCGGAGCTGTTTCATACCCCTAACAGCGGGAGGAGGAATAAAAACCGTAGAAGATATAAGGGAAGTATTACTGGCCGGTGCAGATAAAGTCAGCTTGAATACAGCTGCCTTGGCAAACCCCGCACTGATTGAAGAGGGAGCTCGAAAGTTTGGTTCGCAGTGTATAGTTTTATCTATTGACGCTAAAAGAGTTGCAGAGAACTCTTGGAAAGTCTTCAGTCATGGAGGAAGAAAAGAGTCGGCTTGGGAAGTAAGGGCATGGGCGATGAAAGGAGTGGAGTTGGGAGCTGGAGAAATTGTTATAAACAGTATTGATGCGGATGGGACAAAAGAGGGTTATGATCTAAAGCTTATAAGAGTACTTGCAGATATGCTCCCTGTTCCCGTGGTGGCCAGTGGAGGGGCAGGAAAGATGGAAGATTTTGCATTAGCACTAGAACAGGGCCATGCCGATGCAGTTCTTGCAGCGGGAGTATTTCATAGGGGGGAGATTCATATCGGTCAGCTCAAATCCTATTTAAAGAAAAGGGGGTTCCCTATCCGGGTTTGATGGGAGAGGACAGCAGAGTCGTTTTTTAATGAGGAGAAAGACCAAAAGACTTTGGACAAAGAGGCAAATTGCAGGTTTCAACCATAGCCCTAGCCTAACGAATGTCCCTCCCAAAGCTTCTATTCCTAAAAGAGGAGTCAAAAGGATGAAAAGAAAGGCCGCTTTTTGTTTTTTTTCGGTTGATAAAAAGTAAAGAGAAAAAAAAGCCATGGACAGGCCTAGAAACACATAAGAGTTAAGTTCGGTTCGAGGATTGAAAAGGAGCAGATAAGCCGTTGAAAAAGAATAGAGTAGAACAGAGAACAAGGAAGGATTCTTTTTATCAAAAGCCATGCCAAGAAGAATTGTTCCTATAGCTCCAAGGAGCCGGATTAACAGCGAGAGGGAAGAGGAAAGTTTCACACTGAATGCAAAAAGGAGTCCCTGGATATCAGCGAAATTGGCTTCGGTGGGTTGAGAGACGGTAAGCATCCGTTTAAAGAACAAAAGATATTGTTCATAGACATAGTGCAGGTCGTTTAAAGAAAAGAGGAAAGGGAAAAGAATAAAAAGGAGAATGGTTGCCAAGGCTGTTTTTCTGAAAGCGGGGAAAAAAAAGGCGGCATATAAAAAAGGATATAGGGCAATGGGTTTAAGAATGAGACTAATAAAGAAAAAAAAAGCTGCTTGAATCCATTTTTTTTCACCACAGCTAACGAAAGCAAGGAGTAGTACTGCAGCCAGGGCAAGATTAGTTTGGCCGTTCCTCAAAGAAGCCATGGCGCTAACCATGACAAGCAAGGAGAAATATAAGAAAGCCTTTGGTTTGAGGAGTGGGAAAAAAGAAGAGCTCACTTTTTGAATAGCCCCAATAAAAAGACCCAGAGAAAAGAGTCTCCATAAAATTTCTCGTGGCAGTGGGGCCAAGAAAGCAAAAGGACAAAAAAAAAGTGCAAAATGGGGAAAATAGAGAAAACCATGAATGCCCTCTTTTTCGTACAAGGGAGCTTTCTCGATGAATCGCTCAGCGGCTTGAATATAAGCTAAACTGACAGTTCGTTGCGTTGGGTTGTGGGCGATCATAAGACAGATGACCACAAAAAGAATGGCCCACAAAGCATAGCCTGCCCATTGTTCTTTTGAAAAGAGGGGTTGGGTTTTCATTTTATTTTAGGGCTATTTTCAGGGTGCACGACATCGCTGAGCCGGGCAAAGGAAGTTTCAAAGGATTGTAGCCAGCTTATATAATCTTCTAATCTTTTTAATAGGGTTTTCCCATCTATGGATTTTGCGGCTTTGGGCATTGCATAGCTTTTAATCTCTGCAAATTCCCAAGGATGAAAAAAAACGTTAAGATAGCCTTTTTCCTTCAGGGTTACCCATGAAAGAATTTTAAAGATTCGTAGAGGTATGTTTTTAAAAGTAAGCCAACAGAGAGGGAAGCGAATGATTGGCGTAGTCGAGATTGGAATCTGGATAATGCCTTGTTCGAAGAAAATTTTTCGAGGATAGTGAAGGTAATTATATCTTCCAGGAAGCCATGTTGGGTTAATCGAGGAGTTATAGATGTATCCGGAAGCAACTAGAGAAGGACAATCAACGGGTCTGAATCTAGGGCTACGGTAGCCTAAAACCTGAGTGGAGCAGAGCTCTTCAAGAATTTTCTTGGAAAGGAAAAGATCTTCTTCTTTTCCAGAGGGGCTGTGGTCCAATCCGTGAGAAGCGATCTCATGCCCAAGCTTGAGAAGGGTTTCAGTAAGGGAGGGTTTTTTTAAAGCAAAAGAGGCGGTGATAAAAAAAGTGGCTATGAGCCCTTTTTTTTGCAACAAATCCAGAAGATATTTCAATCCTTCGGAAGACACCTCAAATTGTTTTTCTTCATCTAGGGGTTGTCCGTATTCGCAAGGAATATCGAACTCTTCAAGATCAAAGTTAAGGTAGATTTTGCCGGTCATATTCACCGATGCTGTCAAAATGTTTGATTTGCAGCAGTTCTTTTAACATACGCAAAGAATCACCAAAAAGTTTGATTTTAGAATGTTTGTAGGAATGGGTTGGTGATACTTTAACAGGAATTTCAACAATTTTGTATCCCAGTTTCCTTGCTAAAAAAATGAGTTCAACGTCAAAAGAAAAGCCCTCGATTTTTTGCATTTTGAAAAGTCTTTCGGCAACATCCCTTCGAAAAGCCTTAAGCCCAGCTTGGGTATCAGAATAGGGAAGTCCAAGGATAGAGCTGACCAGTTTATTGAAACAGAAACCAAGGACTTTTCTTCTCAAGCTTCTATCCCAACTTTTCCCTTTTTTCTCTGATACCCTACTGCCTATAGCGATGTCACAATTTTGCAATTTTTCTTCGAATTGAGGCAGATAATCGAGCGGATAAGCTAAATCCCCATCCAGAAAACAGAAATGATCACCTGTGGTATGCTTAAAACCCTCCCTGATTGCGAAGCCTTTTCCTCTATTGGTTTTATAATCAATAAGCTGGACTTGCTTTGTCCGGAACTCATTTAATGAGGTTTTAAGCAACATACCCGTATTATCCGTCGATCCGTCATTGACAAACACAAATTCGTATTGAGGATGTTCTTGAGCAAAACGGCAGATAGACTGGCTGACGGCTTGAATAACTTTCTCTTCGTTATAAACGGGAAGAACGACGCTGAATAAGGTCATGGAATCAAAAGAGCTAGAATAAATCTTAAAAAATAAAAAATAAAATTTTTATTCTGTTACTTTTTCTTTGGCATAGTTCATAGTTTTAATAAACCAGCAGATTTTGTTTTTTCCCCTTGTTAGTTATTTTTCAATCGTGAATCATAATTTTTCTACCCCAGACAACAAAAAAGATAAACAAATTATCTTTTTCGATGGGATCTGTGCTTTATGCAATTCTTTTGTTTCGTTTGTACTAAGAAAAGATAAGGATCATTGTTTTGTCTTTGCTCCAAGGCAGGGCAAGTTGTTCGAGAATTTTAAGGAATATATGAGTGATGAACAGAAAAGGGTGGATTCAATCGTTCTTTGTCGGTATAAGGATGGACGATGGGAGTTTCTTACTGAATCAAAGGCTGTAATTGAGATTTTAAAGTGCCTGGCTGGCTTTCGTTTCCTGGCCAAGGTACTTGGCTGTTTGCCTCGGCCATTTCTGGATAAAGTATACAGAACAGTAGCAAAAAATCGCTATCAATGGTTTGGGAAAAGGGAAAGTTGCAGGCTACCTACCGCTGAGGAAAGAAAATTTTTTTTTGATTGATCCCTATTTTCTCTTTGTAACAATAAAAAGGAAATGACACCTACACAGGATAAACTTGAGCGGATATTTGAACTGCAGGAAAAATTAAATTTGAAAATTGGGGTGGACCCTAAAAGCATGGATCAAGAATCGAAAATGCAGTGGCTTTTAAACTATACCCGTGCGATTAGCCAAGAGTTAGCTGAATTGGTCGATTGTATCCCATGGAAATGGTGGGCAAAGTATCAGAAACCAGACCTGCAGAATGCAAGGGTGGAAGTTGTCGATCTGTTGCACTTTCTAGTTTCCACGGCCCAACTCTTAGACATGAGTGCAGACGATCTTTTTGAAGCTTACACCAAAAAACATCTTGTAAATGTTAAAAGAATTGATGGGGGCTATCATTCCAAAGACGAAAACGATTGCAAGCATATTTGATTTCTCTTTTCCTTTCCTTTTGAGGGAAGATTAACCTATTGAGCTAGGATGTACAATTTGCCCATCAGTTGTATCATATATAAGTAAAGGGATCAGAGGAGATGGTTGATCAGTTCTGTTTCTATCCAGAGAGCAAAACCCTTGAAGTAGAAACCCAAGACCCTTTGTTGGCAAGCCTTCCACAGGGGGGAAATGAGATCGACTCAAACTCTATATTCGGACAAACTGTTCCATTTATTCTTGATTTAGGAGCAGGGGAAGGGTCTTTTGCCCTAGCCTATGCCCTGCAAAACTCAGGTGGCTATGTTTTAGCCATAGAAAAAAAAATAAGTCGGGTGAGGAAAATAGTAAGAAAAGCCAAAAACTTAAATTTAAAAAATCTAAAGGTGCTTCATTTTTATTGGGAGCTCTTTTTAAAAGATTATTGTAAAAGCTCTGCTGTAGATGAAATTCATATTCTTTTTCCTGATCCCTGGCCTAAAAGAAGACATCATAACAGAAGAACATTAAATTTCCAAAGTATCGAGTCGATATCCAGGGTACTTAAACCAAAAGGTTTATGCCGGCTTGTTACAGATAACCAAGATTATTTTTTAGCTGTAACAAAACTGTTTAACTTGTCAGCTGATTTTGAACTTATAACGCCAAAAAAGAATTATCCTGAAAGCCTATTTGAACAAAGGTTTAAAAAAATGGGCATCCCTTACTTTCAAGCTTTGTGGGAAAAAAAAGCCGCTAAAGGATGCCCTTAAACTTAAATTAATTTTCCTTCTATACTCCTTGTACTAGAAAGCATAACCAATGGCCAAAAGCCCAAGGGGTATCATGGCATGGCCAATAGTAACTTGGGTGGCCCCAATATTATATCCAGAAAGCGTATCCGTCCAGATCCACTCGAACTGGGCAGCAGCAAGCCAATGTGCAGTTATGAAATAGCGGACACCCGCTATGGGCTGAAAAGCAAAAGCCCAATTTGTCCCAATGTTAGCACTTGCCACTTCAGCATTCACAACAACTGCCCCAACTCCGAATCCGACATAGGGTTCAAAATTACCGATGTGATAACCAACTGTGCCGTTGACCATGAAAGCGCCAATATTAAGGGCGGTATTCATGCTCGGAAGGCTTAGATAATGCCCTGTGCCAATATAGGCTGCTTCAGCTTCCACTGTCCAGGCCAGATGGGTTTCGGTATCTAACCAGTGGTAACCTCCAAGGACTCCTAAAACTGTGCTAAAATTAGTATTGACAGTAATAGGCCCACCAGGATTAACAAAACCATCGTTAGCTCCTACAAAACCGGTGCCCGCGCCTCCAGCAATGTACCAAGCTCCAACAACACGTTTGGCTTCTCCCCCAGCTTTTTCCATCGCCTTTTTACTTTCCTGATACTTCGCATCGCTATCTTTACTTACCGCTATTTCATCCCCTTCAGCTATACCCGTTGATTCTACCTCCTCGGCTTTCAGGTGATGAAAGCCCAATCCCAAGGCAAAGAATAAAACGCTAAGCCCAAGTGCCTTGAAAGTCCATTTATTCTTCTTCACTTGATTTATCCTCCTCTTTCAATTACTATTATTAAATTTATTTATAGTAGATTAACATTAATAACCATCTTTGTGTCTTTAGCTAATTTTAAGAAAAAAATCAAAAAGAAATTATTATAATTTTCTTTTTATGTTTATGATTAATCTTTATCTGGGAAAAAGCTGATCGGGCATACTAGGAAAAAGAAGATTAAATTATATTTTCCATGGTTTTTAGTTAGTAATCTTTTTTATGATTAAGGAAAAAAAAGATGGTTTAAGCTTGAGAATAAATTGGGTTCGTCATTGAGTAATACAAAAAACCGATGAAAATATCCATTAACTGGCTTAAGGATTACATAGAGTTGGAGCAACCGCTTTCTGCCATTGTTGAAAAGTTGACCATGGGGGGGGTGGAAGTTGAGGAAATCAAGGAGGTTGGGATAACTGAACAAAATATTATTGTTGGGGAGATTGTCAGTTGGGAAATCCATCCCAACGCGGACAGGTTAAGATTGTGCCAGGTTTTTACAGGGACAGAAACATTAAAGGTGGTTTGTGGGGCTAAGAACTTTGATAGGGGTGATAAGGTGGCGCTAGCTTTGCCTGGCGCGGTGCTTCCTGGGGGCATACAGATTGGTGAGAGAAAAATTCGTGGAGAACGTTCATATGGGATGCTTTGTTCTGAAAAGGAACTTGGACTTTCCGACGCTTCAGAAGGGATAATGATTTTATCGAAAGATGCGGTTGTAGGCTCTGCTCTTTCTTCGATTTTTCCTAAGGATCACATTCTTGATCTTGAAATTACCCCGAATCGGTCCGATCTTCTTAGTTATATTGGCATTGCTCGGGAACTTGCTGCCTTAGGATCGGGAAAACTTAAAGCTCTAAGCTTTTTGACTCATCAACCTTTTGAGATCCCTGCTCGGGGTTTTGGCCGGCTAACTATTGAAAATGAAAAAAAATGTCCTTTTTATTCGGGTTGTTTGCTTGAGAATGTCCATGTGGGTCCCTCTCCCCATTGGCTTGCTTCAAGACTGAAAGCGAGCGGGTTCAGGCCGATCAATGTTGTCGTAGACATTACCAATTATGTTCTTCTTGAAACGGGTGAACCTCTTCATGCCTTTGATGCCGACCGGTTTGGTTCTTTTGACATTCATGTCAGAGATGGTCGGCTAGGAGAAATTTTTGTGGGATTGGATGGAGGGCAATATGAGTTAAACGAATCGGACCTCGTGATATCGAGTCCCAATCGAGTGGAAGCCTTGGCGGGCGTTTTGGGAGGAGCTGGCTCGGCCATTACTGATTCGACAACTTCTGTACTTCTTGAATCGGCTTGGTTTGATCCTCTTTCTATTCAACAAAGTTCAACTCGGCTTGGAGTTGTGAGCGAATCGTCCTTTCGGTTCTCAAGAAAAGTAGATCCCCAGATCGTTATACCTGCGAGGAACCGAGCGGTTGAGCTACTTAAAAGACTTACGGGGGCAAGCCTTATTGACTATGTGCAGTCGGGGACTCTTCCCCTGGAAAAAAAGGGTATAAAGCTACGGAAAAAAAAGCTCCAGGAATTTACCGTTTGTTATTGGCCTGAAGAAGAAGTGGAAGATAAACTCAGATCTTTGGGATTAACCTTAAAAGCAAAGACCGAGGAGATGTTTTGGTGGGAGATCCCTTCGTTTCGTCAGGACCTTGAAATTGAAGAAGATCTTATTGAGGAACTGGTTAGACTCAAAGGATTTTCAGATTTTCCTTCAAGGATTCCCTCAGGTTTTGCTTTGCCTTCCCAGGCAGAAAAAGAGTGGGATAAGGTTCTTAGTCTTAAGCAGGTTCTTGCTTCAAAGGGATACCACGAATGTATAACCATTCCCTTAGTAAGCGATGATGAGCAAACAGCCAAGCTTTCTTTATCCAATCCCTCTTCCATCCATTATGCAAAGCTGCGGTGTTCTTTCCTCGATTCTTTGTTGAGTGTGGCCAATACGAATTGGAGACGGGGCAATAAAGAAATAAAGATTTTTGAAGTAGGCAATCTTTTTTTTAACATTGAAGGGGTGGTTCATGAAGAGCTGAGCTTAGGCATACTTGTTGCTGGAGAAATGGGTTCGCTCCATTGGATGGAGGGTCGAAGAAAAGTAGATTTTTATGACTTAAAGCAGATTATCGATTATCTTGAAGACAAAAAAGGGTTTTTCAAAGAAGATCGTCGGTATTTAAAAGAAATTAATATTGATTTTATTCGAGGATTAGATCTCCCCTTACCCTGTTTTTACGCCGAGTATTCTCTTGAAGAATGGAAGAAAAGAAAAGATGAAATCCCCCTCTATAGACCTCTACCTACTCAACCCTCTATTCGAAGGGATATCGCTATCATTGTGGATAAGGAAATTGTGCATGAAGAAATTCTTAAAGCGATTGGTGAGCAAAGGGTTCCTTTTTTGGAAACTGTAGAGCTGTTTGATATTTTCGAAGATTTGCAAGGCAGCCGCATAGCTCAAACCAAGAAGTCTATGACCTATGCTTTGACATTTCGAGCACCTGATCGCACTTTGACAGATGACGAAATAAATATTATAATAGTAAACATAAAGGAAGAGCTAAAAAAAAGGATTGGCTGTAGTTTTAGGGAATAATAAAAAGGTTTTTGAATTTTATGGATTTCCCTTCACTGCACGTGATTGGAATGTTTGCCTTTCCTTCGATGTTAATACTGATAGGGCCTTAACGCTCTTGATAGGACGCCAGGCCTTAACTGGAAGGCGAACTTTCGGAGCGCGTCCTTTATGTCCATAAAGGAATGAAAGGTCTCATTCACACGGCAGTGAGGGGATTTTTTTTAATTAAAATCCTTTTTGACCATCTGCCAGAATCAAGAATACCCTTCATTAATTTGCCTGGCCAAAGCTTCTATTTTTTTTAAACTTCTCTGACTTAAAGCAAGAGTTCGGGATATTTTATCTTGGGGTAGGTTGTCTTCCAAAGAAACGTTAAACAAGCCAAAATTGGCTTTCATAGGCTGGAAATACTCTGGATCTGCATGGGTCATGTACCAGACAAGTTCTCCGATCATGGTTTGTCTTGGAAAAACAAGGGGTTCTTGACCTTGAAAAATTCTTGCCCCATTGATACCCGCAACGAGTCCACTGGCTATATTTCCTGCATAGCCTTCAAAACCTGCCAGTTGGCCCGCAAAAAAAAGAAGGGGCAGTATCTTAAATTGAAGGGTAGGGAAAAGGACTTTGGGACTGTTTATGAAAGTGTTTCGATGAAGCTGCCCATACCGGACAAATTCAGCTTTTTGCAATGCGGGGATAATCCTAAAGATCCGGTCCTGTTCTTTAAAAGTAAGGTTGGTTTGAAATCCAACCATATTGTAGAGGGAAGCCGCTATATTATCTTGCCGGAGCTGGACCACGGCATAGGGTCTTTTTTTAGTTCTTGGATCCATTAATCCGGTAGGGCGCAGGGGACCGAACCTTAAAGTATGAAGCCCTCTTTTAGCCATAATTTCGATGGGCAGACAACCTTCAAAAAAAATTTCTTTTTCAAAGTCATGGAGTTTTACTCTTTCCCCTTGGGCCAGTTCTTGACTCAACTCTATATATTGGTCTTGAGTTAAGGGGCAATTGATGTAGTCGGCTGAGCTGTTGGAATCAGAGTAGCGCGAAGCCTTGAACGTATAATTGAAGTCAATGGAATGAGCATCGATAAGGGGACAAAGGGCATCATAAAAATAGAGGAAAGGAGATTGGATGAGTTGTTGCAATTTCTCTGCAAAGCGTGGGCTTGTTAAAGGACCTGTTGCAATTATACAAACCGTGCCAGTGGGCAGATCAACAACTTCTTTTCTTATAAGGGTGATTAAAGGATGTTTTAAGATATGTTGAGTTACGGTTAGAGAAAACTTTTCTCTATCTACGGCAAGAGCTTTTCCTGCTGGCAAAGCACAGCTGTCTGCAATTCTAACAAGAAGAGAATTTAATATCCGCAGTTCTTGAAGGAGCAATCCTGAAGCATTGCTCAGTAGGTTCGAACCCAAGGAATTGCTGCAGACTATTTCAGCAAGATGATCGGTAGAATGCGCTCCAGTGGTTTCGAAAGGTCGCATTTCATAAAGAAAAACAGGGACTCCTCTTTGAGCTATCTGCCAAGCGGCCTCCGAACCTGCTAGTCCGCCTCCTATAACAATAACTCCCTTTTTCGAGCAATCTTTCACTTAAAGAAAAATGACCCGACGGGTAGGGGTAAAAAAGGAATTTTTTTTAAAATTCTTTAGAACAGGTCAGTCACCGCTCCAAGATTAGCCTGGCTTACCGTTTTTGCAAACTTGTACAATACCCCTTTAACATGGAGGGGAGGAGCTGTCCATTGAGAGAGTCGACTTTGAATGACAGTTGGACTGACATGGAGAGTAATTTCTTTTTTTTCAGCATCAATAGTGATTCGATCCCCATCTTCTACCACAGCTATAGGTCCCCCAACTGCAGCTTCAGGGCAAACATGACCGACAACAAAACCATGTGTGCCTCCAGAAAACCGACCATCGGTAATAAGAGCGACATCTTTGCCTAGCCCTTTGCCCATGATCGCTGAAGTGGGTGCAAGCATTTCACGCATGCCAGGTCCACCTTTGGGCCCTTCGTAGCGAATGACAACGACATCTCCTGCCTTAATGGTTCCATCGAGAATTTTTTCTAGAGCCTTTTCTTCGGAATCAAAAGGGCGGGCTATACCGCTAAACTTTTTGCCCTCCTTACCGGTTATCTTTGCTACGGCTCCATTTGGAGCAAGGTTCCCGTAAAGAATAACAAGATGGCTGTCTTTTTTAATCGGATCAGAAAAGGGTCGTATAAGGGTTTGAGAAGGAGGATAATCGGGAACATGGGCAAGATTTTGTTCCAAGCTCTTACCGGTAACAGTAAGACAATCTCCATGCAGAAGTCCATAATTGAGCAACCGTTTCATCAGTGGAGCCAACCCTCCAATTTGGGAAAGATCAGCAACGGAATATTTCCCAGACGGTTTAAGATCGGCCAAAACAGGAACATTTTTCCCGATGCGATCGAAGTCATCAAGGTTGAGATCAACTTCTGCTGCATGAGCAATAGCAAGAAGATGAAGGATAGCATTGGTCGAGCCTCCCAAAGCGATAACTACAGTGATGGCATTTTCAAAAGCCTTTTTAGTTAGGATATCTCTAGGTCTTATACCAAGCTCGATAAGATTAAGTACGGCTTTGCCTGCAGAGCGTGCATCTTCGCTTTTATCGATTGAAACTGCAGGATGAGTAGAGCTATTAGGAAGCGACATCCCAAGGGCCTCAATGGCACAAGCCATGGTGTTCGCTGTATACATGCCTCCACAGGATCCAGGTCCAGGTATGGCATGCTGTTCAATAGCTAAGAGTTCTTCTTGGGAAATCTTTCCCCCTGAATAGGCTCCAACCGCTTCGAAAACTGAAACGATATCAAGATTTTGCCCTCCATAACAACCCGGTAAAATTGTTCCTCCATAAACGAATACGGCAGGCCTATTTAACCTGGCTATAGCGATCAGGCAACCTGGCATGTTTTTGTCACACCCTCCCAGGGCCACAAGTCCATCCATGCCTTCACAACAAACCACCGTTTCAATGGAATCGGCAATGACTTCCCTGGACACAAGGGAATATTTCATGCCCGCTGTGCCCATCGATATCCCGTCTGAAATGGTGATCGTATTGAATATGAGGGCTTTTCCTCCAGCTTCGGAAGTTCCCAAAGCTGCTTCCCGGGCAAGCTTATCGATATGCATGTTGCAAGGGGTAACCTGACTCCAAGTCGATGCCACTCCGATAAGATCTTTTTGTGATAAGTCGTTTGAAGAAAAGCCTAAAGGATAAAGCATCGACCGGTTGGGAGAACGGACAATGCCATCGAAAATCGCTGAGGAGTAAGCCCTATGCAGACTTTGTTTTGAGCTTTTTGGCTTCTTTGTTTCTTCTTCTACAAGACCGGAGGACATATCTTTATCTTTATTCATAACAATCTTTGGTTTGTGGTGTCTTGGAATAATCTTGAGTTTCTGTTTATCTTTGAAAAGAAAAAAATGAGTTGGCTGTCAGAGAAGTGCACTGAGCAACCTCTTCAAGGGAAATCGCTTTGATTTTTGCAACTTCCTCCGCAATCCTTCGGACATGGGAGGGTTCAGCTCTTTTCCCTCGAAAAGGGACAGGAGCAAGAAAAGGACAATCCGTTTCAAGCATAAATTTATCCAAAGGAGTCGCTTTGAGAGTTTCTCTTACATCCTTTGCGTTGGGAAATGTCACAATACCGGTAAAAGAGACAAAATGACCTTGGTCAAACAGTCTTTTTGCATCCTCTATTGAACCTACAAAGCAGTGGAATACCGCTTTAATCTTTCCCTTGTATGGAGCCAGTAGAGAGAGAGTTTCTTCAAAAGCTTCTCTTTGGTGGATAATCACGTTAAGATGGGCTTGGTCGGCTAGCGCAAGTTGGAGTTGAAAAATCTCCCTTTGAATTTTTTTCCTTTCTTCGATTACATCGGCGGTTAGGGAAGGATCAAATTTATGAAAGTCCAGCCCCATTTCACCTAAGGCTACAATTTTGGGCTGATCGAGCAGCTCCCCAAGCTCTTTTTCAAAACCCTTTGGGGTTTCGTGAGCTTCTAAAGGATGAATTCCTACTGCCGCCCAGACCTCCGGAATGCGCTCGGCAATACTAATGGCCTTTCTTGAACTTTTGAGGTTTGTACCGATAGTGATTATTTTGTCGATACCCGAATCGATGGCACGCTTGACCACCTCTTCTAGGTCTTTAGAAAATTGGGGAAAATCCAAATGAGCATGAGTTTCTATAAACATAAAAAGAAGGCTGCTGTTTTATTGTCCTTTTTGCAAACTAGAAAAGGTTTAAGTAAAATTTAAAAACATTTTAAAAGCTAATTTCAAGTCCATCGTAAGCCACATAAATGTCTTTGGGTAGGCTAGATTGCCTTTCTTTATGAGATTTATGATGGGTAAGATGGGTAAAGAAAGTTTTTTTTGCCCCTATGCGCCGGGCAATCTCGATCGCTTCGGCAGTGCTCAGATGCGTGGGATGAGGGTCATCTCTCAAGGCATCGATGATCAGAAATTGGACTGCAGATAATCTTTCGATCGTTGTTCGAGGAACGGTTTTACAATCAACCAGGTAGGCGAGGATTTTTTGTCCATTCAACTCGAAGAGATAACCGAGAGTGGTTGTTTTTCCGTGAACCAAAGGAAAGGCGCTAATCGTAAAGGGTCCAATTTCAAAAGGATTTTCTATGACATGGGGAGTGACCTTGAGGTAGCCGTTTTTTTCTGAGGCTGGATCAAAAGCATAGGGAAAGATCCTTTTTAAAGTGGAAAGGACTTCTTCCGAACCATAAATAGGCAGCCTTGTGCCACAGAGGTCACAAAACCTTCTCAGGTCATCAAATCCCATGATGTGATCGGCATGCGAATGAGTAAACAAGATAGCGCTTAGATGATTTATGTTTTCTCTGAGACATTGCAAACGCAGTTCAGGAGGGCTGTCTATAAGTATGGAGGTGTTGCCACTGCTAATGTAAAGTGAACAACGGGTTCGTTTATCACGCGGATCAGTAGACCGACAAGTAGCACAACCACAACCAATCATAGGAACACCTTGTGAGGTTCCTGAACCAAGAATGACAATCCTAGATGTTTCAGAAAGCAAACCCATATTTACCCGTGAACCAAACAGCTGTGAAAAAGAAGGAAAGGGTCCAACATTTTTTTAAATTGTTTGACTAGAACCGAAAAAATCTAGTTTATAACAAGAAGAGAAAAAAGAAAAAACAAAAGGATATTGCATAAGTTCGTTATGAATGATACTGAATTTAATTTATATTAAAAATAAGAAACTTTTATATTTTTGTCTTTTAATTTGAATATGATTCCTCATGTTGGAAATGGTTCCCTTTATTATGCTCTCACCAAAGATGGGGGTTATCTTAAAGTTGTGGGCTGGGGATCTTTTGATAAATCTAGCTCATTAAGATTATTTTACAATCAATTATTGAGTAGCGGCATACGGCGACTTATCGTTGATCTGCAGGAATGTACATACATGGATAGTACTTTTTTAGGCACACTAGCGGCTATTCAAATTAAGTTTAATTCAATCAATGGTGAGTTGAAAGTGGTCAACGTGAGCAAAAAAAACCAAGAATCAATTTCAACACTGGGTTTAGATAAGATTTTCGATATTTCTGAGCAGTGGGATGTTTCTCAATATCTCGATCATCTTGCTCCCTTAGATAGACAGGCTTTGAGAAAAGGGGACACATCCCTGATCATGCTAGAAGCCCACGAACTTTTAATTGATCTTGATCCGCGAAATAAAGCGAAATTTCAAGACCTTGTCGATTATTTAAAAGAGGAGATTAGACATTCTTCCCCTAATGACGGTCGTCATTAATTTTACCCTTTTTCTCCTTTTTGCAGCTTTAATAGGCTCTTGTATTTATGCCACTGCAATAGGAAGATCACTGCGTTTGCGTTTGAAAAAGGCAGAAGAGCATAACCAGCTTTTTATTGATTACTTAGAGAATTTTTCTATAAAAAAAACCCTTTTGGATAATGTCCAGAGCCTTTTTGAACTGGTGACCAAATGGATTCCTACCAAAGGAATAGTTTTTCTCCAGGAAAAGCCTTCGAGCAAAGGTTCATTGGAGCCGGTTTTGCAATTAGGAAATATTACTAGAGAAAAATGGGATGAAAGACTGCGTGCAGATCCTGCAAAAACAACTGTGAAGGATTCGCTTCTTGTGATCCTTGAAAAAAACGGGGAAAAAATGGGTTCTCTTTTTGCAGAATTCGAGAAAGAAATGGATCAGCAGCTGTTGAGGAAATTAGAAAAAATGTTGGCAAACCAGACCCTTTTTTTTCTCGAAACGGATTATTATTTTAGAATCTTTAAGCAGGAATTAAAGGAGGAAACCTTAAGACTTCTTGGAGAGTTTCAGAAAGGATGCTTCCCTAAGATAGAGAACTCCTTGGCTGGTTTTCAGATTTCTGCAAAATCGCTTCCCTGTTCGCGCTTTAGCGGAGATTTCTACGATTCAATGAGGATAGATGACAATTGCCAAGCCTTTGTTTTAAGTGACGTGGCTACGAAAGGGTTGGCTTCCTTTTTTATAAGCGCCATGTGCCGGATAGCCATTCGGAGTCTAACCCAACACTGGCGCTCTCCACTTGACATTTTATGCAGGCTTAATGAGCTGCTCTACCCTGAAATTTGTGGACGGACCATTATTTCGTTGATTTACATGGTGGTTGACGAAAAGAGAAGCACGGTTACTTTTGCAAGGGCAGGTCATGAGTTGCCTATTTTTTGCCACAACGGAAAAATAGAGAAGATTGAATTTCCAGGGATATGTTTGGGCATTGACGAAGGACGATTATTCAACAAAATGGTTAAAGAATATGAATTGAAATTAGAGAAAGGGGATTTTTTACTTTTATTTACTGATGGGCTAATCGAAGCTGTAAACAATGAGGGGGTCTTTTTTGGCAGGCAAAGGGTAGAAAACATCGTGCAGGAATTATCAGGTAAAGATCCCGAGTACGTTTTGAATGAGATGATTGATCGACTGAGCTTGTTTTGTAAAGATTGTTTTCCTTTTGACGATGTCACGCTCTTAGCTCTGGTCAAAAAATAGCTGAATAGAGGGAGGAAATTTTATGATCGAGTCAAAGAATGAAGAACAAAAGGCTATGGAGCAGTCAAATAAGAGTTTTAATGGGAAGATGGCTGCTTTTGAGGTGGTGAGTTCTAGCCTTTTATCTCAGCTCCAGAAAAAAGCTCAGCTTACCGATGAACTGCAAGATAAGTTACTGAGAACACTTGCTGACTGGGATAATGCAAGAAAAAGAATGGCTAAAGAAAAAGAAGAGGCCATCAAGCTGGCTAACACAAAAATATTGGAGGCCCTTTTACCTGTCATCGATAACTTTGAGATCGGCATTCATTCTTCTCAGAAGGCGACAGATGTCCAATCCGTGATTACGGGGGTTCAGATGGTTTTGTCTCAACTTGTACAAATTTTGAAGGAAGAGGGTTTAGAACCGATTGAAGCTTTGGGAAAGCCTTTTGATCCCAATTTTCATGAGTCCCTTGGGTTTGTTGAAACGGACAAGGTTGAGGAAGGTTCTGTTGCAACTCAACTGAGAAAAGGCTATATGTATAAAGGAAGGCTGTTAAGGGCGGCAACCGTATACGTCGCAAAAAAACCGGAATCTGCGGTCAAAAATGATCTTCCTTTAGAAGAAACAGAAGAGGATAAGACAGTATAAATTTTCCTGGATATCGACTAAGAGATATATTTTTTAGACTTTTTTCATGTAAAGATATTTGAAAATCAAGAATAGGAGAGCATGGCAAGGATTAAGAAAGATTACTATGAGCTATTGGGCGTCGACAGAACAGCGTCGGCGGAAGAAATAAAGAAAGCTTATCGGAAATTAGCCCTGAAATATCATCCGGATAAAAATCCGGGGGATAAACAGGCCGAGGAAATGTTTAAGGACATAGGGGAAGCCTATGAGGTATTGAGCGATCCGGATAAAAGGGCTGCTTACGACCAATATGGTCATGCTGCATTTGATCAGAGAGCAGCAGCGGGATATTCGGGATTTCACGATCCTTTTGAGATTTTCAAGGAGGTTTTTGGTTCAGGAACATTTTTTGGAGAGAGTCTTTTTGGCAGTCTCTTTGAAGAAGCTTTTGGAGTGGGTGTAGGTAAAAGAGGCAGGCAGCAAAGGGGGGCGGATCTAAGGTGTGATTTGAAAATAACCTTTGAAGAGGCTGCCTTGGGATGCGAAAAAGAAATTACTTTTACCAAGCTCGATAGTTGTCCTTCTTGTGAGGGCAAAGGGTATGCTCCGGGTTCGGGGATGATGAGTTGTCCAGCTTGTTCAGGAACAGGTCAAATCAGATCTACCAAGGGATTTTTTACCCTTGCGCAAACCTGTCCCCGGTGTCACGGCAGTGGGGTAGTTATTGAGAAACCTTGTACGCGTTGCCATGGGGAAGGAAGAATCAAGCAAAATGCACAACTCAAAGTCAAGATTCCACCTGGAATAGATGAAGGTTATCGCTTGAGGTTATCGGGTCATGGAGAATCAGGAGTGGCTGGAGCCCCTCCGGGTGATCTTTATGTCGTTATCCATGTCATGCCTCATGAAATTTTCACCCGCCAGGGCAACGACATCCAATGCGAGTTGCCGATAAGTTTTGCCCAGGCTGCTTTAGGAGGAGAAATTCGGGTTCCAACTCTGACTGGATATGAAATTCTTAAAATTCCTCCTGGGACGCAAAGCGGAAAAATCTTTAGACTCCGCCACAAGGGTATAGCCGATATCCATGGCCATGGCATAGGAGATCTGCTCGTTAAAGTTCATGTTGAGGTGCCGACTCATCTTAGCCCGACGCAACGATCCCTGCTTGAGGCTTTTGCTGCGGCCTGCGATCAAAAGACTCATCCTCAACAGGAAAGCTTTTTTGAAAAGGCAAAACGATTTTTCAGATCGTCTTAAGTTTTGAAAACCCTTGAAAAAGGAATGATCAAAATTACACGGGTTTTCCTTGGGTATAACCTAGGATTATCGAATATTCCCAGGGGCCAGCTGGTTTTTCCCTATGGTTGTGGTGCCAACATGGAATAAGTACAAAGGTTTTTACTATGGTCAAAAACCAATTTTTTCTATTCATGGAAACTCAACTGACTGGGGCGGGGTTAAATCCTTCCTTGGGGAGCTACAGAATGCGGAGAAAAACTCTGGACTTGTTGGTCATGTCGATTTTGAAGGAAATTTCTGGTTTGGGTTCTATCCTCAACTCCTTTTCTTTAAAGATAGGTTAGAGCTGTTAGGTTTTCTGCGAACAAAACTAAAATCGCAGCCTAAATTTTCTGTGCCCTTTTCTTTCATCAGCCATACCGATAAACAAGAGTATGCTTCAATGGTCTTAAGGGCAAAAGATTATATTAGCTCCGGTGATATCTATGTGATTAATCTAGCAAGAAAAATTGAACTGCCTTGGCAGGGAGATCCTTTGTCCTTGCTCGTTTTTTTTCTTGAAGAAGGCGAAGGATTAGAAGGGATCTGTTATATAGACGATGGGCCTAAAACACTTGTTTGTGCAAGTCCTGAACTATTTTTAAGCATTGAGGGAACGAAGTTGATAAGCAAACCTATAAAGGGGACAAGGCCGCGTTGTAACCGAAAAGATCCAGCCAATAGCAAAAACTTGGTTGATCTCATCAAAAGTGAAAAAGAAAAAGCTGAACTTTTAATGATTACAGATCTTGTAAGAAATGATTTTGGTAAGGTTTGTGTTTATGGATCGGTTAAAGTCTCTCAACTGCGCCGTGTCACCATGCATCCCCATCTTTATCACATGCATAGCAAGATTGAGGGGATCATCTCTCCTCATTATGACAGTATAGATGCTTTTTTAGCTAATTTTCCTGGAGGATCAGTCACGGGTACGCCTAAAAAAAGAGCGATTGAACTGATCAAGGAGCTCGAAAACCTTCCCAGGAGAAACTATTCTGGAGCGATCGGTTATTTTAAGGCAGAAAAAGCGGCTTTTACCATGGCCATAAGGCTTGTAGAGATCGAAGGACAAAGGGCTAGTTTCCATGTCGGTAGTGGCATTACTTTTGATTCGGATCCCTATGCTGAATATGAGGAAACGGAACAAAAAGCAATTTTTATAAAAACCGCTCTTGAGAATTGTTTAAAATAATGATTTTTTAAGATAATTTTGTTTCTTATAAGAAAAGTTTGCCAAGCTTCTTGATGAAAGTTCAATCCAATAGTATATCGACTAAGTTTATTCCCAAAATAACTATTGGAGAGTTTTACAAGCAACATGGCGAACTGCTTCAACTGAAACTGATCGCAGGTAAAAAAGGTTTTAATCGGCTGATCAGAGAAGGTTCAATTAACAGGCCAGGCTTACAACTGTCAGGTTATTTGCGATATTTCCCAAGACAAAGAGTTCAGATTATTGGGTGGGGAGAGATGTCCTATCTAAAAAGCCTTGCGACCGAGGAGTCTGAACAACGGGTAAGACAACTTTTCATGAAGAAAATTCCTTGCCTGATTATTTCCCGGGGGATGACGCCTCCTTCCTTTATCGTTAAACAGGCAGAACTATTGGGAGTTCCCCTTTTTGTTTCACAACTCCATACAATGAGGTTAATCAATACGGTAACTATATGCCTGGAAATGGATTTTGCGCCACGGACCAATGAACAAGGTAGCATGGTGGATATTCAGGGCATAGGCGTTCTTATCAAAGGACCAAGTGGGATCGGGAAAAGCGAATGTGTTCTTTCTCTAGTCGAAAGGGGGTACTCTTTGGTAGCTGATGATATTACTACGATTTATTGCCTGGAAGGAAGGGAGTTGGTGGGTAGGGCTCCAGATTTGGGTCGATTTCATATGGAGGTGAGGGGAATAGGAATAATTGATGTGACTACTCTTTTTGGATTAAGGGCCATTCGACCTGAAAAAAAATTGGACATGGTTGCAACGCTTAAGGAAGTAGAAAAAGGGGATGAGATTGAAAGGGTAAATTTAAATCAGAGTTATTATGAGATTTTTAATATTAAAGTTCCCCATGTCACTATCCCGATTCGGCCTGGAAGGGATTTGGCTACTTTAGTTGAAGTGGCGGCATTAGATCAGAAATTAAGATCTATGGGATACAACGCTGCTGCTGAGTTCAACGAAAAATTGCTAAAAATAACCGGCAAAAACAGTAGGAAACTATAGATGAATGCAGAAGATCGAAGTGCGGAGGAACAAAAAGAAAAGTTTTCTCCGGTGGCATCCGAAGTGCTTGTTCAAAACAAGTTGGGGATTCATGCAAGGCCTGCAGCAATGTTTGTTAAGATTGCTAACCGGTATGAATCCGATATTAGGGTAGAAAAAGATGGAGAAGAAGTCAATGGAAAGAGCATCATGGGGATCATGCTTTTGGCTGCTAGTAAAGGATCAAAACTAAAAATAACCGCTACGGGTAGGGATGCTCGGGAAGCCGTAGAGGCGCTTGTTAACCTTGTAAATAACAAATTTGGTGAAGAATCCTGAAGAAGGGATAAGTCATAAAAAAGGGGAGAAGACCAGTTAGTTTTTTAAAGACGGCGAAATATGATGGAGCTTAAAGAAAAGGCCATGGAGGGAGTTGCTGCTTCTCCAGGCTTTGCCATTGGTTCTGCTTTGATCTTGCAACTGGAGCACGAAATCGTCCGGCAAAAAAAGATTTTGCCTTCGGAAATTCGTGCTGAACTAGAAAGATTTGAAAAGGCCATTCTGCAAACAAAAGAAGATCTTCTTAAAGCCAAAGCTTCACTGAGTTCCCTTGGATTGACCGTGGAAGAGAGCCTTTTTGATATGCAGATTCTGGCTCTTGAAGATGAAATGATTTTGCAGGCGGTTAAAGAAAAATTGGAACGGGACCTTGTTTGCGTTGAAGCGGCTTACCAGGATATCATCCGTTCATTCATTGCTGGCCTGAACAAGATCGGGGATGATGAATACTTAAGGGAAAGAGCGATTGAAATCAGGGATCTAGCCAAAAGGGTATTGAAAAAACTTCAAGGTGAAGAAGGATATACTCCGATCCTTGATTCTCCTAGAATATTAATAGCCGATTTGCTGATGCTCTCTGACCTGGTATCTCTTGATCTCAGACATGTTGCAGGTATTGTTACCGAAGATAGGAGTAGAACTTCTCATGCGGTCATTTTAGCCAGGTCCCAGGGTATTCCCGCCATTGTTGGTGTACCGGATCTTTTGCAGAGCATAACGAATGGGCAAACAATTCTTGTTGATGGTTCAAAGGGAATTCTAATCGTTAACCCTTCAGCTGAAAAAATAGAAATGATGAAAAAGCAAGCTTTGTCCTGTTTCTTTTACGAAAAAAAAGATCATGAAATCCTCTCTCAAAAAGTACAGTCTCAAGATGGACAAAAAGTGTATGTTTCTGCCAATATCGAGTTTCCAGAGGATATACCGGTTATGCTCAAAAGCGGGGCTGATGGGATTGGACTTTACCGGACGGAGTTCCTTTTCTTGAAATCCAATCGTCCCCCTACGGAGGAAGAGCAGTACCAACTTTATAGAAATGCAGCGGTCAATGCCAAGCCTAACCCGGTTATCATTAGAACCCTGGACTTGGGAGCAGACAAAGTGGTTGCGTATCTTCCCTGGAGATGGATGGAAGAAAATCCGGTTCTAGGAGCAAGGGGTATTCGGATTTCTTTGAAAGAAAAGGAGATGTTTAAAACGCAGTTAAGGGCAATCTTAAGAGCGGCAGTAGAGGGCAATGTATCGGTGATGTTCCCCATGATCACAGATCTCTCCGAGGTGCTCGCCACAAAAGAGATCATTGAGCAAGCAAAAGAGGAACTCTCGACCCAGGGCATTCCCTTTGGAGAGCCTCAGTGTGGGATCATGATTGAAACTCCTTCTTCATGTCTGATTGCAGAACACTTTGCCCAGATAGTCGATTTTTTTAGTATTGGCAGCAATGATCTCATTCAATATACTCTAGCTGTTGATCGAATGAACAATAATGTCGAGTATCTTTATCAACCTTTTCATCCTTCTGTTCTCCTTTTGATTCGAATGGCAGCTGACGCGGCGATAAAGAAAAACATTCCTATTAGTATATGTGGGGAGATGTCTAGCGACATCTACCTTTTACCTTTTTTCCTTGCTTTAGGAATCGATAGACTCAGCATGGGTTCGGTATTCATTCAGAGGACCAAAAGAGCTGTGCAATTCTTGGATGTCAGCAAAATTAGAGGAAGTCTTGAGCCACTGTGGAGAGCAAAGACGGCTCAGGAAGTTTTTGAAATATTAAAAGAGATCACTCGATCTTTTTTACCCCCCATCTTTTTCAAAAGCTAGGACAAGGATCGGGGACAATTTTAAACTTTACGGAGAAAACATGCGTGCTTTACTGCTTTCTGCCGGTTATGCAACCAGACTGTATCCTCTTACGTTAAACCAACCCAAGGCCCTTTTAACGGTTGCTGGCCAACCGATCATGAACCACATCACAGATAAGCTCCTTGAACTGCCTGGCCTAGATGAAATTTATGTGGTGACCAATCACAAGTTTTATACCCATTTTGTTGAATGGAAAGAGCGCTACCTAGGAAAATCGACAAGAAAGCTTGTTGTTGAAATACTAGATGATGGCTCAACGACAGAACATAATCGGCTTGGAGCGATTGGAGATATCCAGTTTGCCATAGAGTCCAAGAAAATCGAGGATGACTTGCTTGTTCTTGCCAGCGATAACCTCTTTAGTTCTTCGCTTCTATCTTTTGTGGATGAAGCAAAAACAAAAAATAAACCTCTTGTGGGGATATACAACCTCAAAGATAAAAGGCTAGCTTCGAAATACGGGGTTGTTAATTTTGATGAGAACAGGAAGCTTACTTATTTTGAGGAGAAACCGGAAAATCCTCAAACAACATGGGTTGCCATGGCCCTTTATTTTTTTCCCAAAACGATCTTAACTGCCTTCAAAACTTATCTAAAGGAACAGCAAAATACGGATCAGCCTGGACGGTTTATCCAATGGCTTTATACCAAGCAAGACGTCTATGTCTGGGAAATATCAGGGTTGTGGTTCGATATCGGAAGCAAGGAAGTCCTTGAAGCGGCAAACCAAGCCTTCGGTTAAAAGCCATTAAATTTTAAGATAAAAATGGATTATGTTTCTTCGGGGATCGGGAAAACCGATTTTCTTCAGCTTAGGAAATTATATCCGCTGTTTGTTTTTAGTCGTGTATCGTGGGAGAACAGGCTAGATCACCTTTATATTGAATATGAATTTTGGACTGGAAAGAATAGCCGTAATGCTCTTTTTTTCCGCCCTTCCTTAAAGGTATATGGAAGGCCAATAGAAAAAGGGAGTGCTGAATGGCTAGATCCTTTCCTTTTTCAGCTTGGACTGATTGAACTCATCAGCTACTGGAAAGCGACCTGCTCTCCAGAAATTCTAATCCAGGCAGGCTCCCTTGCTGCATCACAGATAAAATGGTGGCAAAAACTTTATTTGAAGGGACTTGGAGAGTTTTTTTTCCGTAACGGCATTGAGAGGGACTATCCTGGTATTTTGCACATTGAATGCGACTCAGCCAAACAGTTTAGGCCCGTAGAAATTTTTTCTTTGCAAGGTAATTTGATTCCGGTCGGAGGCGGTAAGGATTCCTTTTTGACCTTGGAATGGATGAAAGAAGAAAAAGAAAATAACCTCTGTTTTTTATTGAATCCCATAAAAGCTCAATGGGATACACTCAGGTATTTTTCTTATCCTCTTGATCAAGTTATAGTGGTGGAAAGGCAGATCGATAGCCTTCTTCTCGAACTTAACAAAAAGGGTTTTCTTAATGGGCATACCCCTTTTTCGGCTCTTTTAGCTTTTTTGGGGACGATGCTTATGGCCCTCTACAAAATAAAAAATTATGTAGCCAGTCAGGAGTCTAGTGCTAATCATCCTACAGTCCCCTCTGAGAGCATAAATCATCAATACTCTAAATCCTACGAGTTTGAAAGAGATTTCCAAAAATTCCTGGCCGACTCTCTTTGTCCTTCTTTTAGTTATTTCAGTCTTTTAAGACCCTTAAGCGAAATTCAGATTGCCCGGTTAATATCGGAAATTCCTGGTGCATTGTCTGTTTTCCAAAGTTGTAATAAAAATAGACATTGCGGAGGTTGGTGTGGTCATTGTGCTAAATGTTTATTTAGTTTCTTAATTTTCAGACCATTTGTTGAAGCTCAAAAGATAAGTGGAATTTTCGGATCCGACCTCTTGGAAAAACAATCCCTCTTTTCCCTTTTTTTGTCCCTGTGTGGAAAAGCCGAACAGAGACCATTTGAATGTTTGGGAACGGAAGAAGAGAGCCTAGCTGCAGCAAGTCTGCTCTGGCATAAAGCAAAAGCTACTGGCAAAAAACCCCCAGTTTTGATTGAAAAACTCTTTAGCCAATATCCTCATTTATTGATGACTAGGAATGCTATCCAAGCAACTTATGACCTGGTTAATACTGAACATAGCCTTCCAAAAAAATTTTTGTCGCTTCTACAAAAAAATGTTATAAAAAAAGCTCTTTTCGATGATTGACTCTATTCGCAATTTCTTTTTGGGGAAAAAGACCCTTGTTTGGGGCTTGGGGATGGAAGGCCAAGCGACCCTAGAATTACTGCTCAAAACTCTGCCTGAAACCCTTTTCTATGTCTGTGACAGAGATCTCCAAGCGTTGAATGCGATCAACAATCCTTGGGTAAAAAAAATTGAAGAAAACCAGCTCCTCAAGCAGATTGATCAATTTGAGCTTATTGTCAAAAGTCCAGGTATTCGAACTGCGCATCTGTCTTTTGATCCCTCTTTGAAGAAACGAATCGTGTTACAAACAGAACTCTTCCTTCGGTTCTGGCCAGGAAAAACTATCGGTGTAACAGGTTCTAAAGGCAAAAGCACGACAAGCTCTTTGATCTATCACCTGTTGAAACAGGGTGGATTCAAGGTTTATATGGGAGGCAATATCGGTATTCCTCCTTTTCGACTTATTCCTTTTGCAGATGAAAAGTCGATAGCGGTACTGGAGCTTTCCTCTTACCAGTTGGAGTATTGTAGGCATTCTCCTTCTATCGCTCTTTGGTTAAACCTTTATCAAGAACATCTAAACTATCACGGTAGTTTTGAAGCTTATGCCCATGCCAAGAGCAACATCGCAAGATTCCAGTCTATAGGGGATTATTTCATCTATAACCAAGACAATCCAGATCTAACGAACTATCTCTTTTCACAAGAAAAAATGCCTGGTATACCCGTTCAGCTCGATGGCAAAGAGGATAACCTGATCGATCTGAGCCGGCTAAAGATACCTGGAAAGCATAATAAAAAGAATGCCCTGTTTGCCGCCACAGCGGCTTTGCTTCTTGGGATGCCTGCGAATGCCATAGCTGAAGCTTTGGATTCTTTTCAGGGGCTTCCGCATAGACTCGAGTACGTCGCGACCGTAAAAGGGGTTGCTTACTACAACGATTCGATATCTACGGTACCTGAAGCGACCCTTGCTGGGATTGAGGCCATTCCCTCTGTCCGCTCACTCATTATTGGAGGGCAAGATAGGGGAATTTCCCTTGAGTCTTTCAGTTCGAGGCTCTGCGAACTGACCATGATTGAAAATCTCATTCTTCTTCCTGAAACCGGTTGGCGTATTGGTTATTTGTTAAAAGATAAATGTACAAAGAAAAACATATTCTTTGCCAAAGATCTTGAGGAAGCGGTTCTCTTGGCTAGCCGATATACTCCTAAAGGTTATAGCTGTCTTTTTTCTCCTGCTGCTCCCAGCTACCATCTTTACCTCAATTTTGAAAAGCGAGGAGAACATTTTAAAAACCTAGTATTGCAGCTCTAGGTGTTCTTTCTGTAGGGAAAGAGTGAGGGGAGTCTCTTTTTAGGCTTAGACCTAAACGGGTTAAAAATTTTCTAAATTTAGGAAATTTTTTCTCTTTATTCTCCCTCCCATATTAGAGGAGGTAATACGCATCACGATAAAGGTTAGTATTTACTCAATTTATTTGGATCAAATAATCAAAAGGGATCGTTTTTAGAAAAACCGATGAATGTAGAGGTTTGACCATGAGAAAAATTTTCTTATTCAACCTGGGCTTCAGGATTATTGTTTTTTTGGGTAGTTTATATTCGCTTTGTCTTCCAGGTTATTCACAACAGGGAACAGCTAGCAGCCCTGCAAATACGAGCCTGGATCCAGCTCCGCTTTTTCAGGACTCCGGTCCGAATGGAACTGTTCCCCTACAAGAAGGATCAACTCTTAAGAAGTCAACCCAATCGGATCCTGCCCCCACCACAACCATTGAGCAAGTCAACGTTTATGCCCAACCAAACCTTCCTATGCAACCGACTTCAACCGATATCGACTCGGTCTATGGAATTCCCATGAATGTCATGGATACACCCAGAACAGTTACCCCTGTAAATCAAACCTTGATGTATTCCAGTGGTGTCAATGCCCTTGGCGGGATGATGAATCCCATGGCGTTACTCACTGTTAATCCAACCACTTATGGATCGGTTATGGATTTTATGACCGATGCTCCCTATGTCCTTGGAACTCAAGCAGTGCCTTATGTGAATGGCATCGAACTTTCATTAACCAATATCATGATGGGTAATGCAGGTCTTCCTTGGAATTGGAATATGATCCAATCGTTCGATATTCTCGAAGGACCAGCCAATGCGGTCTATGGTCAAACACAGGGGTCCAATGGCATAGTGAATTATGTGACCAAACAACCCTATTTTGACAAATTCCGGGGTTATGTTTATGACACCACGGGGATGTATGAAAATTATCTGTGGGGACTCGATATTGGAGGGCCAATCAATGATAAACTGGCTTACCGGTTTAGTTACATGGGGGTTGAAAGTGGAAGCTGGTGGCAATACGTACATAATGATGAGCAGGATTTTTATGCGGCCTTAAGTGCCAAGCCCATCGAGAATTATACCGCAGATTGGTATTTTAACATGGAATTTGCCGATGCTTCTCCCATTGGCTACAGTGGCATGAATCGGCCTTCTAATGAACTATTCTTAAATGGCCTGTATTACACGGGATTTCTGCCGCCTTCTCAAATAAATAGCTTTCCTCCCACCTATCCTAATGGAGTCCCTATTCCTTATAATCAGTTTCCGGGAGCTGGTCTTGAACCGGTTAATCGAAGAGCGATGCTTATTCCTCCGGATGCTGCACAAACGGGTTATCAGGGGATGACCCAGCTGATTCAAAGAGTCCACGTTACCGATGGATTCGATATCGTAAACAACACCTTGGTCTGGTACACCCGACACCGGGCGATTCAACCCGCTTATTTTTATGACGAAGCGGTCATGGGAGATTACGAGGTCGATAATCGAACCGAGATCAGGCTGCAGTTTGACACCCCGGTTGGCGGCAAACCGGGAAGAAAGACACATTGGGGTAAAAAAGAGGACTTTGAGGAGCAAGAGGGTCTTAATTTTTCTCATTACGTGGATACTGGCTTTGAGTGGCATTACCAAAGAAATGTCGATTATGTCTCAACAAGTTTTTTGAATATTCCTAATGAATTTGATATTATGAACGAAAATCCTTTACTTTGGGATGCAAGACTAACACCCGCTTGGCAGGCTCTGGTGGCTCAACAGATCGAAGTGCCCATTCCGGGTATGCCAGGTTATTATTTTGAACCGGGTAACGGAATTACAGGGACAACAGACTCCCAATATTGGGCTTTTGCCCCCTTTCTCCAGTGGAACATTCAGTTTCATCCAAAAGTCAGTTTGCTTGCCGGTGCACGGGCAACTACTTATATCGTCGATGCGGTGACCCCTCCAGGTACTCCTTCAGATCAATTTGCTCAGTTTCGCACGACTTCTCTTGCTCCCCTCTTCAACATAAGTCCAGTATACAGGCCTTTCCCCTGGATGACCGTCTATTTTAATTTTAACTGGCTTTATTCCACAGCAGCAGCCGATATGGGTGGGTTTGCTCCTGTTTTTACAGACAACAACATGAGACTTTTAGACCAGTACATAGAAGGAGGTCTCAAGTTTAATCTTTATCACAACAAACTTTATCTGACTGCAGCGGGCATTCGTAGCCATTTAGAAGAAGGCTACGTGGCTTTACCTCCAGTCGTAACTCATATGACCGCTTTTCAATTCAACTTGAATTATCAGCCTACAAGGCATTTCTGGGCAAGGGCTGGTTTTGCTTACATGCGTGGTATTTCTAATTTTAGTGATCTGCCTTTCGGTCCTCCTGAAACACAGTCTTATTCTACGGGATATGCTTTTAGGCATCACCTGCCTCTTGACGATGCAGGTATGTTTGGATTTGGTTATATGCCTGGCGTATGGCCGTGGATGGATTTTCCAGAGATTGTGGCTAATGCCATGGTCAGTTATCAGTTTAGTAATGGTTTTGGAATCACCCTGAGTGGAACTTGGATGGATGCAACCCCAAGTTTTTGGAATTACACCGCCTGGATCCCAGCTCAAGATTATGCTAATCTCCAGCTTTTTTACCAAAGTAAACACTGGCAGATTAACCTTTATTTCTGGAATTTCTTTAATAGTCACTACTGGATTCCTTATGCCGCAGCCGCGGGAGCTTCTCCTGATAGCGGATCGAATTCTGATTGGGTTGTTCCTGGACAGGCGTTTTGGATACAGGGGACCGTAGCTTACCAATTTTAATTTAAGATGGAACAAAGACTTTCAAAAAAAGAAGCACATATTCTTCAGAAACTAAGGACTATTTTTCTCTCCGAAAAAAAACCCGTACAACCTTATTGGAAAACCAAAGAAGATTTGCTTGTTTATGACAAAGTTTTTGGACAAAGGATTCGGTGGAAATGGCAGAGTGTTTTAAAAGAGCTTTCTTTGCTTGGTTGGATTCCCCCACAGTGTCCCTTGGTTGATTGGGGTTGTGGTACAGGAGTGGCTGCAAGAAGTTTTTGTCATTGGGCAGTAGCAAATAATTACCCGGTTTTATCCTGCTTTTTCTGGGATCATTCTCCATTGGCCATTCAATATGCACAAACTGCTTTTTCAGAAGAATTTCCAAATATTCCTACAAACCAACTTAAGTCGACACAACTGCCTGAAGCATTTATTCTTCTTCTGAGTCATGTGATGGGTGAACTTTCTGAGCAATCCATGGAGGAGGTCCTTGCGATCGCAAAAAAGGCCATAGCAATCCTATGGGTCGAGCCGGCAAAAAAGCAATACTCGAAAACGCTTATCCAGTTGCGAGAACTGTTCAGGGAAAAGTTTTTGGTCATTGCCCCCTGTCTTCATCAAGAAAGATGCCCGATGCTTAATGAGCAAAAAGACTGGTGTCATTTCTTTGCTTCAGTCCCGCGGCAAATTTTTCAAAGTTCGTTCTGGAGTGATACTCAAAATCTTTTAGGCATTGATCTTGGCTCGCTTGCCTATTCTTATCTGGTTCTTGGCTCAAGGAAAATCCAAAAGGATGAACAACCCCATTTTTTTAGAATTATTGGGACTATACGCCACTATAAAGGCTACAGTCATCTTCTTTGCTGTTATGCCACAGCAGAATTAAGGGGTCAGAATTTTTTGCACCGTTACAACCCTTGGCTAGCTAAAAAAATGAAAAAAGGGACGGAGTTCTCTTCCTTGGCTAAAATTACGGGTCAGTATCCTTTGAAGTGTTTGCCCGTAGGTAAATTAAGCATGTTAAATCAGAACTTATAGCTTAAAGTGCCTTCTACCCAAAATGGCCAACCGGGAAAAATGGTGTCTAGGTTAAGGGTCCTGACCTGGGTAAATCCAAAGCCGTTTGGAAGCCAGTAATGTTCATTGGTAAAATTGTAGAAAGCGGCTCTGAGCTCCCAATTTTTACTGGTATAAAAGATCTGGGCATTAGGAATAAATTGGGTGGGAATTCTGACTTGATGCTCATATCCCAAGTACATATCACTCATCACTACTGTTCCAAGACTTACTCCAAGGCCGTTTTCAAATTGATAGGTTGCCATTGCTGAAACAATGTTTTCTGGCCAGGCGATGAGAGCGTATTGGCCAGGGGGAAAAGTTCCAGAGTTATCCAGGGGAAGTCCTAGCAGATCTGCAAGGGTTGTCGAATAGGTTTGAGCTAAAGGAGGGCCGGTTGGCAGCTTGCTCCAATTTTCAACTCCATTCATGAAAAGATAGTTAACTTTAAGCCAAAGGTGGTAAGAAGGTTGATATTGGAGGCTAGTTTCAAATCCTTTAATGTTTACAGGTGTAGGGGGCAGGCCAAAGTTAAAAAGGTAGGTATTTTCCATGAAAAGGTTAGAGGAAAGGAAAAGGTGGTTATCTATAAGATTAAATTTTACGCCAAGCTCTTCCAGTTCGTTTAATAGATGGAAAGCAGAAGGACCGAACAGAGGAGAATACCCTCCTCCACCCCCAACCACGGTAGTTTGTAGCCAATTAAAGTTAAAGTAAAAGTTTACCCATGGGTAAGGTTTCCAGTAAGGACTGATATTGAGTTGTGGAGCGATTTGAGAAGTGTAGAGACTTTCAAACAAAAAAGCGGGAGTTCCAGGAGGAGTTTCACTCGATACGATATAAAGGTTCATCCTTGTTCCAAGGATAATCGAAAGGGTTTTTGTCAGCTGAATATTATCTTGAAAGAATGGAGCGACTCTCCAATACCTGCTCAGATTGCTACCGGTGGCTCCATTCAAAGGCTCGAAATAAAGGGGGTAAGGACCGGTGGGCACAAGCCATTCACCTCCGCCTGGACCAAGAGGATTGTTGATTAAAGCTTGAAAATTTGATGAAAAAATAGCATTTCGCTGGTAAGGGTTTTCAAAAACGCTCCAACCGTTAGGGACAACAAAATTGAAAGAGTCGTAAGCTAAAACATATTGATAGCGGCTATCTAACCCTGTATCCACGAAGTGATGCATGGACTCTTTGAAACCTGCAGTATCGAATGTCCACAATAGTTCAGAGCGGTTATCGATTTCATAATTTCCAATCCAAGCTTCGTTAAAGAAAAATTCATCTTCGCTGGAAACATGGGATTGATACCAAAAGAAGGTGTTATTGACTATCTGAAGATTGTCATTAACATGGAATCTTTGAATCCATTGAGCCATAGCTGTCTGCGCCCTGCCCAAATCACCTGGATACTTGACATTTGCTCGTCTACTGATGGGCATAGGTATTCCTAGATAGCTTGAAGCGGGGGGATTAGCCACTGTTCCTGTATTGACTTCGGAAGGAGGAAGAAATCCTGGATAATAGAGTCCATTCTGGATCAAAGCCTCAGTGGGTCTATTTAATAGAACATCTTCAAGCATGTAGCTATAGGTGCCAAAATCAAGATAAAGGTCAGCCTGGTATTTTTCATTAGGTTTGTATCCAAGGGCAGCGTAAAAGTTTTGCTGGTTGTCTTTTATATAGTCATAGTAACTTCCACTTTCAATTCCCATGTAGCTGAACCTGTAACCAACTTTGTTATGGGTTCCTTGTATGGGTCCGCCTATATCGGCTCCCCACATGTATTGGTTATACATGCCAATGGTATCCCACACGTTTCCTCTAAATGAATCAAAGTAAGGCTGTTTGGTTATATAGTTGACATAGCCATTTGCAGGTTGAGTAGCTCCGTATACAGCTCCAGGAGGACCTTCGACAAGATCGATCGACTCAATCATGTTGAGATTCCAAGGTACATCCTGCAGTGGCATATTGATGGTTTCTTCCATACCATTGATAAAGGTAAGCCCGGTAGTTCCTCGAATATCGGGAGAAGAAGCACAACCGGTTTGAGAAGGATCAACCATAGCAGCAGGATTAACATAAGTAAAACTCAGAGGATCAAGTTTTCCCCAGGACCCTATACCAGCGGTTTTCATCAGGGTTTGCGAAATGGGGCTGACTACTCGTGGGGTATCAAGAATGGACATGGGTGTGGCATAACAAGAACTGGACTCGGTTTGGAAAACTTCAGAGAGCTTACTAGCACTGACGGTAACTTCGGGAAGAGCTGAAGATAAGGGCAGGTTCGAGTCTGGAGGCTCATTTTGGGAGCTTTCTTGGGAATAAGCTGGGCAAAAAGCCATGAAATAAAAACCCCATAGCAAAACAAGGGATATGCAAGACCACTTTCCCATAATATCGATAATGAGTTATCAATATCAGGCATAAATTGACTGTCAAGGTTATTTGAGTTTAGCTTTTGATCTTTACTTCAAAGCTAAGATAGAAGGATAAAAATAATTTTTGAAAACCAGCCCGTTTAAGGTAGAATCAAAAACTTGAAGAGGGTCTGTAGCTCAACGGCAGAGCAGGGGACTCATAATCCCTTGGTTACAGGTTCGAATCCTGTCAGACCCAGAAAAATCCGTCTCTAACATTTGGATTAAAGCTGGTTGAATCATTATCAAATTTTCTTTCTTGACCCTTATCGAATTGAAGGTTAGCCTCAAGTCGGCCTTTTTTTAGTTTATTTTTCAGTTCTCTAATGACTTGCAACCCTATCCTTTTCATTGGTATTAATTATTGGCCTGAAAAAACGGGTATAGCTGTTTTCAATACGGGTAGATGCGAATTCCTGGCGGCAAAGGGCTATGAGCTGACCATGATTACCGCTTTCCCCTATTATCCCTTCTGGGAGGTTCCCGTTGAATATAGGGGTTATATTTTTAAATCCGAAAGAAGAAATGGGGTAAACATATTACGCTCTTTTATCTATGTGCCCAAGAAAGTATCGACCATTACTAGAATTCTTCATGAAGCTTCTTTTCTTCTTTCTTCTCTTCTTCGAGCTCTTTTGGTCAAAAAACCGGATATTCTCTTTATTGTATCTCCCCCCCTTGGACTTGGGTTATCCGCATTTTTTTTAAGCAAGCTCTGGAACGTTCCCTATATCTTTCACGTCCCAGATCTTCAACCCGATGCAGCAAGAGATCTTGGAATGATCAAATCCAATTTTTTTTTGATTTTCTCTATAAGCTAGAAAAGTTTGCCTATAAACATGCCGCAAAAGTCTCCACGTTGACTCCTACCATGCGCCAAAAGATCATTTCCAAAGGAATATCGGCTGAAAAAGTGATCCTTCTTCCTGATTGGGCTGATCCCATTTATTTTTCATTGCCTGACAGACAAAGTGCCCTAGAGATCAGGAAAAAATTGGGTTTAGAAGATCACCTTATTGTGGCACATACGGGCAACATGGGGGTTAAGCAAGGGTTGGACATTGTTATTGAAGCGGCAGAGCTTTTAAGGGAAAAAAAGGGGATAGTGTTTCTTTTGGTTGGAGATGGAGCCGATAGACCCAGGCTGGAAGAGAAAGCACAAAGCTTAAGTCTCCCTTGCTTGAAATTTATTCCTCTTCTTTCAAAAGAGGAATATATCGGACTTCTTTCGGCCATAGATATTTGCCTGGTTACCCAAAAAAAAGAGGTAGGGGATATAGTTTTTCCTTCGAAGGTGATGACTTACCTGTCTGCTGCTAAACCTGTAATCTGTGCTGTAAACAACAATAGTGAGGTGGCTAAGGTCATTATGGAGGCTAACGCCGGAATTGTTGTCCCGGCTGAAGACTCTAAGGCGATGGCAGAAGCTGTAGAAACTCTTAGCAAAGATGAACAGCTTAGGCAGCGATTGGGGCAGGAAGGAAGAGCTTATGCATTAGGAAGGTGGCAAAAACAGAAAGTTCTTGAAGAAATGGAAAAAACGATAGCGGATCTTTTAAAAAAATAAAACCGTAAGGAGAGCTAAAATGAAAAAAGCGGTTGTAGCCGGAGCTGGAGGATTTATTGGTCATCATTTAGCCAGTTATTTAAAAACTAAAGGATATTGGGTAAGAGGGGTTGATATTAAGGAACCAGAGTTTGAAAAAACAAGCTGCGATGAATTTCTTCTTTTCGATCTTAGGTATTGGGAAAATTGTCTACAGGTAACAAAAGAAGTCGATGAGGTCTATCAGCTTGCTGCCGATATGGGAGGCATTGGTTACATATCCGGAAATCATGCTGAAATTGCTAAAAATAATATTTTAATTAATACCCACATGTTGGAAGCTTCTTATAAAAATGGGGTAAAACGCTACTTCTATTCTTCCTCCGCATGTATTTATCCTGCCTACAGGCAGCAATCGGCCGACGTACTGCCTCTTAAGGAAGAAGATGCTATCCCTGCAGAACCTGAAGAGGGATATGGATGGGAAAAGCTTTTTACCGAAAAACTCTGCCAATATTACCAAGAAGAAAAAAGGGTGGAGACAAGAGTGGCAAGGTTCCATAATGTTTATGGTCCATTGGGGACCTATGAGGGGGGAAGAGAAAAGGCGCCTGCGGCGATCTGCAGGAAAGTCGCCTTGGCTCAGGAAAATTCTGAAATTGAAGTTTGGGGGGATGGAAAGCAAACCCGCTCCTTTCTGTATATAGATGACTGCGTTGAAGGAATATATCTAATCACCCAATCAAACTATGATAAACCTTTAAATTTAGGTTCAGAAGAACTTGTCACTATTGATCAGCTGGTAGAAATGGTGGCTAAAGTAGCGGGTAAAAAAATCCGCATAAAACACGATCTCTCTAAACCCCAGGGAGTGAGAGGAAGAAATAGCGATAATAGCAAACTTTATCAAATCATTGGATGGAAGCCTAAGTACACATTGATGGAAGGGTTGCAAAGGACTTATCCTTGGATTGCCACCCGTTTATCGCAAAGGACATAAAAAAAGTCACCCAGTGTGAAAGGCTTTCGATGGGAGAATTATGGGTCAACGATAAATGTCGTTGTCGTGGAAATTTCAGGATAGTTGGCTAAGATCGAGTCTATCCAGTAAGTTCCTGGAGTAAGAGGTTGGTCAAAGTCTTCAAGAGCTACGACTTCGCTGTAAGTCAAAGAGTCGTTGGGGTTTAAGGTGGTTGTCCCTACCATCGGGAGGAACTCTTTATCTTCAGACCAGACGTAGATAATCTCGTTTTGGGCATTTCTTATCCTGAAATCAAATCTCTGGGAATCGGGAAATGTAAATGTGTAGGTTCTGCGTCCGTTATTCAGAATAGTAAGAACAATCCGTAGGGAGGGTGTCGTCAGGCTGTCTTTAAGGGAAGAGAGGGAAAAACGGGTGGGCTCAATTTTAAGTGATGATTGGATCTTCCGAAAATTAATCTCGTTGGCTTTATCTATTCTTTTCGGGTCGGCAAAAGGAATGATTGACCAATGTTTGCGGGGAGCCTGCAGAATATCAGGATGAGTATTCTTACTTGGGCTAATGTCTATACTATAGGCCGTAGCAACGAATATAAATGGAATAAAGATCCGATGGATCTTCATAGTTCACTATTTTTTACATTTATTTTCGTTGTTTTAAGTATCGAAATTCAGAAAAATTATTTCTATTTTTGGAATTAACTTGATAAAGGAATCATTAATACCTTAGCCAATAATAAATATTAGTTTTGAATGTTGAAAAGATTTTTTTATGGGCTTTGTTTACTGCTTTTGCTTTTTTTCGTAATGCTTTTTCTTTTTGGCTATTTCTTAATTCGACAAGGCTTTACTGCAAGAAGCAATCCTCCTGCCCTGGAAAAGGTAATCGCCACAACAGCACTGAGTCTTTCTATACCAAAGACGGTAAAAGAAATGAAAAATCCTATCCCCTTTTCCCAAGAAGTCTTGATGGAAGCCAGGGATCATTTTGCTGATCATTGTGCATTATGCCATGGGAATAACGGTAGTGGAGAAACGACCATAGGTAAAAATCTTTATCCAAAACCTGGAGATCTAAGGTCAAGAGAGGTACAAAAGAAATCTGACGGTGAAATTTATTATATCATTCATAATGGTATTCGCTGGACGGGAATGCCAGCATGGGGAGAAAAAGACCAGGATGAAGACAGCTGGAAACTGGTCCATTTTATTCGTCATTTACCTTATTTGACCAAGGAGGAAGAAAAAGAGATGGAAAAAATGAATCCGATTAGTCCTCATGAAATTCAGGAAGAAAAAGAAGAAGAAAAATTTCTTGAAGAAGATAATTCTTTGGGGAATTCTTCAGAAGATAAACAACAAAATGAAATGAGAATGGAGAAGAAGGAATGAAACCTTTTAAACTTTTGGCTATATCCTTTTTTTGGGCGCTAGTTTTGAGTTCGCCAGCGGCCTTTGCCCATGGCAACCTGGAGCATATTCTTGGTACGGTCAGCTCTATTTCTGATAAATCTTTGGTGGTGGAAACTAAAAAAGGAGAGTCAAAAACGGTCGAACTGACTTCTTCAACCCAGTATATCTACAAAGGTAATCCCTCTTCTCTAGATCAATTAAAAAAAGGCATGAAGGTGGTCATCCATGCAAAGAAAAGTGGAGATAAATGGGAAGCAAAAGAAGTAAAATTTGGTGCTTCAAAAAAAGAACCTGCTCATTCGCCCTAAGTCCTATTTTAGTTATCCTTTGCTTATCGACAAAAAACGGCTCACTTTATTATAAATTGTGCTAGTCATTCACAAAGGACAGATAAAAAGAAAATTCGAAGGCTAATGTGTCTCAGCATGCAGGTAGGCTTAATTTGCCCAACCAACTTTCTTTGGCTAGAATAGGGATGTGCGGTCTTTTCGTTGCTGATTTGAGCATCGATTGGCCTTTTCAGGCGACTACTGCCCTATTCATTTTTCTTCTTGCCAGTATTACCGATCTTCTTGATGGATGGATTGCCCGGAACTATAACCTAGTGAGCGAGCTAGGAAAGCTATTAGATCCTTTGGCTGATAAAATTTTAATTAGTGCCGCTCTTCTTTCTCTACTCCAGTTTAATTATGCTCCTTTATGGGCCGTCATAACCATGATCGCGAGGGAGTTTTTAATTACGGGTCTAAGGACACTCTTGGCTATCCATGGCAAAGTCATGGGGGCGGATTTGGGAGGGAAGCAAAAGACGGTTTCCCAGATGATTTTTATTATTGGCTGTTTTGTTTCGTTGAGTTTAAAAGAAATAAAACTAAAAACAGGTTTTTTTGAATATTTTCTAGAAAATGCCCTTTTCCCCATGATGCTTTTAACTGTTGTTATAACGGTTGTCTCGGGTACAAATTATTTCTATCATAATTGGGAGTTGATCCATAAAGAACCGGAGAAAAAATGTGAGTGAGTCTTTTGTAGGCAGCAAAACGGCTGATTTTTTAAATTCCCCTCTAGACTATGCTTTTAAAGAATGGCGGATTGTTGTTGAAGCCTTGGCTAAGGGAGTGCAGTCGATCCTCTTGAGAAAAGGAGGCATTCAAGAAAAAGAGTTCCAGTTGAAATCCCCTTTCTTTTGGCTTTTGCCCACACACTATCATGAAGAGTTACTCCAAATTAAGCCAGCGTACAGGTATCTTGAAAAACACGAGGAAGAGCCGCCTCCTCAAGGATTGGAGCTAAAATATGGGGCTCAAGTCCATGAAGATTTTTTTATTCCTGATTGGGAACTAATTCGGAAATTATCCGACTACCACATTTGGGAAGAGCAGCTATTAAAAAACCGCTTTGATTACGGCAAAAAGAAAGGATTGTCTCTTCTCATAGTCAGGGTATATAGAGCCTTTCCCCCATTAAAACTTGATGAACAAAAGATAAAGTTGGGAGGTTGCCGGTCATGGATAAAACTCCCCTATTCGGTAGCAGATATACAGCTGGAAGCCGTTATTAATGATGAAAAATTTTGTGAAATGCGTAAAAACATTTTACATATTATTAATTGACTATGATTAAACGTGCATTGGTCATCCTTGCTCCAGGTTTTGAAGAAATTGAAGCGGTTGTCCCTATTGATTTATTGAGAAGAGCAAAAATTGAGGTTGTCGTGGCTGGTCTTTTACCAGGGGTAATTACCGGTTCTCGAAAAATCCGGATCATTCCCGACTATGATTTGGAAGATGTTCTTGAAGAGCAATTTGATTGTGTAATTCTTCCAGGGGGAGCGGAGGGAGCGGAAAATTTAAAAAAAGACATTCGCGTCAAGGAACTTCTTGAAAAGCAACTAAGCACGGGGAGATGGATTGCTGCCATTTGTGCAGCACCTAGCTGTCTTGTTCAATTTGGGCTTTTGCCTTATAGCAAGCTAAGTTGCCATCCTTCCATATGGGAGGAAATTCCTCAAGACCGATTAGACAAGTATAGCGCTGTTGTTGTCGATGGCCATTTGATTACTGCACAAGCAGCAGGAAGAGCTGTTGAATTTGCCTTTGAAATTATTCGCAGGCTGTTAGGAGAAGAAGCTGTTGAAGAAGTTAATAGGTCATTTCTTTCCTCCTTGGGCCCAAGGATGGAGCCAGAAATTGCTTGAAGTCCTTGAGAATGCATGGGGGTTGATCAATAGAGAAAAAACGAGTATTCAGGAGGCAACTTATGATAAATGATGTCCTTGCAGTTACGACCATTCCTGATTTCTTGGGGATTCATTGGAGTCCAATGAAAGTCATTGGATGGATTGGAAACATTCTTTTTTTTTCTCGTTTTGTGATACAGTGGATAGCGACCGAAAAGAAAAAAGCGGTGGTGGTGCCTTTGGCGTTTTGGTATTGTAGTTTACTGGGTTCTTTATTGCTTCTCATATATGCCTTTTATCGGTGGGATTCAGTTTTCATTTTTGCCTACCTATTCAGTTGGATTCCTTATAGTAGAAATCTTTATTTTGCACATAAAGAGCGATTGAGTGCTAAAAATAGCATTGGGAGTTGTATTGGAACAGAATCCAATTATCCCAAAGATTCTACCTAAGCCTACGCCGCAGTGCTCCACCTATAATCGGGCGGCGATTTAGGTGGTGGTGAAGCGGCGATATTGTCTGCCAGAACGATTTTGTTGACATTGAATGGAAGGTTAGTATATACACAAAGCAGATTGTTGGCCGGGAACCGGCCAAGCGTGGAGAGAGAGGTAAGACCGGCAAGCCTTTCAGGCAACCCGGCACTCTCGTAGAAGCGCGAAACTCACGCCATACCATTAGGTTGGCGGGAGTAGTTCATCCAATAAGGAAGAGAGGTTACTTCCCAAAAAATGTAATCCTTTATTTATGAGCTGGTAGCTTGGAGTTGCTCAAGACTCATCGTTCCTTTATAGGATTCAGGCTCTTCATCTACCCCGAAATTGACAGCGATAAGGCTGTCTATCTTTGAAAGCTCCTCTTTGGTCAAAGGCGGACAATCAGTAGCGGCTGCAAACTCTTGGAGTTGTGAACGATTATAAATGTTGGGAAGACAACTCAGTACTTTCTGTTCATTCAATATCCATTGGAGAGCCGCTTGTCCAAGTGTGCGATTTGGCAAAATCAGAAACTGCAGTGTGGATACTTTCTTTAGGCCGTTTTCAAGCCAGTGCTTGGGTCTAAACCGCCTGTGATCGGTTTCTGAAAATTTTGTTTGCAGGTTGTATCGACCCTCAAGCATTCCACTCGCATGGGGGACACGAATGAGATAGCGTGTTTTGTCCCATTGAGCATTGTCCATTAGAGCCTTTCCAGGATAGGATTCTAAAATGTTGTAGATGTGCTGCACGACATGGGGTTTCCTGAGCCGAATGGTTTCGAGTCCTTCATAGAGCCATCCAATTGCTGGTCCCAAGGCTACACCATACGAACGGATTTTCCCTTCCTTCCGCAGGTCTTCCAATAGCTGCCAAATGCTATCGTCTTTGACATGAGCCATCCGAATGTTGTGCAATTGGAGAATGTCTATGCAATCACGGTTGAGCCGTTTGAGTGATCGATTTACGGCTTCTTTCAAAAAGGGAATGCTAAGATCTTGGGGTAGTTCGTGTTGTGCTGTTCTATCCTGGTGATTATAAAAATTATATCCAACTTTTGTAGCAATAACGACCTCAGTAGAAGGGGGAAAAGCTTTGGCCAGAATTTCTTCTCCAAACCCATGCCCATAAACATCAGCGGTATCAAAAAAATTTATTCCCAGCTCATAAGCTTCCTTGAGCAAATTGACGGCTTCTTCTTCGGTATAAGATCCCCACCAGCCTGTTGTTAATGTCCATACTCCGAAGCCTACGGCTGAAACATTAATGTCCGTTCCAGGAAGTGTTCGATATTTCATACTTATGAAATTAACAGAAAACAGAAAAGAGTGAAGGGAAATTCATCTAAGAATTTCAATGTAAACTTATACTAGGAAAAAAGGATGAAGAGAAAATTTTTTCTTAAGAATGAAAGGGAGGTTTTAGGTTATAAAAAAGAAAAATATTGAATATTTTGATTGATTATGATAACTGCTCAAAACACCTTTTATAAAAAGAAGGTTTTTAATATCTTAAGTTAATGTTTTCTCTATATTTTTATTATGATAGTAAGAAGGCCAGAACTCAGTTTCTTTGAAAAAACCTATCTACCAGGTATCGTTCAGGGACTAGGAATTACTCTTAAACATTTTTGGGATAGGCTTACAGGCAAAACTAAAGTTACCCTGGAATACCCAGAGGAAAAACCTAAATTGCCAGAAGGATTAAGGGGAGCTCCTCTCTTGGTCAAAGATGAGGAAGGAAGAGAAAAATGTGTAAGTTGTCAGATGTGTGAATTTATATGTCCTCCTCGAGCGATACGTATAATACCCGGGGAAATCCCACCCCAAGATAAGTATGCTAAAGTAGAAAAAGCTCCCAAGGAGTTTTTCATAGACATGACAAGATGTATTTATTGTGGATTATGCGAAGAGGTATGTCCAGAGGAAGCTATATTCCTTCTTCCTAAAATTTATTCTTTGTCGGGTTACAGCCGAAAAGAACTTGTTCATGATAAAAAGTCCTTATATGAGTTGGGTGGGATTTATCCCCGGCCAATTCGAAAATGGGAAAAAAAGTAAAGTGATGGAGTCGATTTATATAGGGTTTTCTAGATGAACTCAATGATCTTGTAGTGGGTTTTTATTTTCAGATATAAATTTTCAAACTCTTGTAGTTAGCGTTTTTTAAAAATGGAAAGCTTCTTTTTTTGGACTTTTGTTTTGACCATGGCAGGGAGTGCTATTGGGGTGATCGTCAATAAAAACCCGGTGACTTCTGCCATGAACCTAGTCTTGATGATTTTATCCATAGCTGGTCTTTTTGTTCTTTTGGGAGCTTATTTTCTTGCAGCTGTCCAGGTACTCGTCTATGCAGGAGCGGTGATGGTTCTCTTTTTGTTTATCATCATGCTGCTTGACTTGAAAGTTGAAGAACAAACGACTTTTAGACCACTGGGCATTATTGGGGGATTGCTGCTCGTTTTATTATTTGGTGCTGGTTTTTCCTTGGCCGTAAAACCGATTAGGACTTTTTTTTCGAAACAAGATGTTGAGCTTACGACTGGAGGGATAAAGGCTCTGGGAGAGTTGCTGTTTAATAACTATGCGTTAGCTTTTGAAGCCGTTGGCATTATTCTTTTAATTTCGATGGTTGGAGTAATTATTTTGAGTAAAAAAGACCTTGAATAAAAAGATGGACTCTTTTCTTTTGATTTTCTTTTTTGTTTTGAGCTATAGAAATTCGGGTATAGCTCTAGTAGAAAGCTTTCGGATTGGCCCTTGTTCAAAGGGGTCATAAAAAGAGAGCCGATTATACCATTAATAATTATTGATTAAGGGAAAAATCATGCATATAGGATTAAGTCATTACCTAGCAGCCAGTGGTATTCTCTTTTCCATCGGTCTTGTCGGGATAATTTTAAGAAGGGATATGATTATTATTTTAATGTGCTTGGAAATCATGTTGAATGCGGCTAATCTTGCTCTTGTTGCCTTTAGTCGATTTAATTCCAATCTTTCGGGCCAAGTACTTGTCTTTTTTGTTATTACGGTTGCAGCAGCTGAAGTTGCTGTGGGGCTTGCTTTAATTGTGGCTCTTTATCGAATCAAGCACACGACCAAGGCCGAGGATATAACTTTGCTTAAATTTTAGAATATTTTCCCTGGATAAACCTTATGAACGAACAGTTTTTGGCATGGCTGCTATTGCTTTCTCCGTTAACTTCGGCTTTCATCATCTGGGCCTTTTTAAAACCTTTTCCCTTATTGAGCCAGTGGCTGTCCGTAGGAGCATGTGGGGTTTCCTTCTTGATCTCCCTAGGAATCTCCATGGGTTCAATCCCTGTGCCTGAGGCTATTCCCTGGATAGATATAGGTGGGCTTACAATCACTTTAGGTATGACCTTCGACTCCCTTTCGAAAGTAATGCTTCTGGTCGTATCTGGGGTGGGGTTGATGATTCATGTTTATTCGATGGGTTATATGGGAGAGGATCCAGGGAAAAGTCGATTTTTTGCAGAACTTTCCCTTTTCATGCTCTCCATGTTGGGAATTGTGGTCGCAACTAACTTTATCATGATGTATATCTTCTGGGAGCTTGTCGGAGTCAGTTCCTATTTGTTGATCGGTTTTTGGTTTGAAAAACCCTCTGCTGCATCAGCTGCTACAAAGGCTTTCCTGGCGAACAGAATAGGTGATTTCGGTTTTCTTTTGGGTATTATTCTATTTTGGACGTTAACCGGCAGTCTGATGTTTGATCCTGCGCTTTCCGCTTATTTCAAGGGACATCCCTTGGTGACCATCATGGGGTTGCTTCTTTTTTGCGGTTGTATTGGAAAATCGGCCCAGATACCCCTTCATGTTTGGCTTCCTGACGCGATGGAGGGTCCTACCCCCGTTTCAGCATTGATTCATGCGGCAACCATGGTGGCAGCAGGAGTTTACATGCTCTGTAGAATATTTTTTGTGTTGGAACAATCGACTCAAGCCTTAGAAATCATCGCATGGACTGGAGCAATAACTGCACTCGTTGCTGCTCTTACAGCGACTCAACAGGATGACATCAAAAGGATATTGGCCTATTCCACGATGTCCCAACTTGGATATATGGTCATGGCCGTAGGTTCTTCGGCAACGGTTGCGGCTATGTTTCATCTTTGCACGCATGCCTTTTTTAAGGCACTTCTGTTCCTTGGTGCTGGGTCCATTTTGCACGTTCTCCATCATGAGCAGGATATATGGAAGATGGGTGGACTTTGGAAAAAGATGCCTCTGACTTTCTTGACATTTTTGATTGGAACCTGTGCATTGGCTGGAATTCCAGGGTTTTCTGGGTTTTTCAGTAAAGATACGATCATTGAGATGGTTGGAGAAAAAAATAAGCTGCTCTTTGGGCTTGCCTTATTTACAGCGGGACTGACCGCTTTCTATATGACCCGGTTATTTGTCGTCACTTTTTTGGGCTCACCGAAAACGGCTGTTGCTGAACATGCCAAAGAGTCTCCTTTAGTGATGGTTATGCCGATGCTTATCCTCTCAATATTTGCAGTTATAGGGGGATATCCCTTCCTTGGTCTTGAGAAGTCCTTGAATGCAGGGCATGAACCGGTTGGTGAAGGTTCACAATTGAACGTGATGATACTCTCTATCTTAGTAGGATTAATAGGGGTAGGAATTGGATTTTTTGCTTACTGGAAGAAGAATAGCGAAATCGTTATTTTACCGATATTTAAAAACAAGTTTTATTTTGATGAATTTTATGAGTTGACCCTTTTAAAGTTACAGCAGCTAGGCGCACAGCTGTTGGCTTGGTTTGACGAATGGATTATTGGATTTGGAATAGTCCGAGGATCGGCTTTTATAGTGAGTGTAGGAGGGGAAATTTTGAGAGTTTTTCAAACAGGCAATATAAGAAGTTATGCTTTTCTTTTTGGAGCAGGAGCAGCAGCGATACTGGTCTATTTCTTAGTTCGAAGCTAGTTCGAATGTAAAACCGCCAGTTTTGAAAACAGTTATAGAAAAAAAGAGAAAGAGCATTTTGCTCATAAAAACGATGGATTTAATGTACAGCGACAAAATATTCTGTTTTTTTAATTAAGATCTTGGAAAGGGATAGCTATGTCTTTTGTCAGTGTTCTTCTTTTGGTGCCTTTATTAGCATTTGTGGCTATACTCTTTAGAGTACCTGCTCGACAAGCCGCCTTGGGGGCTAGCCTCGTAAATTTTTTGGTTAGCTTATGGATATATTTCCATTATGATCCGCAATTTCAAGGATACCAATTTGTCCAGGACATCCGATGGATCCAACTTCCAGCTCTTCCTGAAATTCATTACCATGTGGGTGTTGACGGTATAAATTTAGCCCTTATTCTTTTGACCACGGTTGTTACCTTGGCTGCGGTGATTGTATCACCGGAAGGGATCAAAAGGGAGGGGGAATTTTACAGCTATCTTCTTGCCATTTCCTTGGGAGCTTTGGGAGCTTTTGTTTCTCTTGATCTTTTCTTTTTTTATATTTTCCATGAATTTGCCCTGGTTCCAACATTTCTGTTGATCGGCATTTGGGGCAGTGAAAATAGGCAATTTGTCAGTCTTCAAATTACCCTGTATTTGATCGTAGGCAGTATGATTTTGCTGGTGGGTATTTTGGCTCTGCTGGTTTTGCTTCCCGCCGATGCCAGGACCTTTGATATTCCCTCTCTTATTAACTATGTTCAAACCCATCCACTGCCGATAAACAAGGAATCTTTAACTTTTGGATTTTTGCTTGTCGGCTTTGGTACCTTGGTCTCCTTATTTCCCTTTTACACTTGGGCTCCTTCCGGTTATGCGGTAGCCCCCACGGCTGCAGCAATGCTTCATGCGGGTGTGTTGAAAAAATTTGGTTTATACGGCCTTTTGAGGGTAGCTATTCCCCTTCTTCCAGGCGGACTTGAGCAATGGAAGATGTTATTGTACGCGCTTCTTCTTGGCAACATCCTTTACATTGGATATGTGACGATTGCCCAGAAAGAGCTTACCACCATGCTCGGTTATTCGAGTGTCATGCACATGGGCTATCTTTTCTTGGGGCTAGCGACTTGGAACAAGATTGGGCTAAGTGGGGTGGTTGTGCTGATGGTTGCTCATGGACTCTCTATAGCCTTATTGTTTGCTCTTGCGGGTGAAATTAAGGATAGGACAGGAGAAATTAAGTTCAGTGAGTTAGGGGGACTTGGCCAAAGAATGCCTTTTGTATCTGTGGCTTTTATCTTGGCTTCTTTTGCTTCTATCGGGGTGCCTGGGTTAGCGAATTTTGCTGGAGAGCTGTTGATATTTTTTGGCTCTTGGAAAGCACAACCATGGATAACCGCTCTAGCTATTTGGGGTATAGTCATATCGGCTGTATATCAACTTCGAGCGGTTCAATCGGTGTTTTTTGGGAAACTCCCTACCCATCTAAAAGAAGTGGAAGATATCCAGGGGATAACAAAAAAGTTCCCTTACATTTTGCTTATGTCCTTTTTACTTCTTATAGGGATGATGCCTAATTTTCTTCTTTCTGTTATTAAACCAACTGTAGAACAATATTTTGCAACGCATTGATCTTCAGGAAAAAGTACATGGCGATGATGAAAGTAAACAAAGAAGAGATTTTCTTAAATAATCCTATTTATAACGGCTAATCTTACAATGAATACCTTTTTTATATTATGCAGTCCTGAATTCTTTCTCACTGCCTCAGCTTTAGTTCTTCTTTTATGGCAGGCTTTCGCAAAATTGAATTACAAAAGCGTCGGTGTTCTTGTCCTTGCAGATTATCTTGCAGCGGGGGTTTTGTTGCTTCCCTTTGTTGAGAATCAAGGCATTTTCTACAATGGCCTTTATGTATGGGATAAGATGGCCGTTCTTTGGAAAGTGTTTTTTTTGATTACGGGTTTTTTGGTCTCCTACATCAGTTTGGAAAGTGACAGCCTTATACCTAAAGCAAGGGCTGAATTTTATATTTTGCCCTTGCTGACCACAGCAGGAATGGCTTTGTTAGCTTCGGTCAGAGATTTCATTCTTCTTTTTGTTGGGCTAGAAATTGTTACCGTTTCTTTCTATGTCTTCGTGGCTTTTCAGAGGGAGTTTCCTTCAGCCCTTGAAGCCGGAATGAAGTACTTGATTATTGGAGCATTGGCATCTTCTTTTCTGGTTATGGGTATAGCTTTTGTTTTTGGTATAACTGGCTCAACCCAATTTGATGAAGTTGCCCGGTTTGCGCAAAAAAGTCCTGTTAATGCTCCATTGATTCTTGGTCTTGTATTTATACTTGTAGGGCTGGGATTTAAAGCTTCAGCTGTCCCTTTTCATGTCTGGACTCCGGATGTTTACCAGGGAGCTTCAACACCCATTACTACTTTTTTGGCCGTAGGCTCTAAAGCCGCTGGATTTGTTGTCCTTCTAAGAATTTTAAACCTTCCTTTTTATGATCCCGGCTTTCAAAAGCATTGGATTCCTTTAATTGTTCTTATGGCTCTTTTGTCCGTTGTTTTTGGTAACCTGGCGGCCATTCCCCAGAGAAATATAAAAAGAATGCTTGGTTATTCGAGCATAAGTCATGGAGGGTTTTTACTCATGGGGCTTTCCGCTCACAACAAGATAGGTTGTGCGGCCGTCATTTATTACTTCTTTGCCTATCTGGTTGCCATTTTTGCCGCTTTTTTGGTGATCGTTCTGTTGGAAAAAAATCAACCCAGTGGAGTCTCAATCAAGGATTTCAATGGTCTCTATCAGAAAAATTCCCTGATGGCCTGGTCCATGGCTTTTGCGATGATCTCTCTTGCGGGCCTTCCTCCTTTGATGGGATTTTTCGGTAAATTAATGGTTTTCCTGGCCGCTTGGGAAAGTGGACAGCATTTGCTGGTCATTGTGGGCGCAATTTGCGCTGCTGCGGGCTTATACTATTATATTGGTGTTGTTCGTGCCATGTTTTGGACAGAACCCGAAAATGTGCAACGGATAGATTTGAGCCCTGCAACCAAAGTTTTGTTATGGATTTTGAGTATTGGATCTATTTTACTTGGATTTTATGCTGAACCGGTAATCAAGTTAGTGGGAGCTGTATTATCTTGAAAAGGGCAGTTAGCTCAGGCGGTAGAGCATCTCGTTTACACCGAGAGGGTCGGGGGTTCGATTCCCTCACTGCCCACCATAATTAACTTTTTAGGTCAATCTATGAAGATCATGAATGAAATTAAAAACTAGGAATCGTTAAATCACTGATTGAACTTGATTCATCAACCTCTTTAACTACAATTTCCCGCCAGATTATGCAAACATTGTTTATCCATAACGCAATTGGAATTTCGATAAGCTTTAGTCTTCTTGGAATTGTTGTAGCGATTATGCTCGCTTTACGTATTCGATCACTAGATAGTGGGAACGAAAGGATGAAAATGATTGCTGGGGCAATCGAAGAGGGAGCAAAAGCCTACCTTAACAGACAACTTATAACTATCCTGGGAATAGCTGCTGCCCTCTTTATTCTAATCGGATTTTTTAAAAACTGGTGGACAGCTGCAGGATTTTTATTGGGCTCTGTTTGTTCTTATTTAGCTGGTTTGATAGGCATGCGCGTAGCTGTTCAGGCCAATGTTAGAACGGCCCAGGCTGCAACTCAAAGCAAAGAAAAAGCTTTGCATGTATCTTTTCTTGGTGGCGCTGTGACAGGCTTGCTTGTCGTGGGCTTAGCCCTTTTCTCTGTTGGCTTGTTTTATGGTCTTTCAGTTCATTACCAGGGTGTAACAGAGACATCTGCTTCCCTTGTTGGCTTAGCCCTTGGGGCAAGTCTGATCAGTGTTTTTGCTCGTCTTGGTGGAGGTATTTATACTAAAGCGGCCGATGTGGGGGCGGATTTAACAGGAAAGATTGAACAAAACCTTAACGAGGATGACCCTCGAAATCCTGCGACCATAGCGGATAATGTTGGAGATAATGTGGGAGACTGTGCGGGAATGGCAGCGGATGTCTTTGAAACTTATGTGGTCAGTCTCATTGGTGCTGTTCTTGTTGCTGTTATTGGATTGGGGGCAGATCCTGCTGCGATGGCTTATCCTTTTCTAGTGGGTATGGTCACTATTTTGGGAGCAATCTCTGGGATTTTCTATGTGGGCGTTTCGAAAGCCTCTCCTGGGAAAGCTCTTTTAAATGGAGTGATGGTCAATGGCCTTGTCTCTTCTATTCTCTTTTTGCCCCTTTCTATTTTCCTTTTCTCTTCCCATTGGTTTAATATTTTTGCCTGTTCGGTAATCGGCGTATTGATGACTGCTGCCATCTTCCTTATAACCGATTACTATACAGCCACGACGAGAAGGCCAGTGCGGCTTATTGCTAATGCTTCTCAAACGGGTCATGCGACAAATATTATCGCCGGATTAGCCATGGGCATGGAAGCAACGGCTATCCCTGTGCTGCTTATTGGAGCAGCGGTTATGCTTACCTATTGGCTTGGAGGATTATACGGGGTTGCAATAGCTGTCCGATGCATGCTGAGTATGGCGGGGATTGTGATTTCCCTAGATGCTTTTGGCCCGATTACGGACAACGCGGGTGGAATAGTAGAGATGAGTCAACTGCCCAAGTCGGTCAGACAGATAACGGATGAGTTGGATGCCGTTGGGAATACGATGAAGGCGGTAACAAAGGGTTATGCTATTGGTTCTGCTGGTTTAGCGGCCTTGGTGCTTTTTGGCTCTTATGTAGAAGAGCTCAAGCATTATAGTTCTTCAAGTATAGCCCAACAACTCCAGTTCAATTTGCAGGATCCCAGAGTGATCATAGGTCTATTTATTGGAGGACTGCTTCCCTATCTTTTTGCAGCTAGGAGCATGTCGGCTGTGGGAAAAGCGGCAGGAAGTGTTGTTCAAGAAGTGCGTCGTCAGATTAGAGAAATACCTGGAATATTAAAGGGTATAGACAGGCCCCAATACGGTCGGTGTGTAGATATCGTTACAAAAGCGGCATTAAAAGAGATGATATTCCCGGCGATCTTGCCTCTGCTCTCGGTTCTAGGGATAGCATTAATTCCTGGACTTGGTCCGGTTGTGTTGGGAGGTGCACTTATAGGAACTATTGTTACTGGTCTTTTTGTTGCTATTTCCATGACTTCTGGAGGAGCGGCTTGGGATAATGCAAAAAAATGGATTGAAGAGGGCAATTTTGGAGGGAAAGGCTCAGAAGCTCACGCAGCGGCTGTAACGGGAGATACTGTTGGAGACCCTTATAAAGATACTGCAGGACCTGCCATCAACCCAATGATCAAGGTCGTTAATGTATTGGCAATCTTGATCATCCCCATTTTCTCGAAATACTGGCATTTATAATTCTATAAGATTGATCAAGGAGCATTTTCCAAAATGAACTACTCCCGCCAACCTGATGGTATGGCGTGAGTAGAGCGCTGCAAATGCCGGGGATTTTCGATCCGCTCCACCCCTTCCGGCGTGGCCAGTGTGGCGAACGTTTCCACACCCCAATCCAGGCCACCGATCCGTTCCCCATGTAATCTCTCGGGCTCGCACTCCACCGTAACCGAGGCGTACCATGTGCCGCGGCGGTGCAGAATCTCGCAGGTTTTGGGTGCGTCAACCCTCCGGGCCTTGCCTCGGATGCGCAGCTCGCCAACGCCAGAGAGGCGCAACTTGCCGTGTTTCATCCCAGGACCAGAAAGCAAGCGCTAGCCATCTCCGTGGGTCTTGTAACCCCATCCTTTGAAACGATGCAGCGGCTTGAAGCGGGGAAACCCCGGCTTCTCACCGTTCTTCACCCGGCCGAAGAAGTGCCGGAAGGCTAGATCCAGGCGCTTTAACGTCAGCTGTTCGGATTGGGCGTTGACCGACCGAAGCAAGGGCGATTGGACCCGCCAGTCGGTCAATGCTTTGCACTGATCGAAGAAAGACAGGGATTTTTGCTGCTGAATCCAGGCCCTGCGGCGTTCATCCATCGCCCTGTTCCACAGCAGGCAATGCACCCAGCGCAACCACTCCAGCGCCTCGATCTGGCGCAGGGTGGGATACAATCGATAGGTAACTTTACGATGCACCATGGCTTGAATGATATTAGGTTGTTATGGAAAAACAACCATTGAAGCAACTATAGCACTGTGTTTCAAACTTTAATACCATTTGGTTCTTGTCAACAACCTCAAGACCGTCACTTCCAGGCTGATCCGCAAGGAGTTCTCCGAGCACCTGCGGAAGTTCTATTGGCAAAAGTCTCTCTTCTGGAGCCGCAGCTATTGCATCATCACCGTGGGTGGCGCCCCGCTTGCAGTCCTAAAACAATACATCGAGGGACAAAACACGCCGGACTGACCGCCCTGACGGACGATAGCACCGCTTCACCACCACCTAAATCGCCGCGCGATTATAGGTGGAGCACTGCGGCGTAGGCTTAGGTAGCCTTTTCTTCCACCAGCAGTGGTGGGGATTGAGCAATTAGAGGGAAAGCATCAGCATACTGTGCAGCGGTTTTACCGCTGAGAATAGCTCCTTCTATTGTAGCGGGCAATCCTGTATCGGTCCAGTCACCAGCCAAGAAAAAGTTATTCCATGAAGTCGTAGGACTGGATCTGTGTTTTAAAGATTCAGGATCAAACTTTGGAGTCGCTCCCATTGCCTTAAAAAGAAAGCTTTGGCAAAACCGTGCTTCTTTGGAGCCAGGAATGAGCTGATTGACTTCTCTCCAAACCATCTTTTCTATTTCCTTGGAGGACATGGCCAGGATATCTTTGGGTGGAGCACTAATGACAGCAACGTAGGAATAAAGAGGAAAGGATAAAATTGAGCTATCCATGAACAGGTTTCTTGAAAAAAGCCATTGTACAGGGGAGTCCAAGAAACCGAGAATGGGTTCATTAGTCAAGGGTCGATCCACCCAAAAATAGAGACTCAAAATGGGAGATTGCTTAATAGACTGGCATTTTTTTTTCAACAAAGACTCCTCGGGCAGCAAGCTGCCTAAAGTATGCCAAGGAAGAGCACTAATAAAGCAGTCTGCACTATAAGTTTTCCCATCTGTTGTCTTTACAGCTTTAAGATAGTTGTTTTCAAATTCCAAAGAGCAAACGGAGCTTTTAAAAAGAATCCTGCTTCCACACATTTTCAGTAGTCGTTCACATTCTTTAGTGAAAAGTTCTCCAAGTCCGATTCTACAAAGAATAAGGCTTAGGTCTTTTCTTTTACCTAAAAGCGTTTTTCTTACTACCCTGTAAAAGAGAAGTGCCGAGGATTCATTTAGAGGCAAATTGAGGGCTGCAATGCAGAGAGGTTCCCATAACGAGCGGATCAGCGAAGAACTTTGATGTTTTCTTTTCAACCATTGATCAGCGGTTTCTTTTTCAAAAGGCTTGTCGGCGATAAAAATAGAAAAAAGGAAAGAAAAGGCCTTAATCCAATCTGCAACACTTAGGGATTTATAGTTTAAAAGGCCAACTAGCAAATGGAAAGGAGCAGGAAGCTGACCAGCCGAAAGAACAGAGCTGCCGTTATGGCTTAAAAAAACAATTTTTATAGGGTCAATCCAGAACAGTTTTGAACCAATACCCAATTTTTCTACCAGTTCAAGGGTATGATCGTAGCAGCCCATCATCACGTGTTGACCCGTATCGATAGTTTCTCCAACTTGAGGAACTTTAAAGCTTCCGGCTCTTCCTCCCAGCATTGACTTTGCTTCAAGCACTACTACGTCATGCCCTCGGCTATTGAGTTCGAATGCGGCAGAAAGCCCAGCAAATCCACCTCCAAGAATAACTATTTTTTTGGGTGGAACGAAAGCAGTGGGGTTTTTCGGTCCCCAGAAGTTCTTGCCAAGGACCCCAAGGATTGAGACCAGTTTTTGTAACTTGGTTAAACGGATAGAATGGTGAAAGACGTTGAACTGTTTTGTGCGGATTTTTTCAAGAATAGCTCTGTAGACAGAACTCATGATTTCGGCAGCGAGTAATTTCGGCCGGTCCGAAGGATGAATTAATTTCGATGATTTGGCAAAATAATGTTTAGCCCTTAGGTATTGGAATCTAAAAAACTCGCGTATTTTTGGGCTCCATTTTTGTGTAAGCAGTTCCTGTTCGCTGATACCGTGCTCGTCAAGTTCATCTAATGGAAAATAGATTCTGCCATACGAAGAATCTTTAGAAACATCTCTTAGAATATTCGTCAGCTGGAAAGCGGTTCCCAAGGCAAGGGCATACTCTTTACTACAAGAATGGCGGCAGCCAAAAATTTCAATGCTAATTAATCCTACGGCTCCCGCTACACGATAGCAGTACAAAGAAAGTTCTTCAAAGGTTTTATACCGGCTCTTGGTTATGTCCATTTCCACTCCAAGAATGATATCTTGGAGAATTTCTTGAGGTAGTTTCCACTTGAGGACCACTTCTCTGAGTTCTTTGCCAAGAGGAGAAGAAGGCACCGAAACATAAATCCGCTCTATTTCTTTTTTCCAAAAAACAATCCCCTCTTTTTTTTCAAGAAGGCTTAGTTCGGTAGAATCAGCAATATCATCGATGACCCGGCAAAATGCATAGAATACAGTCATGGCCCATTTCTGTTCTCTTGGTAAACAAAAGAAAGAAAGAGCTAAATTAGATTTGCTCTGGGATGTCACCGCTTGTCCGATCCACGGAGTATTCATGGCATAAATTTTAGCTTTTAAGCCTTCCTTAATCTCTGTCTTGGACTGATAACATATCCTGGTTGTACTTTCAATTTTCTCATGTTCTTGTTGTTTATCCTATTGTGATCTAAACCAAGACTATAACATTTGGTTTTAGATCTATAGAAAGGAGTTGATTTTAGATTATATTTTTGGTTTTAAGATAAAATTTTATTCATTAAAATTAAAAATCTCCATTTTAAATGATGACACGGAATTTTTTTCTTTTGTGGATGAGGTGAGAAAAATGAAATCCCAGCCGATAAAACAGTTTATAGATCATCACTTCAGGCATTTCAATGCCGCTACATTAAAAGATGCGGCTCAAAGCTACGTGAAACACTTGGAGTCTGGCGGAAAGATGATGATAGCCTTGGGTGGAGCCATGAGTACAGCCGAACTGGGAGTTTCCTTGGCTGAAATGATCCGGCAAGACAAGGTTCATGCCATATCTTGCACAGGGGCTAATTTAGAAGAGGATATTTTCAACCTTGTTGCCCATAACTACTATAAAAGGGTCCCCCACTACAGGGAACTGTCCGCGGACGATGAAATAGCTCTTTATAAAAGTCACCTGAATCGTGTTACCGATACGTGTATTCCCGAAGAGGAAGCGATGCGAAGGATCGAACGGGCTATCCTTAAGGAATGGATGGAAGCGGACAGAAAGAAGGAGCGGTTTTTCCCCCATGAATTTATTTGGAAAGTCATTCAATCGGCTAAACTTGAACCTTATTATCAGATAGATCCCAAGGATAGCTGGGTTTTAGCCGCCTTGGAAAAGAAGATTTTTATGGTAGTCCCCGGATGGGAAGACTCAACTCTAGGAAACATGTATGCTGCTCATTGTCTTCTTGGAGAAATCAAAGATCCTTTAACAGTGAAGACGGGGATTGAGTACATGATGGCTCTTGCCCAATATTACCTAGAAACAACAAAAAATCATTCTCTTGGCTTATTTCAGATTGGAGGGGGAATTTCTGGGGACTTCCCCATCTGCGTTGTGCCTATGCTGCACCAAGATATGAAACAAGAAAATGTTCCCTTATGGGGATATTTCTGCCAGATTAGCGATGCGACAACAAGTTATGGTTCCTATAGCGGGGCTACTCCAAACGAAAAAATCACTTGGGGAAAGTTAAGTAAAGATACCCACAAGTTCATGATTGAGTCGGATGCTACCATTGTTGCTCCCCTTATATTTTCTTATGTTTTGGAAAGCTAAGTCCCTAAACTTTTGTTTGAGTAGCCTAGAATAGAATGGAGAGCGTTCCCTGAACCCAGAAAGGCAGCTGGGGTACGATGTAATCGTAATTAAAATTCCTTGCTGCGCTGAAACCAGGTGCACCCGCAAACCAATAATGTTCATTGGTAAAGTTATAGAGATAAAGGCTAGCTTCCCACCTTTTTGAGCTATAGAAAATTCGAGCATTAAGGGTATACCAAGAGGGGATTCTTGTGGAATAGGTATAGAAGATAAAATTACCACTTTCAGCTAATGCCCATAGGGAAATTCCCAAGCCATTGTTGAACTTGTAGGTAGCCATGAGGTTGCCATAGTTAGTGGGAAAGCCAATAAAGGGGTAGTTGAGTGGAGCTTCGTTGACTAGGGGGTCTACGGGAAGCCCAAATTGTTTGGCTACGGTTGAAGAATAGGGTTGTAAAGCAAGAGGTCCTTGGGGTAATCCTTGCCAGAGTTCCTGGCCGACGATGAAACTGTAGCCGAAATTAAGCCAGAAATTTTTATTTGGTTGGTAGTTGCCCATGAGCTGGGCTCCCTTGATAGCGACTTCGGTTGTCGCTACAGGACCACCAGGGATAACCTGGGAAGGGATGAATCCGCTTTGGTAGTAACCGGACAGGCCTAAGAATAGCTTATTGTGTAAAAGGTTAAATTTTGTCCCTACTTCGTACAGAAAGTTGTTTTGATGGTAATAACTGGAAGGGAATTCGGGAGCAAAACTACCGAATTGGGAAAGAAGGGTTGTTTGACCGTAGAAAAAGCTGAAGTAGCTTGTCATCCAGGCAAAGGGCTTGTAGCTAGGGCTGATAGTGATTTCGGGCTGAACGACATTCATAGAAGTGGAGCTGTAGGATGGCAACCCAAAAGTAGGTGCTACAGCCGAAAGGATAGCAGGAGTACCTGGAGGAGGAGAAGCTTGGATGAAGTAACCATTCATTCTGCCCGCAACCATTAAAGACCATTTATCCATAAAATCGATCTGGTGCTGGTAAAAGGGTGAGAGTTCATAGAATGTATCGGAGGTGGACAAATAGTTGAACACGTTGTAGAAACCTCCGGGAAAGCCTGGAATAGGAATGTCGGTCAGGTAAGGATTGGCAAAAAGAGGAGAAGTAGCCTGAGCAAAGCTAACAAGAGGAGAGAACCGATTATTACCCAAAGGTTGGACCAGATTCCAAATGTTAACAGGCTCGTGCCACACCCCGGCGTATTCAGTATCTGAGAAATAACGAAATTCTAGTCCTGTATCAATCAAGTGGTGCAATGAGAAAGGTTGTTCAGGGTCTTTATCATTTTTGCTGTGGAGAGGAGTTTCAAAGCTGCTACGAACTTCTAGCCGATCATCAAAATCGTAACCTGAGGGCAGAAATCCCCAAAAATCTGACGGAATAGCCTGATCTATGAGAGCTGAGTAATATTCAAAAAGGCTGTTGTTAATCAGACTTGTTTCATCGTTTATTTTTAAAGTCGTTACACATTGAGCAACATAATAGGCTTGCTGGTCATCATCTTCAGGATTTTCGAAGATATTGGTCCTGGGGTTGATAGGTAAGAGAGGTCCCCAAGAAACCGCGTAGCCAGCACCCGGAGGAGCTGTACCCAATCCAGGGTGAAAAACCCCGGGAGGACCATACCAACCAGCGAGGTTGCCTGATTGATACAACCCATCGTTGATCAAAGCGGAGGTGGGCCGGTTGAGGCCCGCAACAGTGTTAAAATGATTGATATCCAGTTCAGTATTGAAATCAATCGTGAGATTTTCATAGGGCTTGGCTCCGATGTCTAAATAGAAACATTGTCTTTGGAGATAAGCTCCATCGTAGTAGTTATAGGGAGCAAAACCATCTTGGCCGAAGTAGTCAAAACGGTAAGCGACTTTGTCATTAACCAGAGGTCCACCAATGTCGAGATTCCAAAAGTTTGTATTGTACATGCCAAGAGTATAGCTTGCGTTTCCACGGAATTTGTCAAAGTAGGGCTGTTTGGTAACCTCGTTGATGAACCCTCCAGCCAGTTCCTGGGGACCAAAGACAATGCTTACGGGCCCCGTAACCACATCCATGTTGTCATAAGCCATCATGTTCATCAGTGGCCCATATTGACCCGACTGGCTGAATCCAACAAGCATGCCGTTACGAAAAACTGTTCCCGGTAACCCCCTGATGATAGGTTCGCCCATGGGACTACCTGTTTGTTGCGAGGGATTGACTCCTGGAGTAAAAGCGGCAAGATCGTTGACGGTTTGGGCATTAATCGTGTTCAGTTCTTGTCTTGTTAGGACCTGGACCGTACGGGGAATGTCGATCACCTTCATCGGAGAACCGAGAACGTTGGCTTCCATGTTTGATTGCACAACATTCTCCTCTTCAGGCAACTCTTCTTGGGTGGTTACGGTAACCGGTGCAAGCACTGGAACAGAAGAAGGAATTTCACTTCCAGCTTGAGCTGGGGTAGTTAAAGCGGGTTCCGAACTTGGGGGTAACAGAGGCGGCTCTTCTGAAGGTGGCTTTTCAAAAGATGGTTGGGTTTCTGGATAGGGAGTGGAAAGAGAAGAGTTTTTGTCCTCTTTATCCTGTTGTTCGGGAGACAAAGACTGGGCATGAATTTGGGCTATATAGAGCCCATAACAAGGAATAAAAAAGAAAAAAAGGCTAAGGCTTAATAAAGTGGTTATCCTATTTAGTGGATAAGTCATTTGGCCAACCCTACAGTAATAAAACAAGCGGCTAACAGATAGGGCTAATAATATAAAAAGGGGTTAATATTTGTTTTTTATTTTGTGAATGAATTAGGCTGAGCATCAGGATGTTCGAACAGCGAATAGCCATCCCTATGCTAGAAAAAAATAGATAATGTGCCTTGTACCCAGAATGGGAGCTGTGGAACGATATAATCATAGTTCATGAATCGAGCTGCACTAAAACCAGGAGCGCCAGGAAGCCAGTAGTGTTCATCGGTAAAGTTATAAAGATAAAGGCTTGCTTCCCATCTTTTTGCCGTATAGAAAATTCTGGCATTCAGGGTGTACCATGCTGGAATCCGGGTCGAATAAGTATAAAAGATAAAATTACCGCTTTCTGCTAGAGCCCAAAGAGAGATGCCTAAACCATTATCAAATTTGTATGTAGCCATAAGATTCCCATAGTTATGAGGGAATCCAATAAATGGATAATTTAGTGGCGCTTCGTTAACAAGAGGATCTACGGGTAAACCATATAGCTTGGCCACCGTTGATGAATAAGGCTGAGAGGCAAGAGGACCTATGGGAAGGCCCTGCCATAACTCTTCTCCTTCGATAAACGCATAGCCGAAATTAAGCCAGAAATTTTTGTTTGGCTGGTAGTTGCCTACAAGCTGGGCTCCTTTGATGGCAACTTGAGAAGTTGCTATGGGACCACCGGGAATGACTTGGGCAGGAATAAAGCCTGTTTGATAATAGCCAGAAACCCCTAGAAAAAGTTTGTCGTGAAGAAGGCTGAACTTGGTACCTACTTCATAGAGAAAATTATTCTGATGATAGTAGGCCGAAGGAAATTCAGGAGCAAAACTGCCAAATTGAGAAAGCAAAGTGGTTTGTCCATAGAAAAAAGTGAAATAACTGGTCATCCAAGGAAAAGGCTTATAGCTTGGACTGATAGTGACTTCAGGCTGGACAATGTTCATGGAAGTCGAGGTGTATGGGGGCAGTCCGAAGGATGGAGCTACTTCGGAAAGAATAGCAGGAGTACCAGCTGGTGGAGAAGCCTCTACAAAATAAGCATTCATTCTTCCCGCTAGCATTAAACTCCATTGATCCGTAAAATTGATCTGGTGTTGATAAAATGGCGAAAGTTCATAAAACGTATTGGATGTGGACAGATAATTAAAGACATTGAAAAATTTCCCGGGATGTCCCGGCACAGGAATATCTGTCAGATAGGGGTTTGCAAAAATGGGGGATGTGGCCTGTGCGAAAGAAACCAAGGGAGAAAAATCGTTATACCCAAGGGGTTGTGTCAAGTTCCAGATATTTATGGGACTATGCCAGACTCCCGAATATTCGGTATCACTGAAATACCTGAACTCCAGACCTGCATCTATGATATGGTGCATGAGAAGAGGATGGTCTTTAGCCGACTGTTCTGTATGTGTAGATTGATCAATATTTATTGAACTATCTTTTTTCTGAGAAGAGGGCAAGGTATCAAAAAAAGAGCGAAGCTCTAGCCTGTCATCAAAATCATAGCCTGAAGGTAGAATGGCCCAAAATGTAGAAGGTATAGCCTGGTTAATCGTAGTACTGAAATACTCAAAGAGGGAATTATTAACAACTGAAAGATTATCGGTGATTTTCAAATTTTCGACGGCTTGTGCTACATAATAGGCTTGGTTGGTTGAATTTTCTGGATTGGCAAATAAATTAGTCCTTCTACTTATTGGAACCAGAGGCCCCCAGTCCACTGCATATCCAGCACCTGGAGGAGCAGTGCCTACGCCCGGATGAAACACCCCAGGAGGGCCAAACCAACCAACCCAGCTGCCTGTCTGGTATAAGCCATCGTTAATCAATGAGGAGGTTGGTCTATTAAGCCCGGCAACCGTATTCAAATGATTGATATCCAGTTCAGTGTTAAAATCGATTGTTAAATTTTCATAAGGTTTTGCTCCAACATCGAGATAGAAACATTGTCTTTGAAGATAAGCTCCATCGTAGTAATTATAAGGAGCATAGCCGTCCTGGCCAAAATAATCGAACCGGTAGGCCAACTTATCTTTTATGACTGGGCCTCCCAGGTCAATATTCCACATGTTGGTTGAATACATGCCGGTGGTATAACTGGCACTACCCCGGAACTTGTCAAAAAAGGGTTGCTTGGTGACTTCATTTGCAAATCCCCCAGCCAATTCCTGGGGACCAAAAACAATGCTTACAGGTCCAGTGACCACATCCAGGTTGTCATAAGCCATCATGTTCATGAGAGGACCCCATTGAGCAGATTGGCTAAATCCAACGAGCATCCCATTGCGGTACACAGTTCCGGGTAATCCTCGAATGATCGGTTCAGCCACAGGACTACCAGTCATTTGGGTGGGGTTAACTCCGGGAGTAAAAGCAGCCAAGTCATTCACAGTCTGAGCATTGATCGTATTCAATTGCTGTCTTGTAACCACCTGTATCGTTCTTGGTGTATCAATGATTTTCATGGCTGGTCCAAGCACACCCGTTTCCTCGTTGGTGGAAACAACATTCTCTTCTTCGGGCAACTCTTCTTGAGCTGTTACGTTAATGGGCAAAAGAAGAGGAATATTGGGAGGGAGCTGTGTTGCAGGTCCTGAAGGAGGGGCAGGAGCTGTTTCAGAAGGAGGTATTGAAGGGGCTTGAGGTTGGGCTTCCCCAGGTGGGGTTTCTTCTTGAGAAGGAGCTTGGGGAAGTTCTTGGTTGACTTGAGGTTCTTCTGGACTTTGGGTTGAAGGAAGTACTGGGTTTTGGGGTTGTTCTGTTTGAGGCTGTTGTTGTGGGGCTGAAATGGAGGAGTTAGCTGAAACTTGAGCAAGAAGGCTAATAGGAAAGAAAAATAAGAAAATGAGGTGATAAAGAGAAAAAAAAAGACATTTTTCTTTCCTCAAGAACATAAATGCTTAGGTCATTGCCTTGGTTTAACTTATAAAAATTAAGGGCCTTCAGTTATTCCTGAATGCAATCCTTTATTCCCATAGTTCTTTGAACAAAATCAAATCTAAATTTTATCCTACAAAGGGGTGGAGGTATCCCCCTTTGTAGGATAAATATTTATTTTGTGAGGTGGAACTGGACAGGAACTATCGCTTGGGATTCGACAGGTGTATTTCCAGATTTAGCAGGATGAAATCTCCATCTTTTTACCGCATCAACAGCAGCACCATCGAGATCAGCAAAACCTGAACTTCTATAGACGCTTAGAGAAGAAACAGTCCCTGCAGGAGATATTTTTACCCAGATGTAAACGACCCCCTGTTCTCCTTTTCTCCTTGCCTCCTCGGGATATACAGGAGGAGGGTTCCTTAGGTAATCTGGCATGGCCATTGCCGTTACTCGTTGTGAAACGGGAGGTTGGGGTTTAGGAGCCGGTTTTTTTTGTATAGCTTTGGGTTTTTGAACAATCGCTTTGACCATGTCATCAGGATGAATGGTAGGTTGTTGTTGGGGTTCAATTTTTTGTTGGGGTTGTTGAGGTTCAACTGAAGGGACAAGTTCGATCATAGCCGGAGGTATGGCTGGCATTTGAAGTGATGACTTTGGCAGAAGGGAAAGTCCTATACCGAAAAGAAGAAGTGCGTGGAAAAGAACTGATAATATCCATCCCCATGTTTCAGTAGAGATATGGATGGGCTTCAGGTATTTTTGATAAAACCCTTCTGTCGGTCGAAAAATTCTTTCATCATCTCGGGTTAAAAGCGGTTCAGAGGTAAAGTAGCCTTTAGCTTGATTCTTGAGCACTTTGATCATTTTACACCCCCTTTCTTTGAATAACTTTTATCCTCATCTCCTTCTCTAAATCCTTCTGCTTTCCTAATAACGATGGAAAGCTTTTAGTTCCCTTTTTAAAAAATAAACCTCTAAACTTTAAATTATCGAAAACTATAGTTTAATTTTTCTTAAAGTTAGCCGAGAAGAAAGTAAAAAATTAGCTTAGCCTAAAAAAAAAGAGAGGATTGCAAAATCTAGGCTTTTGAAGTCCTGGGGTAGATGGAAAGGCGAGCACAATATAAAGAACCCATCTGTTTATAGCGGATGGTCATATTCCCGTGTGCTGAAACAAGAGCCTGGATTATTCTTTTGCCAAGTCCCAGGCTGCCGGTTTTTACCCTTATGGGTTTGATTTTATTAAAAACGAGCAGTTGTGCTGCAAGACTCCCCTTTTTTTTCATACGCACGGTTATGTCTCCGGTGCCGTGTTTCATCGCATTAGCCATCAGGTTGTAAAGGATCTGTTTAAGATAAGAAGAATCAGCTTCGATAAAAATCCCCTCTTCTCTTTCAACATGGATATGTCTTTGTTCGGTTTCACAAAGCAACCGAAATCCCTCGATAATGATTTCTGCAGTTTTCCCAAGTTCCATTTTTCCCCAGGAAATCGTGAGATTGCCTTTTTCAGCCTTGTTGAGCAGTATTGCCCTTTCCATGTGCTGCTTGAGCCTTTCGAGTTCGGAGTCGATCTCCTCGGCAATTTCTGGATCCATTTTTTCGAGTGATTTTTCTAGTCTGATTTTTGCAAGAGTGAGAGGAACTTTGAGTTCATGAGCTAACTGTGCGGCTTCTTTATCGGATTCTTCAACAACTTTCTGAATCTTTGAGAGCAGTTGGTTGATTTCATGGATAAGAGATAAATATTCTTCAGGATAACCTTCAGGTTTAATTCTTTGCCAAGGGTTATGAGGATCGATTGATTCGATATCCAAACGGAGTCGAACAATCGGTTTATTTAACAGTTTTGCAAGCCCATAGCTAGCCAATCCAAAACTCACGACCATGACGAGGGCATAAGAGGCTTCCCATCGAACAAGCTCCCTTTGATGTTCCCGGGACTGCAGGAAACGGGCTTCCTTAGCTGTGGCTATCCAGTGGAAAATGGCGGAGAGAAAGAGGAAAATAAAAGAAAAAACAACGGTGAGTAGATGCCAGCGTCTTAGCATGAGTTTAATAGATAGTTCATTTGTCGGTTGGGCGTTTGAGGATGAACCCTACCCCTCTAACCGTATGCAGAAGGGGAGGTAGTCCTGCTAAATGTATTTTTTGGCGCAAATGGTTAATATGGACGTTGACAAGGGCGGTTTCTGAATCAAAGCATCTATCCCAGATTTTCTCCGTGATTATCGCTTTGTTGACAGGATTGGGAGCTGATTCGAGCAAAAGCCGGAGCAGCTCAAACTCCCTGTTGGTTAACTCTATAGGGTGTCCTGCACGGCTAACTGTTCTTCGTGTGAGATCCATTTCCAGGTCTTCAAATTTTAGTTTTGTTGGAGAAATCGGAGATCGCCTGCGTAAAAGAGCACGCACTCGGGCTAAAAGTTCTATAGTGGAAAAGGGCTTGGTTAGATAATCATCACCGCCTGCATCCAACCCATGAACTCGATCAGAAACTGCGGATCTACCCGATAGAAAAAGAACGGGAATAGAATAACCTTGCCGTCGTATCTGTCGGACAATGCTTATTCCGTCCTTGCCTGGCAACATTAAGTCAAGAATGGCCAAGTCATAGTTGTAATTTTCAAGTAGCCATTGAGCTTCTTCGCCCTCTTCGCATTCATCTACAGTATAACCTTCAGCCTGCAATGCTGCCTTGACATGTTTGCGGACTTTCTGATCATCTTCTACAATCAATACTTTCATCTAAAAGAAATATTCTTTAAAAAAACAAATTGTCAGTCGTTGTTTTTGCTTTAGGGCATGATTCTTTCGGCCATTCTTTGTAAAGCTTGAGAATGGTCCGTGGGAGGGATCGTCACCTCGATAAGCCAGAAAGAATCCCTGTTTAAAATGGCTTTTTCAATCGCCACTTTAAGCTCTTTATTCGTTTTAACGCTGCAAGACTTCCCGCATCCTAATAACTCGGTGATCTTGCTATAGTTCCAGTTCCAGAGGTCGTTAAAGGAGCCGTCTAGAAATATACGTTCGGTTGAATATCCACGGTTGTTCAGCAAAAAAACGATGGGATGAAGGTTGTAACGGCATGCGGTAGCAAGCTCTATACCTGTCATTTGGAATGCCCCATCTCCGCAGATGACAAAAGGAACAAGCTGAGGTTTTGCCAGTTCAGCACCTATCGAAGCAGGAATGGAAAATCCAACGGAAGCATAGTAAGCAGGGCTTATGAATTCGGTGCTTTCATGAATAACAAGATCAATAGCTCCAAAAAGAGATTCACCCACATCAGCAACAACAACAGTTTGGGAAGAGAGAAAGCTGTTAACAAGGCTAAAAAAGGAATTGACCGAAATCCGTTCGTTCTCATCGATATCTTCGATTCGAGGCAAGGTAGGGTTGGGCAGTTTTTCAGGAGGAGCTTTTCGAATATTTAAAGTGAGAAGTCCGCGAACAAAGTCCTCAAAGCGCACATCTTCAAAAGAATGGTGTCTTATAGTTAATTTTTCACTGGTGGCATAGATACATTTACCCATATCCAAGATAGATTTCGTGGATCCCAGGGTGATATCAGTCATGAATACGCCAAGCAAGATGAGGCAATCGCTCTGGTCAAAATAAGCACAGACTTCGGCACTTCCTGTAGCCCCTTCATAAACACCAATGTAGTTGGGGTGTGTTTCTGCAATGACCGATTTTCCTAGGAGTGTAGCGCATACAGGAACTCCGGTCTGGTTCGTAAGCATCTCAAGTTCTTTTTGCAGTCCAAATCTCTGAATCTCAACATCTGCGAGAATGAGAGGACGGGTTGAAGACTCGATCATTTCTTTAGCTTCTTTTAGAGCTTCTTCTAAAGCCTTGGGATTGGACTGATCATCTTCGGGAAAATCATGCTTGGGGATTTCTATTTCAGCTGTGACGATGTCTCTAGGGATTTCCAAATACACTGGTCTTTTATATTTAAGGGCAAGACCAATTGCTTTAAGAATCTGTTCCCCGATATCTCTTGGATTTTCTAAAATGGTGGCAAAAACTGTTAAGGCTTCGAAAACTTTTAACTGGGTATTAAAATCTTTGACCTTGTGGTGAAGTAAAGGGTCTTTTTGTCTTTCTTTTAATCCAGGAGCCCCACTAAGAACAATGACAGGAGATTTTTCAGCGTAAGCTTCAGCTACGGGATTTGTAACTTTAAGACCCCCGACACAGTAGGTAATGCACACAGCTCCAAGACCGTTTAGTCGTCCGTAGGCATCGGCAGCAAAACCTGCTCCCTGCTCATCACAGGTGTTGATAATCCTGATCCCTTCTTTGGCTAGGCTATCCAAGATTTTTAAGGAATAATCTCCGGGAACACTGAATACATGTTTGACATTATGGGAAAGAAGCTGTCGAGCCAGAAATTGAATCGTGGTCATGATTAAGTTTTACCTAAAAAAAGGCTTCCTAGAAATCTTCTTTTTTAGCCTCATTTTATTTTTCTAAACGCTAAGAGAGGATTTCTTTCAGGAAAGGAGCTGTAGGACTATTCATGGTTCTAGAAAAATGCTCAGGGGCCCCTTTCCCAATGATTTTTCCTCCTCTTTCTCCAGCTCCTGGTCCAAGTTCTATGACGTAGTCAGCTTCGGCGATAACGTCGGGATGATGTTCGATGATGACTACGGTATGACCAAATTCAACCAGCCTCTGGCACAGATGAAGAAATTTCTCGATGTCAGCTAAATGAAGTCCAATCGTGGGTTCTTCGAGTAAATAAAGGATTCTGGCTTCATTGGCTGATCCCCAGAACAATTCTCTTTGGATCATTTTTTGCTCTACGGCGATAAGTTCTTTGGCTAACTTTATTCTCTGGGCCTCACCTCCAGAAAGGGTAGGTGTGGGTTGTCCAAGCTGGAGATAAGAAAGACCAATATCGCAAAGGATAGACAGAGGCTTGCGTAATTTTTCGATCGAGCAGAAAAAGCTGCAGGCTTCAGCAGCGGTCATGCAGAGTATATCATAAATCGATTTGTCTTTGTATCGGACTTCTAGGGTTTGTGGGTTGTACCTTTTCCCTTCACAAGACTCGCAAGGAAGATAGAAAAGAGGAAGCAGAGGCATGCTTACCTGTATAGTCCCGTTTCCCTGGCAATCAGGACAACTTCCTTCTTTAGAGTTGTAGCTGAAGCGGCTTTTTGTGTAACCCCGTTGCCGAGAAAGGGGAGTTTGGGCATAGAGTTCTCTGATGATATCGAACAATCCAAGATAAGTCAGGGGAGTTGACCTAGAGTTTTTCCCTATGGGGGTTTGATCAACAAAGCAGACGTCACTGAGTGCTTCGGTTCCAATGACCTTGGTCCAATATTCGTTTTGTATCTGTCCTCTCGATTTTTGAAGGGTTTTCTTGACCGCCGCAAAAATGACCTCTTTTAAAAGAGTACTTTTGCCCGATCCGCTGACTCCACAAATGACAACAAACCGACCCAAAGGCAATTCCAGCTCTACATTTTTAAGGTTATGAACATTGATCCCATAAATTTTTAGCCAAGATGCATGATCGTCACAGCTTCTCCGCTTGTTTCCTTTTAAAGGATGACTCATGGGTTGGGAAAGATATCGGGAAGTGATGGAATTTTTACAATTAAGAAGCTCTGCATAACTTCCCTCAAAAATAATTTTTCCTCCTTCTGCTCCGGCACCTGGGCCAAGATCTATGATTTTGTCCGCCCTTTTCATCGTTTCTGTGTCATGTTCAACGATGACCAAGGTATTGCCTTTGTTTTTGAGTTCTTCCAAGCTATCTAAAAGTTTTTGATTTTCAGTGGGATGAAGGCCAATTGTCGGTTCATCAAGAATATAAAGAATGCCCTGAAGATTCGATCCTAGCTGAGAACATAGGTGTAGTCTTTGGAGCTCACCAGCCGACAGAGTTTGGGCTTCCCGATCTAAGCTTAAGTAATGAAGACCAACCTGAGTTATGAATTGGAGCCTTTTGATCAGTTCAGGAATAATTTTTTCTACAATAGCTTTTTGATGGAATGAAGGTTCGATTGCTTGAAAATAATTGATCAGTTGATCTATAGGCAAAGAACAGAGATGATCGATTGTCGGCTTTAATCCATGTATAGGCCAGGGAAGGAAGACTGACCGAGCCAGTCGGTTGATTTTCTTGCCCTGGCAATCGGGACAAAGAATACTGTCTTGGCCCGTTTTTTCTTCGATTTTGCCGTTCCCAAGGCAGGTGGGGCACCAACCTAAAGGGGAATGGAATGAAAAAAGCCTTGGGTCAAGGGCATCAAAACTTTTTCCACTTTGAGGACAATGAAATTTTGTGCTATAAAGGGTATCTTTGTTTTCAGTTTCATCGAATAAAATAACTGATTCTTGTCCAAGGTTAAGAGCCAAGGAAATATTTTTTTCTAGATCTTCTGGAACACTTCCTCCATTTAGGGTGCATAACCAGAGATCAAGGGTATGGTTTTTAAAACGGGAAAGCCGTGGAAACTCTACGGCTTCATACCAGTCTCCATCAATTCGAAATCCAAGATAACCTTTTTTTTGTGCCCATTTGCCAAGAGATGAATAAATGCCTTTTCTTTCTCTGACTAGAGGGGCTAAAACGCGGTATGTCCGATCGGCTAGAAGCTTTGAGCGAATGGAATTCAAAATTTCCTTAGGGTTTTGTTGAATGGCTTCTTCATGGGTATCTGGATCGAAAGGAACCCCTGTTTTAGCAAAAAGAAGCCTAAGAAAAGGATAGATCCCAGATAGAGTTCCAACTGTGCTTTTAGCCCCGGGGATTGTAGATCTTTGCTCAATGGCTATCGAAGGAGGAAGCCATTCGATGTCATCGACTTGTGGCTTTTCAAGAGATTGGATAAATTGTCTGGCATATCCTGAAAGAGAGTCCAAAAAACGCCTCCGGCTCTCGGCAAAGAGAACATCGAAAGCCAGGGTTGATTTTCCTGATCCGCTCATTCCAGTCAGTACAGTTGTTTTTTCTAAATCAATTTCAAGAGAAATCGACTTGAGGTTGTGATGACGAGCTCCACGAATAGATAAACTTTGCCGTTTTACAGCAGCACTCGAAGGAGTCATGGGGGAAAGATAAAAGGAACTTTTGTTGTTCAACTTTTCGTTTAGAAAAAAAGCTGTAAAACCTTGCTTAGACTGAGCAATAGATTCGGGAGGCCCCTGGGCAACAATTTTGCCCCCAGCCTTTCCTCCAGATGGTCCAAGATCTATAACCCAGTCGCTAGAAAGGATTACATCAAGATTATGCTCAACGACAATCAAGGTGTTTCCTCGATCAACAAGTTTCTGTAAAAGACCGATTAGCCGGCTCACATCATCCATATGAAGGCCTGTTGTGGGTTCATCGAGGATCACTATCCGGTGCTGGCCACCGCTTGTCTTTCTTGTCTTTTTATTGAAATCCAAAGGAAAGCTAAAAGGGCTTTCGCAGAGAATGCTTAAGATCTTGAGTCTCTGGGATTCTCCTCCAGAAAGCTGGCTTAGAGGATGGCCCAGCTGGAGATAATCCAACCCGATCTCTTTGAGCATTTCGAGCCGATCGACTATTTTTTTACAAAGAACCGACTGTGGACCTGAAGCCGATTTTTGGGGAGTAAAAAACAGTGAAGCTTCTTTAGCTGTCATTTCAAGGATTTGATCAACAGATTTTCCCTGGTAACGGATAGCAAGAATATGGGGTTGGAATCTTTTGCCTCCGCATACCGAGCAGCAAACATAGACATCAGCTAAAAACTGCATTTCTATTTTTTCATATCCCAGTCCAAGACATCTTGGGCAACGCCCTTCCCCAGAGTTCATCGAGAAACTGCTTTCTCCTATTCCTTGAGTTAGCGCTTGATCCGTAGAAGCAAAGAGTTTTCTCACATATTGCCAAATTCCTAAATAAAGAGCTATATTTGACCTTGGTGTTTTCAAAATGGCCATTTGATCGATTTCGATAACTTCGCCAATGTTTTCCCATCCGTTAAAATAAGCTCTTCCTGTAAAAAAAGTTCCCTGGGGGGGATCCAACTCTTTGATTCGATGTAGGCCCTGAGCAATAATCTCATGGACAAGACTGCTTTTGCCGCATCCGCTGACTCCCGTAACAGTCACGAATAGGCCAAGGGGAATGTCCACATCAAGGTTTTGAAGATTATGAATATTGGCTTTACGAACCTGCAGTCGGTCTTGAGAGGGTTTTCTTCTATTTTGAGGAATCTCTACTGTTTTTCTTCTACTCAGGTAGGCACCGGTCAATGAAGAAGGACTCGAGAGCAGTCCTTGAAGATTACCTGAATAAGTCACTTTTCCTCCCTCTGATCCTGTCCCCGGACCAAGTTCTACGATGTAATCAGCATTTTTTATAACTGTTTCATCATGTTCGACAACAACGATCGTGTTGCCTTGGTCTCTTAGTTTTTTGATGAGTTCGACAAGTCTAGAGGAATCCTTGGGATGAAGACCGATTGTGGGTTCATCAAGGACAAAAAGCGTATTGGTAAGCTTATTGCCCAGACAGATTGTCAGGTTAGCCCTTCTTGTTTCCCCTCCTGAAAGTGTTCTACTCGTTCTGTCTAGGGTCAGATAGCCAAGGCCAATATCATCTAGATAGCGCAGTCGACTACCGAGCTCTTCTATTATCTTCAACGCCGCTTTGTCCCATACCGGAATGTCTATTTGGCTAACAATAGGGATGAGCTCGGTAATAGGCAACTGCAGGAACTCTCCGATAGAAAGGGGTGTTTGACCAGAGAAAACTTTATAGCCAAGCGCTTTTTTGTTGAACCGGCTCCCTTGGCAATCGGGACATTGAGTATAAAGCCGGTATCGAGACAGAAACACCCGTATATGGGTTTGGTAAGTTTTTTTTTCCAATATAGAGAAAAATCCATCGATTCCACACCACCGGTCCTGCTCGATTAAAAGGTCTGCATCCGTAGAAGGGTCTTCTCCCTGGACTAGGTAGTCCCACTCAGCTTTATTGTAGGAAGCAATTTTTTTGGTAAGGGAAATTTTTCTTTTTTTGAGCATTCTTTCCAGGAAAATTTGCCAATGCTTAAAATGTTCAGACTGAAAAGGCCGAATAGCTCCTTGTTCTACCGAAAGATTCTTTTCAGGAATAACCTTATCGTAATCGATCGTGATGATACGACCGAAGCCGTGGCATGTAGGACAAGCCCCCTTAGGATTGTTAAACGAGAAAAGGGCAGGCAAAGGTTCTTCAAACTCAATTTTATCTACCGGACAGATTAAACGGTTACTGAATGAAAGACTCTTATTTTCGGGAAAAAAAACGACCTGTATGGTTCCCTTGCCCATCTTTAAACTTTCTTCAAAAGTTTCTAAAAGCTGGCTTTCCCTTTCATATTCAACTTTTTCAAGACTATGAATGACGAGGATTTCCTCAAAATCCATAAGAGAGGAGCAAGTGGGTTCTTCATCGATTCTGACGATCTGATTACCTAACCAGATTTTGGAATACCCCTGGGAAAGGAGCAGCTGACTGGCTTCCCTAAAAGAAGTGTGGGCTGCAAAACGAACTGGGTAGCAGATAAGAAAGTCTTTGTGAAGGTAAGATCTAAAAAGCTGTTCTACAATTCCCTTAGGTGTAGATTTTTGAATGGGTTGATGGCAACGGGGACAGATAGGGACTGAAAGCCTGGCATAGAGAATTTTAAGATAATCAGCAATCCCTGTCATGGTAGCAACCGTGCTTCTCGAGTTAGCGGTGGTCCTATCCTGTTCAACGGCAATAGCGGGTAACATCCCTTCTATGGATTCCGCCTTGGGCTTTTCGACTCTCAAAAGAAACTGCCTAATATAAGGAGGAAAAGTTTCAATGTAACGGCTTTGGCCTTCAGCAAAGAGGGTGTCAAATGCGAGTGAAGATTTTCCCGAACCGCTCAGTCCCGTGATAACGGTTAGGGTTTTATGAGGGATATCTAGATCGATACCCTTTAAATTATGAACATAGATTTTCCGCAACCTTATTGATTCCATTCCATTAATATTTTGCGTTTATGATCAGTTTTCTTCACTTACCAAGCTTTTCTTTTGCCAATAGACTTGATGATATTGAACAAAAGATATATGGGAATAAGGGTAAAAGAAAAATTAATGTTGATTAATAAAATACCCATTTTAATCTCCTATCGCTAACTACAAGCAATGAAGTGCCCTTTTATTCTAAGGGAAATGAAAAGAGCACCGAAGTCTCTTTTCTTTTTTCCATTGGTTTTTTTGATCTGCGGTTGTGCCGTTGGTCCTGATTACCACCGGCCTGTGGCAGAAACTCCGCTAGCCTTCAAATGGGGAAACAATCCTAACGCTGAAAAACCCACGACAGGAGAAGAAGGAGTGACACCCACTGAAGTGCAAACTGCCTCGGGAAAAAGGCTGGAAGGTATTCGGTGGAAGAAGGCCCTTCCTCAGGATGCAATCGCTAAAGGAGAATGGTGGAAGGTTTTTAAAGACCCTTTGTTAGACCAATTGGAAGCTCAACTGTTGATAGGCAACCAGCAACTGAAAGGAATTTATGCTCAAGTTGTAGAGGCAAGAGCCCTGGTAACGCAATCTCTTTCCAATTTTTTCCCCCATATCGGGTTTTATCCCTTCTACTCCAGATTAAGATTTTCTCAAAACCAGCCCTTTTTCTTCCTTCAACATCCCGTATTCGCCCCTGTTTTTAGCTCAACAACAGGCCAGCAAATTGGTTTTACCCAGTTTCAAACTGGTCTGCCTATTTATTGGAATGAATGGGCGCTGCCTTTAGCGGCATCTTATGAGGCGGATATCTGGGGAAGATACCGTCGCGAACTTGAAGCTGCAAAAGCTTCTGCACAAGCTACCCAAGCAGCCTATGAAAACTTGCTTCTTAGTTTGCATGCGGAGTTGGCCACCGATTATTTTTCCATTCGCTATATCGATGCACAATTGGCTGTCTACCGCTACATGATCGATGTCTTTAGAGATAATCTTTACTTGGTGCAAAGCCGTTATGATGGAGGACTGGCTAACGAGCTTGATCTTGCAAGAGCAAAAACAGATCTGGCCAGCCTGCAATCTCAATATATAGGGTTGGAAAATACCAGGGCTCAAATCGAAAATGCGATCGCCGTTCTTCTTGGAAAACCCGCTTCTTCTGTAAAAATTGCTTCTAACCCGATTTCGGGTTCAGTCCCCGTTTTGCCCGAATATCTGCCTTCTGATCTTTTGCAAAGGAGGCCAGATGTAGCTCAAGCAGAAAGGCAGATGGCTTCAGCTAATGCTGATATTGGGGTAGCATTGGGTGCCTTCTTCCCTTCGGTGAATCTTTTGGCTTCGGTTGGACTGCTGAGTTCAACAATAGAAATGCTTTTCAACGGTTCAAGTAGGTTCTGGACTCTTGGTCCATTTGTAAGTCTTCCCATTTTCGAAGGGGGTCAGCTTGTGGCGGGATTACAGCAAGCCAAGGCAGCTTATCAAGCTGCAGTTGCTAATTACCGGCAAGGAGTGCTGATCGCTTTCCAAGAAGTGGAAAATGCCCTGGCAGCCTTGAAGATTCTGGAAGCTCAACAAGAGGCACAGCAAAGAACGGTAGCTTTTGCCAAGGATCAGTTCGATGTTTCTTTGGTTAGGTTTAAAGAGGGATTGGTTAATTACATTGAAGTCGATACGACCGAGCAGGTATGGCTTAATGCCCAACTGCTCAATCTACAAATTCTTGGTGAACGGTTTATTTCGACGGTGGCATTGATTAGAGCACTTGGGGGAGGATGGGAAGATTACAGCATGAGACCTGTTGGGGCATCGACTAAATCGAAATCTTCTGGATCTTGAAAACTCGGTAGAAAAAGCTATGGCTCGAATGATGTTTGCTGCATCGGAAAAAGATGCGAACATGCTTTATGCTACTCGGATCATGGTTCCCGATCCCTTTCTTTGGATAGAAGTGGATTCCAAAAGTTATATTTTTTTAAGCAAACTTGAAATTGATCGCGCCAAACGGGAGGCTAAAGCCGATGTTATCCTTTCTTACCAAGAAGCAACTGGAATAAAAGAAGAGAAATTAACGATTCCTCTTTTGATCAAAACGATTTGCAAGAAACTTAGGATTAGCCGGCTAGTTGTGCCTTCTTATTTTCCTTTGGGACTGGCTGAAACCCTACGAAAAGAAGGGTTGAGCATTGTAGCCAAAAAAGAGGAGTTTTTCCCTGAGCGATCCATTAAGACTCCGACCGAAATTGAATCAATCAGAACGGCCCTGCGCATGGCTGAGAAGGGGATGGAAAGAGCCATTGAAGTCATTAGAGAAAGTAAAATAAATGATGAGGGCTTACTTTTATGGCAGGATAAAATTCTTGACTCCAAGCTACTAAGGGAAGAGATCGAAATAAAGATCATGAGAGAGGGAGGGATGGCTCTTGGAACCATCGTGGCCTGTGGAATCGAAGCCTGTGATCCTCACGAGATTGGCAAAGGAAAACTTAAGGCTGGCCAATCCATTGTTATTGATATTTTCCCAAGAGACAGGGCAACAGGTTACTATGGAGATCTTAGTCGGACGGTTGTCAAAGGAAAACCTGCAAAACAACTCGTCGAGCTGTACAAAACGGTTAAAGAGGGTAAACAGTGGGTTTTAAGTGTTTTGCGAGAAGGGTTAAGAGGCAACAAAATAGAAAATGATCTTCGGAATTCGTTTACCAAGAAAGGATATCCCACTGAAATTCGCGGCGGAAGATGGGTTGGTTTTTTCCATGGACTAGGTCATGGTGTGGGACTTGAAATTCATGAGCCTCCTCGATTCAGGAAAGCGGTGTTTAAGAAAAACCAGGTTCTCACTGTCGAACCCGGTTTGTATTACCCAGAAATTGGAGGAGTAAGGCTCGAAGACATGGTTGTCATCAAAGAAGAGGGTATAGAAAATTTGACGACAATCGAGGAAATATTGGAAATAGCTTGAAAAGGTTAAAAAGAAGCATTTCTTAATAAAATAAAAAAGATATGAACATGTTTTTGTTCTGGCTACCTCCCTTGCAGGAAAATGAACCTAAAGCTCCCGATGAAGCTCCTGAGCCCAGTGCACCTTCTCCTCCTGCCCTACCTGGCTTTCCCGGTCCCGTTATGCCTCCAGGAGAGTTGCCCTAGTATTTTTATTGATGACTTCTGAGCTTCCTGACAGTGGTGTAGTTTAACGGTTCAAAAGCAGTCTGGTATTGAGAATAAAATCACTTAGCGGCCGCCTATACTCATCTATCCCCAAGAAGCTTGTTTTATCCTTGCGTAAAGCTGATAAAAGCCAGATAAGAATCAAATCGCTTCTTAAAACCTATCTTCTATTCACTCTCCAGATAAGCCAAAATCCCAAGGATTGAAAAATGATATTGGGTAACCAAATAATGAGCTCAGGGAAAAGGTTAGTTTTTGCTTTAAGTGCTTCGGCAAGTAGAACGATAACATAATAGGAAAGAACGATGAGTAAACTCAAAGCTACTCCAATAGAAGTTTCCTTTCTTTGGACTTGAATAGCTAAAGGAGCACCGACAAGAACAAAGGTAAAGCAGGAGAGTGAAAAGGCTAGTCTTTTCTGAAATTCAGTTAAGACCGGGGTGGGATTTGAAGTAAAACCAAATAAGTCAGCCGCGACAATCTGCCGGCCAATCTCATCTAAGGTCGAAAGCCCTATGCTTTTTCTTACAGCCAACCGGTCAAAAAGCTGGGCAAGAGATATTTCATAGGGAAGTTGTGTAGCGCGAGAACCGGGCATGACCAGTTTTACATTCAGTGGATCAGAGACATTTCTTTCCTCTTGCCGTGCATTCCAAAGGGTCAATAGAATTCTTTGATGATTTAAATCGGGTTCTATTTCTGCCTCAGAAGCGCGGATAGACCGCAAGGGACGAAGATCGGCATCGGTTTCCCAGATATAGACATCTTGGAGCCTAGCTCCTATGCGGTTGGTTGCATACAACCGAAAACCGTCAAACTGGTCAATGGTTTTGTTGCTTTTAAAAAAAGAAAGCGGGTTATGCAGCATGACATCCGAGAATATTTCTTTGAAAGCATGACGGCTTTTAGGACCAATATAGGCATTGATGGCGAAGCTAAAAACGCTGTAAAGAAGGGCAAACCAGATGACCGGAGCCATTATCGCTCCAAGGCTAATGCCTGCACTTTTAAGGGCTGTAAGCTCCCTGTCTTGGGACATTTTACCGAAAAGCAAGATCACAGCGATCAATAATCCCCAAGGCAAAGTAAAGGTTAAGACAAAGGGAATGAGAGAGACAAGCAGTTTCAAGGAAATCCACAAAGGAACTTCGTTGTTTACAAGAAGATCAGATAGATCTCGAAAAGCGTTAGCTATGACCAAGAAAAAAGTCAAAATCGAGGTGGTTATCAGAGAATTTTTAAATAGTTCCAAAAAAAGAAATTTATAAATTGTTCTCATAAAAGATGAGAATAAAATAAAATAATGTTTAGAAAGATATTTCTCTTTTTTATGTATACACTCTAGAGTTAGAATATCGAAGAAGGAATGATTAATTGCAACATGTGATAAAGAAAAGAGAGGAAAACCTATTATGTCGTTGTTACTTCAGATAGACCAGCAGCTCAAAGAGGCGATGAAGAAAAAAGATGTGGAGAGAATTTCTGTTTTGAGACTTCTCAAGGCAGCCATAAGCTATGCTTCAATCCAGAAAGCCCATAAAGAGCTTTCTGATCAAGAAGTGATCGGGGTAATCACAAAAGAAATTAAAAAAAGGGAAGAGTCGATCCAGGAGTATGAAAAAGCTCAGAGGCTGGAGCTTGCTGAAAAGGAAAAAGTAGAGATTGCTGTCTTAAAAGAATTTTTGCCCCAACCAATGACTGAAGCGGAAATGGAAGAACTGGTGAAAAAAGTGATAGAGGAAACTCACGCTAAAGATAAAAAAGATTTAGGAGTGGTGATGAAGACGGCAATAGCTCGTGCAGAGGGCAAAGCCGATGGAAAAAAGCTACAAGAAATAGCAAAAAAATTTTTGAGCTAGATTCTTTCTCTATAGGAGATGTTATTTTGAAGATTCACGTTGTCACATGAGTTTTGGCCAAGAAAAAATTGAATTAATCGTTGCTACTTTTATTGAGTTTTTTGTCTCTCTTTACGGATTTTTTGTATTGAGAGGCAAAAAAAGGGCAGCAAGCGATAACATCAGCTTTGTTGCTCTTCTTGTCGCCTTTTTTTTCGAAACTCTTTTTCTTTATTTAAGAGGAATTTCGATAAACCATTGTCCTATAACCAATTTTCTTGAAACCATGGTTTTTTTATCCTGGGCTTTACTTTTGCTCTATTTCATCATTGGTTCAGCTTATCGAATGTCTATCCTTGGATTCTTCACGGCTCCGGCTGCCTGTTTCATTAATATTATTGGGTTGATCCTGCGTCCAGATAGCCCTAAGATATTACCTGAATTGGGTTGGATGCTTGAACTGCATGCCGCTTTTTCGATCTTAGCCTATGCGATTTTTGCGATCGCGGCTTTGGCTGCGTTGATTTACCTGTTAGAAGAAAAAGAACTCAAAACGCACAAGCTTTCTTCTCTTTTTTTCTGGTTCCCTCCTATTGGGGATCTTTCTTACATTCAAAAAAGGGTGTTGTTAGTGGGTCTTTTGTTGCTTACCGCAGGTCTTATGGGTGGTCTTCTTATTTCTCCAAAAAGCACATGGGATTGGGTAAAAATCAGTTGGTCGATTGCGGTCTGGTTATTTTACTTGTATCTGGTTTTCTGTTGCTTTTTCTCCCATTCGAGAATGAAACGTTTATCGCTTTTATCGATTGGAGGATTTTTATTTATTTTTTTAACCTTTTGGGGAATAAATTATTTTAGTCAAATGCACAAATTTTAAGTTATAACATGAATGTTCTTGTCGGCGGTGGTCTTTCTTTTGACACTTCATCCATAGAGTTGCGTGAACAGGTGGCTTTTCGCTCTGATGAATATCCTCAGGCTTTATCCCTAATGAAGGAGATCATGCATCTCGAAGAGGGGGTTTTGCTTTCTACATGTAACAGGGTTGAGTTTTTTTCTGTAAGTAAAGATCCTCACCAAGTATCTAAGGGATGGGGAGAGTTTTTGAGAATATACCATAAAAAATATTTTCCCTTCGAATTATATTCTCAGCTTTATATTGGGAAACATTGTATTGGGCATCTTTTTGAGCTTGCTAGTGGACTGAAATCCATGGTTGTGGGTGAAACAGAGATATTAGGTCAGCTGAAAGAAGCCTACCATATTGCCAAGGAGCAGGGAATGGCCAAAAAATACCTAAACAGACTTTTTCAAGCCAGTTTTTCAGCCGCTAAAACAATAAGATCGTCCACTTGGATAACTAGGGGAAGCATTTCGGTGAGTGCAGTGGCAGTGGACTTAGCGGAAAAACTCTTTGGAAAACTAAATGGTTGTTCCATAATGGTTGTTGGAGCGGGGGCTGTGAGCGAAACGACGGCTAAAGCACTCCAGAGGAAAGGGGGGAACATTATTCTTGTTGCGAATCGAACCTATGCAAAGGCATTGGAGCTCAGTAAAGAGATAGAAGCAGAAGCTATTCCCTGGACAGAATTCCCTTCGCGAATCGCCAAAATAGATATTCTCATTAGCTCAACTTCTGCTCCTCACTATATCATTACAAAAGAAAAACTGGCAGCCTATATAGGTTTGCGTGCAGGCAGGCCTCTTTTTTTAATCGATCTTGCTGTTCCTCGAGATATTGAGCCTGCTGTTCAGGATCTAGAAGAGGTTTATTGCTACAACATCGATGATCTCCAGTCGATAGCGCAGCAGAATTTGAAAGATCGTCTCGCTGAGGTTGATAAATGTAAACGGCTTATCGAACCTTACGTCGATCGCTTTTATAACTGGATGGTTGGATCGATCAATTCTAAGGATACACAATTTTTGAGGAATTTCCGAATAGCGTGAAACCGCTTGTTATAGGTAGTCGAGGCAGTCAACTGGCCTTAATACAAGCCCAGCTTGTTATTGACAATCTCAAAAGAAAGTTTCCTGACCTAGATATTTATACACGGGTCATCAAAACGGCAGGTGATCGTTTTGATACACATCCCATAGGTGAAATCGACCAGAGGGGAATTTTTACCAAAGAAATTGAAAATAAACTTCTAGGGGGAGAAATTGACTTGGCTATTCATAGCTTAAAAGATCTTCCCGTAGAATTGCATCCTGAACTGGTTATCGCAGCTATACCCCCAAGAGAAGATCCTCGTGATTGTTGGATAAGTCTTAATCATCCCCATCCTTCTTGCCTTCAACCCAGTGCCATTGTGTGTACGGGAAGCCCCAGGAGGGCTAATCAACTTTTGCGCAGAAGGCCTGATTTGAGGATTGTCCCTATTCGGGGCAATGTCGAAAGCCGTCTTAAGAAACTTAAGGAAAATCGAGAGTGGCAAGGCACGGTATTGGCCCTGGCGGGTATAAAAAGAATGGGGTTAGATTTGTCTTCCTTTCTTTGGACTCCCCTGGGGGATGATTGGATGTTACCTGCTCCTGGACAGGGAGCTTTAGCTCTTCAAACTCGCATCGACGATAAATACACCCAGAGTCTCGTCAAATGCCTTAATGACTTTCCCACGGCTTGTGCCGTTTATGCAGAAAGGGCTTTTCTGCATGAGTTAGGGGGCGGATGTAGAACGGCTGTTGGAGCAAAAGCACAACCCGAAGGCTCTAGGTTGATATTGGAGGGAATCTGGTGGCCCGAAGAAGCGATTCAACCCAAGGAGGGCAAAATTGTAGGTGAAATGCAGCAAGCGGAGCAACTAGGCAAGAAGTTAGCAGATCTATTAAAGAAATTATAGGTTTTAGCGGGATGTTAGGGCCGTTTTTTATAGGGCTTATAAAAAAATGAATGGCAAAGACTATGGAGTCGTTTATTTGGTTGGAGCTGGTCCAGGTGACCCCTCGCTCTTGACTCTCAGGGCCAAGGAGCTGATTGAGAAGGCTGATGTGATATTTTACGATTATCTTTGTAATCCAAAAATCCTGGATTGGTCTTCATCCCATTGCATGAAAGTTTATGTGGGTAAAATTGCCTCTAAAGCGACCTATTCTCAAAGGGAAATTGAAGAGATGTTGATCGCTAAAGCGAAGGAAGGTAAAACCGTTGTGCGGCTTAAAGGGGGGGATCCCTTTTTATTTGGTCGGGGAGGAGAAGAAGCGGAGGCATTGAAAAAAGCTGGAATTCCTTTTGAAATTGTCCCTGGAGTGAGTTCTGCTTTAGCTGTGCCCGCTTATGCGGGTATTCCTCTGACCCATAGAAACTGGGCATCTCAGTTGACGATTGTAACCGGACATGAAGATCCCCTAAAAGAATCATCAGCTCTGAGTTGGGAAACCATTGCAAAATCAAAGGGAACAATAGTTGTCTTAATGGGTGTAGAACGTTTAGCCATTATAGCAAAAATACTCCTCAAGCAGGGCATGGATCCTCTTACACCTATGGCCATAGTTAGTTGGGGAACTTTGCCTTATCAAAAGGTAATTACATTAAAGCTGGCAGATATAGGAGCAGGCAGCCATCCTTCCATTGATCCTCCAGCCGTTCTTATTATAGGAGAAGTCGTTCGGCTCCGAGAGGATTTAAAATGGTTTGAAAAAAGACCCCTCTATGGGCAAAAGATCGTTGTTACCCGGACTAAAGAAGGATCGGCCAAGCTTGCCGGAAAACTGGCCAATTTAGGAGCCGAAGTCCTGGAGATCCCGACTATCAGGATAGTTCCGCAATGCTTGAATGAAAATCAGATCCGCCTTTTAAAGAACATAGGGTCCTCTTACGATTGGATTCTCTTTACGAGTCCGACGGGAGTAGAGCTTTTTTTCAAGGAATTTCTCAAGCTTACAGGAGATATTCGACAGCTTAAAGGAGTCAAAATAGGTGCTATTGGCACATCTACAGCAAGAGCTATTAGCCTTTATAATCTTCCTGTAGAAGTGATTCCAGAAAAGTTTACCTCCGTGGATCTTGCTCGCTGTTTCTCGCTGAAAAGGATCAAAGGTCTACGTTTTTTGCTTCCTCGAAGTGCTCTCGCTGATGAGGGAATTTTAGAGTTTTTAACCTCTCTTGGAGCTTCTGTTGATCAGTGGTCTCTTTATGATATACAACCTGAAACCGAAGATGTGCGTGGCGATAGAGAAAAGTTTAAACAAACAGGGGCACACTGGATTTTATTTGCCAGTGCAAGTTCAGTTAAATACTGGTATAGGCTTAATCTCAGTTGTCATGATACTTCTCTGTTACCCAAAATTATTAGCATTGGACCTCAAACCACTCGGGCTCTCAAAGAGCTTAACCAAGAAGTTTATATCGAATCAAAGGTTCATACTATCGATGGTTTAGTAGAAACCCTTCTTGAAGAATTAAGAGGCAATAAGCAGAAAGATTAATGGTTTTTACTCAATTTATTTATGGAACCCAAAATAGAATTTTATGAATTAGGTAATGAAGCCCTTGCTATTGGGGATTTGGAGAAGGCGAAGTATTATTACGAAAAAAGTATCGATTCTGATCCATCCTATTTTGAGGGATGGCAAGCTTTAGCCATGACCTATTATAAATTAGGACAATACGATGAGGCTGTTAACGCGAATAAAAAAGCAATTGAGTTGCGACCTCATGATCCCATGGTGTGGACAAGTCTTTCTTTGGCTTATATCAGACAAGGAAATAAAATCGAAGCTGAAAAAGCTTCTTTAAGAGCTCGAATCTTGTCCTGGCAAAAAAAATCATAAGAAAATTGTTAAAAAAGAATATTTAGTTAAAAATATTTGAGAAAAATAGAGAACATAATAAAGTAAGATTTGTTCATTTAAATAAATTATTCATATAATAATATGAGACTAAAACAACTAACGAGTGCCGAAGTAAAAGAATTAGCAAAGCTCGTACAAGAAAAAGAAGCACTTCAAGAAAAAGTTTCAGAAATAGAGCGGAAAATCCAAACCTTATGGAAAGTCGGTATTAAAGTGCCTGGGAAAAGAGCGGCTAAGTCTCAAGTAATAGAAAAGAGAAGGGGACCAGAAAAAGGAAGCATCCCTGGTCGACTCAAAAGTTCAATAATAGAGGCTTTAAGAAGCTCAGGAAGTAAAGGATTGACAGTTAAAGAACTTTCTAAGAAATTGGGAGTAAAAGTAAATAATCTTTACTGTTGGTTTTATACGACGGGGAAAAAAACTCCAGGAATCATAAAATTAGGTAAAGGCCTTTATAGATTTGAAGAATCTGAGCTTAAAAAAGATAAGTCTATAGAGAAGTCCTTAGACAACGAGCAGATAAAAGAAACCGACTAAAACCTCAAATCTATCCAATAGGAGGTGGGGCTTTTAGGATTTTGAAAAAACACCCGTTGGATTCAACTCTATTTTGTTCTTTCCTGTGCTCTCTATGGATAAAACCTAAAGCGATGGTTTTGTTATAACCAAAAGAATATCCACAGGAAGTTAACCGGCCTACGGCCCGGGATTCATAATACAGTTGTCCAGGCTGAGGGTTGCTGTTTTCTAAGGCAATAAAGAGAGTTAAAAGTTGATTAATCTGTCCTAAGTGATGAATCCTTGATATGATTTCTTGGCCTACGTAACAACCCTTTGTAAAACTTATAGATTGTTTAGTTAAAAATACTTCTAAGGGTATTGTTTGTTCGGTTATCTCTTTGCCCCACTGGGGAATCATGTTTTCAAGCCGTAAACTTTCCTGTACTGTAGGGGGAACTTCTGGACAGCCGAAATCGACCAAAGAAGTATCAGACCAGATATCCCAACCCTCGATACCAAATCTTTTGTTTTGAAAACAAAGTGTGAATCCTTTTGGAGGATGGGGACCAAAATAGTGATAGAGGAAAAACTGGCCATCGATCTTTTCGATCGAAACCTGATCTGCGACGAGAAAACGACTAAGCCGATTTGCTATTTGTTCTTCAATCTCTTTGGGACCGTCCACAAAAATCGTTTCTCCCTGGTTGGCAATCCAAAGATCGCAATCTATTCTTCCTTTGCGGTTGAGCGCTGCGGTGTGCACGCTAGATCCTATAGGAAGAGAGGAAATATCAGCTGCAAGCTGTCCATTAAGATACCTGATTCTATCTTTACCTCGAACCGTCCAAAGCGATTGACTTAAAAGAGAACACCAACCCGGATGACCTTGGACTAAGCTTTCGTACAGTTTTTGTTCGTTCATTTTTTTCTTCCCTATGCCTAGGGCTATAGAGATAGTTAATAAAGATAAGGATTTTATTAACTGTTTTATAATGTAATAGGATAAAAATACAAAGAATCAATCTTTGAGTTGATCTTTGTAGTCCTCTGCTCTTAATTTTTTAGTCAGAATAAATTAATGGATTGAGGGAGTCGAGGGAGAACGTAGGATGATTGATTTTAAGGGATCTTTTGGGCATGGAAATTAAGCCTGTTCTATTAAAGAACTGAGAAATGATTCTGCAAAAACAAATCGTTGAAAAGGGAAAGCTAGAGGTCGATTATTATTTTATGGGCTTGGCTCTGCAAAAAGCCAGAGAGGCTTTTGATAACGGAGAAGTTCCAGTTGGAGCCGTTATTGTCCAGGGTGATAGAATTTTAGGTTCTGGATACAATCTGGTTGAAGCACGCCGGGATATAACAGCGCATGCTGAAATGGAAGCGATTCGGCATAGCCAGCTTCTTCTTGGTGATTGGCGGCTTGACTCCACAACCCTTTATGTAACCAAAGAGCCCTGTATGATGTGCTGGGGAGCTATTTTTTTAAGTAGAATAGAGCGGGTTGTCTTTGGAATTTCTGATCCGAAACAACAGAATTTTTCTTTTTTTAAAGATTTTTTTTCAGAGAAGAAAAAACCTCTTATTGTTCCGGGAGTTAGATCTGAAGAGTCATTAGAATTAATACGCAAATTTTTTTTTATCCTAAGAAATAAAAAAAGGGAGTTGCCACTTCGCAATATTGGGATTAGTTAATGTCAATATCATGGAAGAAAAACCCGTTCATGACAAAGTTGGTGTAAGACCATTAACGGATATCGATTTATTGTTTCAGAAAAAGTTCCATGAGAATCTCAAGCGTAGTTGTTCAGCGAGTTATTCTGTCAAATTAAGATATTGTCCAACAAACGGGTTATTACCCAAAGAGATTGTTGAGATTCCCAAAATTGACCATCTCCATTTCTTCAATGGATATGTGCAAAGAGCTTTAGGCCATACCATAGAAGACCTTGCCTTGGAAAATGGGGAGCAAGGAGGTGAGCTAACGCTCCTACTCGACGGAGCGAAGAATTTTTCCAATTTTAAAAAAAGATATGAACTGCTATCCAAAAAGCTGGATCGAATAAGAATATGGAGTATTGATCCACTCGATGAGCTTCCCTCTAATATTGATCTCATTCATCCTGTTCATCCCCGTTTAACTAAATATCGGTTTTATTTATTTAGGAACTCAAAGTTAGAAGTTGTATTTGTTTGCAAACAGCTCAATCGTGCAACTGAGATAAGCTCAAAAAAATTTATTGGCTTTTGTAGCTTTGATCCTTTTATTGTTCACTCCTTGCGATGGAAGTTTTATCTTCTGAGTTCAGGAATAGACAAAATAATCAATCACTGGGAAAAATTTTTTCTCTGGCCAACGTTCAGGATTCAGGAAATAGAAAATTTTATCAACTCAAAATTAGATTCTTATTTTACTGAAAAATCTTGAACTTTTTCTTCCGGTTCAATAAAAATTGGCTTTTTCTTAGTCCATGGCCACAATTGATCTGCTCTTTAATAAAGAATTGCGATTTCATTTCTTAGGAATATGCGGAACGGCTATGGGAGCGGTGGCCTCGATGCTAAAGGAATTGGGCTACGAGGTAGGGGGTTCAGATGAAAATGTGTATCCGCCTTTGTCTACTTTTTTGAGCCAGAAAGGCATTTTGGTAAAGGAGGGCTATAGGGCACAAAATCTTCCCATTGATAAGTCAGGAACCGTTATCGTGATTGGAAACGTGATTAAGAGAGGCAATCCAGAATTAGAAGCGGTTTTAGAAAAAAAATACTTTTTTATTTCCTTGCCTGAAGTTCTCAAATTTTTTTTTCTCCAGGGAAAACAAAATATTGTGGTCAGTGGAACACATGGAAAAACGACGACAAGTTCTCTTTTGGCATGGATTTTTGAGTCGGCTTCTCTGAATCCATCCTTTTTTATTGGCGGGTTGCCTAAAAATTTTCCCTCCGGCTGTAGATATACACAAAGCGAATATTGGATTTTAGAAGGTGACGAGTACGATACGGCCTATTTTGATAAAAGGAGTAAATTTCTGCATTATCTGCCTCAGACGGTTATTATAAATAATATCGAATATGATCATGCCGATATTTTTTCTAGCCTGGACGAGATTTTCCTTTCTTTTAAAAGACTCATTCATCTCATACCGAGAAACGGACACCTGGTTATTCCCGAGGATGATTCGAGGATAGTTGAAATCGCCAAAAGTGCTTTAGCTCCTGTATATACGGTAGGTTTTGGAGAAAAAGCTGATTTTAGGATAACGGAAGTCAGCTATGAGCCAACTGGAAGCTGGTTCCATATGCTTGGAGAAAAATTCTTTATGCCTATTCCTGGGGAATATAATGTCAGAAATGCGGCCATGTGTCTTGCGGTGGCAACGCTTTATGGGATAAAGCTTGAAGACATTTCCAGGGGGTTAGCTTCATTTCAGGGTGTAAAACGGAGATTGGAGGTTATAGGGGAAGCGGGTGGCATAAAAATATTGGATGATTTTGGTCACCATCCCACAGCGATCCATAAAACCATTCTTGCTATAAGGCAGCGTTATCCAGGCAAGAGGCTATGGGCTGTTTTCGAGCCAAGGAGCAATACGACCCGAAGAGCGGTTTTCCAACAAGAGCTTCCCCGTTCTCTATCCGTAGCGGATGGAGTGATTATCAGTGAAGTCTCAAGCAAGGACAGTTTGGCCCCTTCCGAAAGACTCGATCCTCAAAAAATTGTTCAAGAGCTCAACAAGAATGGGATACCCTCATTTTTCTGTTTGGATCCCCAAGATATCCTTTGTAAACTGCTCGAAGTGGTGAAAGCGGGAGACATCGTTGTTTTCTTTAGTAACGGCTCATTTTATGGGATTCCTTTGCGTTTGTTTGAAACTTTAAAAAATAAAAATGGATCATTTTGACCAATCATAGGGGACAAAATGACTCATAAAGATTCCTTAAAAACCTCCTCTTTTCTTTTGTAGTAATATTTAAATGCTTTGTAGTGAGTGAGATATCAATATACTTATAAATATGGCATGCATTATGCTCCAAATAAGGCATGGCACATGTACTTGGCATCGATTTAGGGACAACAAATTCCTGCATGGCAATTGTCGAGGGAGGGCAACCCGTTGTTTTGGAAAATTCTGAAGGGGCTAGGACCACTCCTTCGATAGTGGCTTTTACCAAAAGTGGTGAAAGATTAGTTGGCCAGGCAGCAAAAAGACAGGCGATCACCAACTCTAAAAACACTATCTATTCCATAAAGAGATTTATTGGGAGGAAGTATAGCGAGGTTCAAGAAGAAATAAAGAGAGTTCCCTACAAAGTCATAGAAGGGAAAAACGGGGATTGCGCAGTTGAAGTTGAAGTCGGAGGAGAGAGAAGGATTTATACCCCTCAGGAAATATCCGCCTTTATATTGATGAAATTGAAAGCGGATGCGGAAGCTAAACTGGGAGAAAAGATTTCGCAGGCAGTTATCACTGTTCCTGCTTATTTTAACGACAGCCAAAGACAGGCAACTAAAGCTGCAGGGGAAATTGCAGGTCTTGAGGTTTTGAGAATCATCAATGAACCTACAGCAGCTTCATTGGCTTATGGCTTGGATAAAAAGAAAGATGAAAGAATTGCGGTATATGATCTGGGGGGAGGAACTTTCGATATTTCTGTTCTAGAAATTGGTGAAGGGGTTTTTGAGGTTAAGGCGACTAATGGTGATACGCATTTAGGGGGTGATGATTGGGATGCAGCGATCATGGAATGGATTATTGGTGATTTCAAAAGAGAAACAGGGATCGATCTTCATGGTCAACCCGATGCGGTGCAGAGGATAAAAGAAGAAGCCGAGAAAGCTAAGATTGCTTTATCCTCGGCACTTGAATATGAAATAAATCTCCCCTTTATTACAGCTGATCAAACGGGTCCAAAGCATATCCAGAAAAAATTAACAAGAGCAAAACTTGAGCAATTAACAGAACATCTGGCGGAAAGAACTGTTCAGCCGGTTCTAAACTGCTTGAAAGATGCCAAGTTAACGGCTGCGGATATTGACGAGCTTGTATTGGTGGGGGGCATGACAAGGATGCCCAAAATTATTGAGACAGCCAGAAAGCTTATAGGCAGAGAACCTCACAAGGGGGTTAATCCCGACGAAGTCGTTGCGGTGGGAGCTGCTATCCAGGGAGCTGTTTTGAAAGGTCAGGTCAAAGACGTTCTTCTTTTGGATGTCACCCCACTTACTCTTTCAATAGAGACCGCGGGGGGAATTGCTACACCCATGATTCCAAGAAACACAACAATACCCACGCGAAAATCCCAAATTTTCAGTACTTTTTCGGATAATCAGCCCAGTGTGGAAATTAAAGTACTCCAGGGAGAAAGACCAATGGCTAGGGACAACAAACTTTTGGGCGTGTTTCACCTGGATGGAATACCCCCGGCCCCTCGGGGAGTGCCTCAGATAGAAGTGACCTTCGATATAGATGCAAATGGTATTTTGCATGTGTCGGCAAAAGACCTGGGAACGGGAAGGGAACAAAAAATTACGATAACGGGTTCCAGTGGCCTTTCCAAGGATGAAATAGAACGGATGACCCGGGAAGCCGAGGCTTACCGAGAACAAGACATGAAGAACAAGGAAAGAGCCGAGGCCAAGAATAATGCCGATAATGCGGCTTACCAGGCAGAAAAGCTTTTGCGAGAATACGGGGATAAGGTTGATTCGGCCAAAAAGATGGAAATTGAAAAATGCATTGAGAAAGTTAGGGAGGTCATTAAAGGTGATGATACCGAAGCGATAAAAAGGGCGATGGATGAGCTCAATGAAAAAGTGCAAGCGATATCGATAGAGATGTATAGAGCTGCATCATCCAAATCCAGTGCGCCTCCTCCCCCTTCTTCCGGATCTAAAGAGGGAAAGTCTGATGTGATTGACGCGGAATTTGAAAAAGTGGACAAAGATAAACCCAAATGAAGCAGGGTTTTTCGATTGGTTTTGAAAAGCAGCTTAAAAACAAAAAAATTTTGTTTAAGGATTTAAAAGAACGAAATTTATGAAAGGAGGTAAAGATGGTTGAACCGAAAATTCGTCCTTTGGGTGAGCGTGTTTTAGTTAAGCTCATCGAAGAACAAGAAGTAAGAAAAGGTGGGATCATCATTCCGGATACAGCCAAAGAAAAACCACAGGAAGCAACGGTTATCGCTGTTGGTCCTGGAAAATTGGATGAAAACGGGAAAAGGATTCCTATCGAAGTGAAAAAAGGAGATAAGGTCCTTATTAGTAAGTATGGTGGAACAGAAGTAAAAATCGATGGAGAATCCTTTCAGATTCTTCGCGAAGATGACATTTTAGCCATTATTGAAGGATAAAATAAAGAAAGGAGGTAATCAATGGCTGCCAAACAATTGATCTTTGATGAATCTGCTAGGCATGCTCTATTGCGTGGTGTTGAAAAGTTAAGTAAAGCGGTGAAGAGCACGCTTGGTCCCGCTGGTCGCAATGTGATTCTCGACAAGAAATTCGGTTCTCCGACAATCACTAAAGACGGTGTGACCGTAGCTAAAGAAATAGAGTTGGAAGATCCTTGGGAAAACATGGGAGCGCAGCTTGTAAAAGAGGTAGCATCGAAAACAAGTGATGTTGCCGGTGATGGAACAACGACGGCCACCGTTCTCGCTGAATCCATCTATAAGGAAGGCTTAAAGAATGTAACAGCAGGGGCTAATCCCATGGATCTTAAGCGGGGTATTGACAAAGCTGTACATGCCGTAGTCAAACAGCTGAAGGAAATATCCCATATTGTCAAGGGTAAGGAAGAAATCAAGCAAGTAGCCACTGTTTCCGCAAATTGGGATACTTCAATTGGTGAAATTATCGCTGATGCCCTAGACAAAGTGGGTAAAGATGGGACAGTCACTGTCGAAGAAGCCAAGCATATTGAAACTACCCTTGAAGTGGTTGAAGGCATGCAGTTCGACAGAGGTTATATTTCTCCCTATTTTGTGACCAATGCTGAAGAGCTTGAGGCGGTGTTGGAAAATGCCTACATTTTGATCCATGAAAAGAAGATTTCCAATCTTAAGGATCTTTTACCACTCCTTGAAAAGATAGCCAAGGCGGGTAAACCCTTGTTGATTATTGCAGAAGATGTTGAGGGAGAAGCTTTGGCTACCCTCGTTGTCAACAAGTTAAGGGGTACATTGCAAGTATGTGCGGTAAAAGCTCCTGGATTTGGCGACAGGCGGAAAGCGATGCTTGAAGATATCGCTATTTTAACCGGTGGTCGTTGCTTAACTGAAGATCTGGGAATAAAGCTAGAAAATGTTCAGCTTGAAGATCTTGGAAGAGCAAAGAGAGTCATCGTTGAGAAAGAAAATACAACGATTATCGAAGGGGCAGGATCCAGTAGCGAGATAAAAGGGAGAATAAGTCAAATCAAAAGACAGATCGAGGAAACGACCTCTGATTACGATCGGGAAAAACTCCAAGAAAGACTCGCTAAATTAGCGGGTGGAGTTGCTGTTATACAGGTGGGTGCGGCTACTGAAACCGAGCTTAAAGAAAAGAAAGCCAGGGTTGAAGATGCTCTGCATGCAACGCGAGCAGCTGTGGAAGAGGGTATTGTTCCCGGTGGTGGGGTTGCTCTCCTTAGATGTCAGAAAGCGATTGAAGGCCTTTCTTTAAAAGGAGATGAGCAGATTGGAGCTAATATCGTTTCCAAGGCCCTAGAATATCCTCTGAAAACCCTTGCGGACAATGCAGGGTTAGAGGGGAGTGTCATTGTCAACGAAGTCAAATCCAAGAAAGGCAATGAAGGATTTGATGTAGCCAGCCGTTGCTATGTGGATATGTTCGAAGCTGGGATCGTTGATCCGACAAAGGTGACGAGGACAGCTCTTGAAAACGCAGCTTCGATTGCTGGTTTACTCCTTACAACTGAGGCCATGGTGACTGAAATTCCTGAGAAGGAAAAGAAACCGATGACCCCTCCCGGTGCTGGAGGAATGGGTGATATGGAGTATTAATTTAATCCCTTATCCAAACAAGCCAGGATGTATTTCCTGGCTTGTTTTTTTTATGGTTTGCCAATCTGATGAAGAATGCCGGTTTACGTCTTTAACTCAATATTGACAAGATAATGTTTTCGGATTCGTATTGGATTTTACAAGGAAAGACAAAGGCTATTAGAGATGGATGAGATCTATGAGGTAACAACGAAAATCGGCTCGCTATCGCCTACTTTGCGTGCAGTGGTCATAGAAATATATACCAGTTTAATCTTGATTAGTTTTTATCATGGTATAAAAACAACCATAGCAAAAGATAGAGTTGGTGCAGTTATAGGTGCTGCTCCTTTGAACGGCTGAGCACACTTCGCATCTCTCTTCTTGAGTACTTTCTTTTTTGTTAGTTGCAAATTTACTGGTTGACTCCTACAGAAAAGCCCACACAAAGCGCTCTCTGCTTGTGCTCAGGGACTTATCAACAACTTTCCTTCTCCGTAGGTGGTCAGAGTTGGTAGCTGGGAAAAAACAACAGCAGTTGTCAACTCATTAAGAAGAATGACGAATAGCCATTCTTTTAGAGAGAGAAGAGCAATGTTGAATAAGAAAACACTCCCTCTAAAAATGTTATATTAATCAGTCGTGATTTTTTAAACTACAAAAAAATGTTAATGATTAAAAAGAATGATAAAAAAAGACGGGAAAAAAACAAGGGGGTGGTTGTTTCCCGCGTTACTAATTTTATAAATCCTATTTTGATAAAACCTTATCAACAACTTTATATTTATTATAAATGTAAATTAATAAAATATGTCAGTAAATGCTTACTATGAGTTATAAATTAACAAATCCACCCCCCCTCTCTTTGACTGTAATGAAATACGATTCCCGTAGAAAACTGATTACAACTTTTCTTTTAATTCTTTACCGGGAGAGAAACGGACCGTTTTTGAGGCTTTAATTTTAATTTTTTCTCCAGTTTTGGGGTTGACGCCTGTCCTAGCTTTTCTTGTAATAACTCGGAAGGTTCCAAAACCGATTAACTGCACGATTCCATTTTTTAATACTCCAGTCTTCAGACCATTGATGACAGCATCAACCGATTTCTCAGCTAAAGCCTTAGTTGTATCTTTGCCCATATTTTTTTGGACAACTTCAACTAAATTTGCCTTATTAAATCTAACCTGCTTTTTTTCTTCGTTTGCCATAATTTCTCCTTTTTAATTAAAGTTTACTGTGACTATAAATAATTAGTCAATGAATATATAGAACAAAATAAAAAAATAAAAAGCAAAAATATTGTTTATTTAAAATTATTGATTTTTTTAACTTGTTCGTTGCGAACAAGATCTTCTGCCATTAATAGGGCTTCAGTACGTGAAGAAATTTTGTCTTCTAATTGGGCTTCCCGAATAAGCTCTAAGATTTCACCAACTCTCTTTCCTGGCTGTATCCCTAAAGCAATCAAATCATAACCCGTGATGAGTTTAGGTGGAGCTAAGTTTTCGGCAGTGTACTGTCCTTTTATTTCATTAAGAAAATTATAAATAGAAAGATTCCCATGCGAAGATAAGCAGTCTATTCGATGCAATTCAAGTTCTATGGGGAAAGTCGGTCTTAATATCAGTTTTTTAAGTGTGGATTTTTTCATTTTTGGGACATCTTTAAATGACATATGATTTTTTACGCACTCGACAACTTTCTTTATGATATCCTTGCTATATCTCAACCGGGTCATGATTTTTTCTGTTATCTGGGCGCCAACTATTTCATGACCGTAAAAATGGATCTGGCCGGTTGTGTCCCGACTAAAAGTAACAGCTTTCCCTACGTCATGGAAAAGGGCAGCTAAGGAAAGCTCAAGGCTGGGATGATGAAGATGGCTTAATAGGAGTCGAACGTGATTAAAGGCATCTCCCTCAGGGTGAAACTCCTTGGGTTGTTCTACTCCGTGCAAGTTATAAATTTCAGGAAGGATAATATACAAAAGACCACTTTGATCAAGAAGATCTAATCCTCTGGAGGGATTAGAACTGGTAAAGATTTTATCCAGTTCTTCTCTTATTCTTTCGGCACTTATGTGAATAATATTATGAGCAGAAATTTGAATGGCTTTCCAAGTCTTTTCTTCTATTTCAAATCCGAGGCTTACGGCAAACCTGATCGCCCTGAGCATACGGAGATGATCTTCTTCAAATCTTTTTTGGGGATCTCCAATAGCTCTTATTACTTTTTTTTCAATATCTTCTTTCCCCCCAACATAATCGATGATTTTATTGGCAAGGGGATCATAAAAAATTCCATTAATTGTAAAATCCCTCCTTAGAGCATCTTCTTCGGGTGTTGAAAATTTGATTGCCTGTGGCCATCTTCCTCCCTCTGATCCGATATCGGTTCGGAATGTAGCTACTTCAAAGAAATGAGCTCCAGATTTTACCCGAATAACTCCGAAGGATTTGCCAGTAAGTCCTGTAGCTTTTTCTTGAAATAGGTTTTGAATTTCATCGGGAGTCGCTGATGTTGCTATGTCGATGTCATGGGGTTCCTTTTTGAGCAGGATATCCCTTACACACCCTCCTGCAAAAAAAGCAATAAAGCCAGCCTTTTGAAGGATGCGCACGATCCGAATGGCTTCTTCTCTCATTGGAAAATTGTATCATGAGTCTAAGGTTTTTTGTAGCGTAAATACACGATACCCCCAACGAGGCTCCAGAAAACGCTCATTGCAAAAACAAGAAGAGAAAAGCTTAATGCGGGCTCCGCTTTGATCCCCAATAGCTGGAAAAAAACAACGATCAGTCCTTCTCTGACTCCTAGCCCTGATATTGTCACAGGAATGGAAATAAGAACACTGACTATGGCAAGAATGGATGCAAGAAATAAAAAAGGAATATCGAGATGAAGTGAACGGGTGGCACAATATGCCATGATCAAAGTCGATCCATGACTAATGACCGAGTAGCAGAGAGCCATAAAATTCTCTTTTTTCCCGTGCCGGTAACGGCTTATAGCATCAATGAGATTATTTAAGTTCTGTTTTGAAAATAAGCTTATCGTTTTCTTTTTTCTTTTATCGAAAGAAAAGATATTCGGGAAGAACAGGATCAGCCCAAAAAGAAATAGAATAAACAGAGAGATGGAGAAAAACAGCCAGACAGCGTGACGGGTAATAGGATGGGCTTCAAACAGTTTAAAAAAGTTAAGGGCTAAGAGTTGCCCAATTAAAATTAAACCAACTAGGCCTATTACCCGATCATAAATAACGGAAAGGGAACCCGCAGTTTTTTTTTCAGGGTACAACTTCACAATATAGTAAATGCGAACGATATCTCCGCCCGTAGAGCCCAGCAGAAAAGCATTGAAAAATTGTCCGATCAATGTCAGTTCAAAAGCCTTAAACATGGGAATAAAGATTTCCTGGGTTTGCAACAAGATCTTCCAGCGCACAGCGGAAAAAAAAACTTGGCATCCACCAAAAAAAATGCCCAGAACGATATCGATAGGATTGGATCGTTCGACTACGCTTGTTATTTTTGTCCAATCAACTTTAAAAAAAAGAAAAGAGAGAATTCCTGTTGAAACAGCTGAGCGTAAAAAGATCGAAAGCCAATTTTTCTTTCTCTTGGCCGTGGAGGATTTATCGCTCATAAAAAGACAAAATTTCAACTCCCAAAGTAAAGGAATAGAAAGCAGAAAAAAGAATAAAGAAATTGGGAATCAAAGAGCTAGCCTTTTTTCTATACAGCAAACAAAATTTCTATCTCCATAGACGTTATCGATCCTCCCCGTGGGAGGCCAGTATTTAAATTCTTTTTGCCATGGAGCGGGATAAGCTGCAAGTTGCCGAGAATAGGGAAAAGGCCAATGATCCGAGCAGACTAGACTGTGAGGATGAGGAGCATTTTTTATGGGATTGTTGTTTTGAGGATAAACACCGTTTTTAATGTCTTCAAGTTCTTTACGAATAAGTAGCAAGGCTTCGCAAAACCGGTCGAGTTCTTCTTTTGATTCCGACTCTGTGGGTTCAATCATCATTGTCCCATGTACAGGCCAGGAAATGGTGGGTGCATGAAAACCATAATCCATAAGTCTCTTGGCGACATCCTCGACTTCTATTCCATATTCTTGCCAGGGTCTTAAATCGATAATGAACTCATGAGCGACGTATCCGAGATCTCCCTTGTAAAGGATGGTGAAAGCACCAGCCAGTTTTTTTGCAATGTAATTGGCATTTAAGATAGCCAATTGAGCACATAGTTTAAGGCCTTTAGCTCCTGCCATTCTTATGTACATCCAACTGACTGGAAGAACTCCAGCATTACCCATGGGTGCAGAGCAGAGTAGCCCGGTTTTACCTTTGACTGGCAGTTCTAAATGGGTTGAAGGCAGGAAGGGTTCCAGGTGTTTTTTAACAGCGATCGGACCGACCCCAGGCCCTCCTCCACCATGAGGAATACAGAAAGTTTTATGGAGGTTGAGATGACAGACATCCACCCCAAGTTCTCCAGGTTTACATAATCCCAAGAAAGCATTAGCATTGGCTCCATCAAGATAAACTTGACCACCATAACTGTGCATGATCTGGGAAGCTTCAATGAGAGTTTTTTCAAAAACCCCATAGGTAGAGGGAAAAGTGATCATCATTACAGCCAGTTTAGAAGCATATTTTTTCGCTTTCTGTTCTAACTCATCTAGATTTAGCCGACCTTGGCTATCGCAATTTATTTCCTCGATATTGAGTCCAGCTAAAGCAGCACTGGCACAATTTGTTCCATGAGCAGAAGTAGGGATAAGACAAATCGTTCTTTGATCCTGACCCATGGACTGAAAATAATTTCTAATGGCAATAAGACCAGCTAATTCTCCCTGGGAGCCGGCGTTAGGTTGTAAAGAAACACAATCCATGGCCGTAATTTCTGCTAGCCACTGCTTGAGATTAGAGGCCAGCTCCAGATATCCTTTATTAAACTGTTCTCCAGCAAAAGGATGGGGTTCTGTAAAACAGTCCCAAAGAATAGGGATCATTGCCGATGCGGGGTTGAGTTTCATGGTACAAGATCCCAGCGGAATCATAGAGGTAGTCAGGTTGATATCTTTTGAGGAAAGTTTTTTGATGTAACGGTTAAGTTTTGTTTCGGTGCGGTAGTTTTTGAAAACCTTATAATTTAAAAATTCAGTTTGTCGCTGTAGGGCAATAGGAATATCTGGTAGGCTTATATCTGTAGAAGGAAGCGGCTCGTCCTGTTTGCTAATGCCAAAAATATTCAAAATGCAACGCAGATCCTCTATTGTCGTTTTTTCCCCAAGAGTTATTCCTAAAGCGGGGCTGTCCTTAAACTCTCTGAAGAGGTAACCTTGGGCTATAGCTTTTTTCTTGATTTCTTGAATGCTTTGTTCCTCGAGGGGAATTTTCAGGGTATCAAAAAAAGGGAAGGGGTAAGGAGAAAATCCTGACAACAAAAATCTCTTGTACAGGAAATAAGAATACGAAAGGATCTTTTGAGCAATCTCTTTTAGACCTTCAGCACCATAATAAGCTGCATACATAGAAGCAACAATTGCGGGAAGAACTTGAGCGGTGCAGATATTACTTGTCGCTTTTTCCCTCCTTATATGTTGTTCTCGTGTTTGCAGGGCAAGCCTCAAGGCTGGATTCCCATAGACATCTTTTGATATGCCCACAATTCTTCCAGGCATTTTTCTTTCCATCCCTTTTTTCGCCGATATAAAAGCCGGATGAGGACCTCCACAAAAAAGAGGCAGACCAAATCTTTGAGCGGAACCTACTGCAATGTCCGCTCCAAACTCTCCAGGGGATTTGAAAAGGGTTAAAGCCAGAAGATCCGTATTGACAACGACAACCAAATCCTTTTTGTGAAGTTCTTCACAAAAAGAGCTATAATCAAAAATACTTCCTGCTGTATCCGGGTAAGACACTAAGGCTCCAAAAAAACTTTCATCGATATGGGTCTTTCTCCAATCATCGATCACAAGCTCGATCTCTAAAGGGGAAGAGCGAGTAGTGATGACAGAAAGAATTTGAGGATGGCAATCTTTGGAGAGAAAAAATTTATTACGGTTTTTATTTGAAGCAAGCCGCTTACACATGAGCATGGCTTCGACACAGGCAGAAGCCTCATCAAGAAGTGAAGCATTAGCAATAGGTAGCCCCGTCAGCTCACAAACGACTGTTTGAAAGTTGAGCAAAGCTTCGAGCCGTCCTTGAGAAATTTCTGACTGATAGGGAGTATAGGGAGTATACCACTCTGGGTTTTCCAAGATCATTCGCCGAATGACCATGGGACAAGTAGTTTCGCTATAGCCCATCCCGATGAAATATCGAAAGGAACTGTTTTGGTTACCAATGTTTTTAAGCTCTTTTAAGGCTTGCTCTTCGGAAGTTTCGCTGGGAAGGCGCAGCTCAGTATGAGTGCGGTAAGAGGGAGGAATGACTTTGTCTATCAGTTCATCCAAGCTTTTGAGTTGAAGGAAATCAAGCATCTGCTGAATTTCTTCTTCCGAAGAGCCAATATGTCTTTTTATGAAGGAATCCATGTTGCTCTATACCTTTTTAAGGAGCAAAATTTAAATTTTTTTCTTTAAAGATTACAGCCCTACATTGCAGCCTTGAAGAGGAATATCAGCCTTTTTCACGTAAAAATTCGTTGTAAGCTTCGGCGTCTTTAAGAGAGGAAAGTTCTTCAAGATGGTTCATTTTCATTTTGAACATCCACCCTTCACCATAGGGGTTACTGTTAACTAATGAGGGGTGATCAATTAACTGGGTATTTACTGCCACTATCTCTCCACTAACCGGTGCATAGAGATCACTTGCCGCTTTGACCGATTCGATAACACCAACAACCGCTTTCTGAGTAAAACGGTCTCCAACCTTAGGCAGTTCAATATATACAATGTCCGATAGCTCTCTTTGGGCATGCTCGGTAATACCTATGGTGGCTATATCTCCATTAACAGACACCCATTCATGGGTTTCAGTGTACAATCGATCGCTTGGGATATTCATGATTAAAAAGAATTAGATCACAAAATTTCACTATGAATGAGAACTGCCTTTTCTGTAAAGGGGTTTTTTCTGAATCAAAAAAGGATAACGCTTGTCTCTGATCTCTATCTCAATGGTGTTTCCCACAGTAGCGCAAAATTTATGAATGTATCCCATGCCTATAACGCGGCCTAAAGAAGGAGACCATACCCCGCTTGTGACCTCACCCCGTTTTTCTCCCATGAAAAAAATCGGAGATCCCGTTCTTGGTTGAGGACACATGATATCTTTAGCTGTAAAAGCAACCAGAAGATCTTGAAAAGTGTTCTTTAGCTGGACGAGAGCAAATTTGCCAGGAAAAGTATAGGGCTTAGATAAGCAAACCGCCTTATCCAATTCGGCTTCCCATGGATTCTTGTCTTCTCTCAGATCGATCCCGTTCAACGGAAGAGAAGCTTCAAGTCTGAGAATATTTCTACTCGCAAGGCCACAGGGCAGCAAATGAATGATTTTTCCCTCCTCTAAGAGTCTAGTCCAGATGAGAGAAGCGATTGCTGCGGGGAAAAATAATTCAGCCCCCGTTTCACCCGTGTAGCCGGTGCTAGCAATATATAAAAACTGTTTTTCGAAAATAATTTTTTTGAGTGTATGCTTTGGAAGAGGATCTAACCCAAAAACTTTTTTAACAATAGCCCAGGATTGTGGCCCCTGAATAGCGATACAACCCCATTTGTGCCGATTGTCAGTGAGCGTTACTCCTTGGTGGGGTAAGAAACGATGGAATAGGCTATAATCTTTATCGGCAACGGAAGCATTGACGACAAGAAGATAACTTGTGGAATTAATCCGGTAAAGAAGAAGGTCGTCTATAATACCTCCACTGTCCGTCAACAGCAGGTTATATTGACTTTGACCATCATTTAAAAGCGACAAATCGTTTGTTAAAATACCATTAAGCCATTCAGCGGCTTGCGGTCCTTCGACAAAGAATTGTCCCATATGGCAAAGGTCAAAGATTCCAGCATTTTCCCTTACTGCCTTATGTTCTGCTAATGCTGAATGGTAATAGATGGGCATCCACCAACCGGCGAACAATCCCATGTGTGCGCCAAGCTCAATGTGGTGTTTATACAAGAAGGTAGTGAAGGGAACCGATTGATTAGTGTTACTCACAACCACATTGTACTGTATAAGGCTTTTTTTTCAATAGCTCAGAACAGCCTATTTGACAGTGTCTTTTCAAAAGTTTGATTGGTCCTCTTAGAGGTCACAAAAAATAAGCAGAAAAAACAAAAAAATTTTTTCTTTTTATTCTTTTTGACAGATCTAGCATTAAAAGGTAATACTACGATTGATTTGGAGATTTCTATTACATGCTTGGTTTTATCTTTTTGAATTCCCTTTTGAAGTTCTTGAAGTCTAAATCCTATGGAGGCAGCTGTGAGCGAGAACGATGAAAATCGTTTTTCCATAGATGATTTGAATATAAAAGTTCAGCAAGCCCAAGAAATCCTTCTTGACCTGGAGAGAAGGAAAGAAGAGATTGAACGTCAGAAGAAACAATTGGAGGAACTTCGGCAGAAACAGCGGACCTTCGAAGAGGGTCATAAAATGGCTGTTGATTTATTAACAAGGGGTCTTGTCCTTCTTGAAAGACAGGGTGGAGAGTTAAAAAGACAGCTTGAAGAGCTTGAAACCATTCATTCTCATTTTACCGAGCAGCTGAAGGCTATAGAAAGTATTCAGCCTGCTTCATGGGATCCCATGAACCTTGAAGAAGAACTTAACCGAGCTCTAGTAACAGTCGAACAGGCAAAGACGATATATTCACAGTATCGAGACAAAGTAGGTACGGCCCAAGAGAAACTCGAGGTTGAGGAAGAAATTGAAGAGGAAGAAGTGCCTTTTCATTTCTGGAATAAAGTCTTGAGCGGCTTTGCCTATTCCTTACCCCTTATTATTGTACTTTTGGCGGGCATGGCCATATGGTTTCTCAAAAAATGATGCAAAAGGGTTGGAAAATCATCTATGCAAAACGACGACGAGGAAATTAGGCAATATTTATTGAGAGTTGAGTCTCGTTCCTCTGTTTTTTCTCACAGGGCACAAAAAAGAAAGGATCGAAGAAATTTTATTTTGCTTTTCTTCTTTCTTTGCTTAATCCTTTTGTTCCTCTGGCGTCAATGGATATATCTTTAAATGGTCAATCAATTTAGACGTTTTCTCCTATTGCTTTATTTACATTGATGAGGCTGGTTTTGTGTCGAATGTCTTTGGCCCTGTAAAGATAGTAGACTTCTTCGGCGATGTTTTTAGCGTGATCAGCTGCTCGTTCTATCGCTCGAGAAACGAGCATAAGATTGAGTCCCTGGGGAATAGTATCTGGATCTTCTCTCATGATTTTAACCAGGGTGCTGAACAGCTCCTTGTTCATTCGATCTACAAGCTTGTCTTCTCGAACAACGCTTAACGTTTCTTTGGGGTTACCTGTGATGAAGCTTTCAATGGCTTCTTGATACATTTTTCTAGCGATTTCAGCCATTTTATCGATATTGAAAAATGATTTTAATGGAGGTTTTTCGTTAAGTTGTAATGCGATCCTTGAAATCGTTACCGCTTGGTCACCAATCCGTTCAAGATCGCTTGAAATTTTCGAAGCGACAAGGGCTAACCGGCAGTCGATCGCAACCGGGCTATGTGTAGCAATAAAAGTAATGATTTGATCGTCAATTTTGATTTCAAGGGCGTCAAGATCTTCATCTCCCTTAATAACACTTTGGGCTAGTTCATCGTTGCGTTCTATCAGGGCTTTGAGGGCGAGTTGAAGGTTGCGGGCAGCGATGCTTGCCATTAAAAGAAGTGTCTCGCGGATTTCGCCTATTGTTATCATTATGTTCTCTTTGGTATTGATCGGCCTTTTGTTCTCGTATACTATTTAAAATAGTATAATAATAACATAAAAAAGGATTGGGTGTTCTAAAAAAAGTCCTTTTTTATGTGTTTTGAAGAATTCTTTTTAGCAGAAAAAAACGGTGATTTTTCCCCTAGTTCTTGATCGAGTTTGTCTTCGACCTTTTGAAGAAACAGATAAGGAAAGCCTTATAAGCCTTTCTGGTGATCCAGATGTTTCTTGGGGAACGCGCCCGATTACATACCCCGATAGCCCTGAAAAAGCTCCCTTATGGCTTCAAGATCATATAGCCATGACTAACAGGGGAGAGACACTGAGTTTGGCCATTGTTTCGAGGGCAGACTCTGTATTGGTGGGTTCGGTAATTCTTTTCTTTGAGCCACATCATGAGCGGGCTGAAATTGGTTGTTGGATTGGCAAACCGCATTGGTCCAAAGGATATGGGACTGAAGCCTGCCAGGCAGTGATCGATTATGCTTTCAAGAAATTGAACCTGAACAAGATATGTGCTTATTGCCTGGCTCGCAATACTCCTTCGATAAAATTGATTCAGAAATTAGGGATGAAGTGGGAGGGCTGTTTAAGAAAACATTTAAAAGTGAGAGGAATTTTTGAAGACCTGCTTGTGTATGGCCTTTTAGCTGAAGAAATAGCTGGAAAGAAAGGATACATAGATGAAAAACACTCAACATTGCCCTTCTGATAAACAAGGAAATTTATTCTGGTTTATGCTAGGTGATTACTTGGGAGGTATTCTGACTGGGGTAGCTATTGCCTGGGCTGTACGCCGTATAATTCCTTCAGGGCTAGACATGGTATTGGCCATGATCTTGGGTATGGGAGTAGGGATGGTTCTGCATTTAGCGATAGGCTTCTTGATTGCTCCTTTGTTAGGCATGTTCCAGACCATGGTTCCTGGTTCTATCATTGGGATGTATGGGGGTATGCTTTTTGCCATGAGAGATTCGATGGGAGCAGGTTCGAAATCTCTTTCTGAAGCTCTATGGGTTGGAGCACTTTTTGGAGCCATTGTTGTGGCTTTATTTCATGTATATGACAGAGCTTTACAGAGGGAAAGGGAAAAATTTTATGGAGACGAAGCTGCAGGCACAAAAGAGTCGTGAAAAATGGAATTTTGCTAGTTTTTTCTTTGATTGCCTTACTTGGGCTGATGACAAGCGGTTTTCTCCATTTAAATCCAGGCTTTTTAAGAAAATAAAAGGGAAAACCTTGCTTGTAGGTGCGGGCACCGGTAAGGATTTCAAGTTTTTACCCCATGATGGGCAGGTTATAGCCATCGATATCAGTCCTAAGATGCTTGAAAGAGCAGCACAGAAAGCAAAATTTTTCCCAGCTATTCTCGAACTTAAAGAAGCCGATGTCTGTGCCTTGGATTTCCCCGACGCATTTTTTGATTCCGTTCTGAGCGTCTGTACTTTTTGTTCGGTAGCTGATCCACTCCGAGGGATGAGAGAAATTTATCGAGTCTTACGTCCAAGTGGAAATTTCTATCTTTTCGAACATGTCCGGAGTCGGATAGGGCCTATTGGTGTTCTTTTTGATCTTCTTACGCCTCTTTCTCAACGCTTTGGCCCTGATTTGAACCGGGATACGGTGTCTAACGTGCGCAACAGTGGTTTTAGGATTGTGAAGGAAGAAAACATTTATCTCGATATTGTTAAATGGATAGAGGCGGTAAGGATCTGAATATTAAGGCTAGAACAAATATAAAGGGTTCTTTCTAAAGATACTCAAGGCTGACTTTGCCCGGGAATTCTGTTCTATATGATTGCTTTGGGAATAAGATACCAATAAAACTTGTTTAGGGCTAATTTTTGAAAATGGATAAACTCGGAAGGGGGTGGGGGTTGAGGAGGATGATCGTAATCGAAATCGAGCATGGTTGCCTTTCCGTACCCCGATTCGATAAAACAGGCCACATGACCATTGTAACGGTTTTTCCCATCCTCTAGATTTTCCTGCCTGATCGCTGCACAGATTTGTCTTGCAATAACAGGGGCCTGGAAATGAGCTGTGCTGCCTGCCTTGCTTATCGGCAAGTTTGTAGTGTCTCCGAGAGCCCAGATGTCTTGCGCATTTAATACCTTTAGTGAATGTCGATCCGTATTTATCCAACCTTCGGCATCCGCAATTTCGTGTCCCCTAAGAAAAGTTGCTCCTTTATGAGGTGGAGTCATGACAAGGAGATCATAGGAAAGCTCAGTCCCTTCTAAGCTTTCAACAACCTTTTTTTCGGGATGAATTTCAGCCAAGTTAAAGAAAAGCTCAGTCTTAATATTTCGCTTTTCAAAGTCAGTTCGAATGTAATCGGCTGCGGTTTTGATATTAAAAACATCATTAAGAGGAAAAGTATAGATAATTTCAGTCCGCTGACGTAACCCTTTTTTCGTCAAAAATTCCTCAAGCATGAAAGTAAACTCAATGGGCGCTACAGGACACTTGTAAGGCAGTCCTCCAATACCCACAACGATCGTTCCCCCGTTAAAATTTTGAAGTTTTTCATAGAGAGAAAAAGCGGCCTTGGGTGTATAAAAATGATCAGCTCCCTCTTTAAAACCCGCTATCTGCTCTTCATCGACAACAGAACCGGTGGCGATAACCAGATAATCATAGGGATAGCTTTTCTTAGAATGACATATGACTTGATGGTTCTTGACATCGAGCTGTTCAACGGGATCGATAACCAGGGATATCCTTCTGTTCAGAAGCGATCTTTCAGAGCGTGCGATTTTGCGGGGGTCCTGGTAGCCAAAAGGAATGTAAAGCTGGAAAGGTTGATAGACATGAAGAGGAGAATCAGATATGACCGTAATTTGTGCTTCTTGGCTCTTTAATGTTCGTGCCAAAATGTTGGCAACAATAGAACCTCCTGTTCCTCCTCCCAATACCAAGATATTTTTGGCCATAAAAACTCTCTCTTTTGATTGAATTAATGGAGTTTCTTACAGATAAAACGAGTAGCACCACCCTCTATGGGTTCTTCAGCAATCAGTTCATGCTTTGCCTTTTTGATCCATGCAGGCAGGTCTTTTTTTGTGCCTTCATCACCCGAAATGACAGCGACTACATCTCCTACATTTGCAGATCGGATTAACCTGATCATTTCCATCAAAGGTCCTGGACAAAAGCTGCCCCGAGCATCGACTTCTTTTGTAATTTTAATTCCTTCCATATTAACCTCCTGTTAGAGAAAGAGAATTTGGCCGCCGGAAGCATTTTCTATGAACGTCCCTACACCAACAATATCACTGACAACAGATTCTAAATCTTCAAGTTTAATGGCTAAAAGATCCATGGTTAGCCCACAGGCATGAACCGTTACATCTCCAATTTCCATCGCACTTTTTAACGTATCCAACCAATTGGGGACCTTCTTGGCTTCCATCGCCTTTAAGGCCTCCGTAGCAAAATCTTCAAAATCTTTACTGAGTCGTCTATTGGTTTTCCAATCATCTTTTCTAAAAGCTAAAAGCCCATAAAAGGTCACAAAAATCTGGACCTTCTTTTGCATGGCTGCGGCACCTGATGCAATTGTAACTGCGGCAAGAAGTTTGTCTACGGTTCCAGAAAAAAGAATGATCGATATTTTTTCTTCCATAACTTTTCCTTGTTATTACAATATTAAAAAAAAGGAATAAAGTATTCAAGGATATTAATGCTCTTTTTAACAAATTGTTTTTGAGCTTAAGAAAAAAATCCTCTGCTTTGTTGTCCAATCCCGTGATGGAAACGCTGATTTGGTCGATCTGTTAGTTCTCTTAAGAATTCGAAATAAAATAGATGATGCTTGCTTATTTTAAAGCTTAAATCTCTAAACGGGGGATAAAAAACTATTCTACAATCAGAATTGAGCAAGGGCTGTGACGGACAACTCGTTCAGACACTGAACCGGTGAGCCAATATCCAACCCTGGATAGCCCCCTTCGACCCAAGACTACGAGATCGAAGTTACCTTCCCGGGCCAGTTTAATAATCTTGTCTGCTGGATCTCCCATCGCGGTTTTTACCTCAATCCCTACTTTTTCTTCTGCCGCTTTTTCCATGGCCCATTTAATTTCAGATACAATTTTCTGCCTTTCAAGACTAAATTCAGTATCTTGGTTGAACTCGGGAGGATGACTGACAGCAAGGATCGTTATCTTTGAACCCATAACAGTTGCTAATTTCAAAGCGAAACTTAACGCTTTTTTTGCTCCTTCCGAGCCATCGTAGCCGACAAGGATTTTTTCCAAGGTCATTGTTTTTTTTAACGTTGCATAAATATAGATTCTAGAACTTTATAGCCCAAAAGAAAAACACTAAGAATGGATTTTAAAAATCAGGAAAGTCCAGTTTTAGCTGATTTAGGGATTTCATTCCTTTTTTTGGCTTAAAGAACCTTGAGTTTGGTCTTGGGGATAACGGTTTTGTTCAATGATCGATCTTATTAAATTGTCTACTCCCACCAGTTCTTCGGTAAAATAAGACGAAGTATAATCGGTTTTCTTGACTTCAGGAGGAATTTCTGTCAGGGGTTTAAGCACTGATTGACCCTTATAGGCCACATCCACTTTGGTCACAACCGACAGTCCAAGTCTTAAAGGGTGTTTTTGGAGTTCTTTGGGATCAATTTTTATTCTTACAGGAACTCTTTCAACGACATGAATGTAATTGCCTGTGGCATTGTCAGGAGGAAGTAGAGAAAAAACACTTCCAGAACCCGGTTCTATCCCTTCAACTATTCCATGAAACAAATAGCGCCTACCATAGATGTCTGCCCTGATTTTTACAGGTTGCCCCGGTTTCATCTTCCTAAGTTCGGTCTCCCTGTAATTAGCGACAACCCAGTAATAATCTAGGGGCACTACAGACATGAGCAACTTTTCAGGATTCACCTCATCGCCAACCTGTACCGATCTCTTTGCGATATAACCCGCTACAGGTGCCACAACCTGACACCGGTATAAAGCCAGGTAGGCATCTTTGAGTTCTACTGCCGCTTTGAGCACAATGGGATTATCCCATATGGTCGTTTTCTGAATCCAAGCTTCGGTTGACCTCAATTCATCTTCAAGCTGCCTTATTGTCGATTCTATCTCCTCTACTTTCCATTGAGCATCCACAGCATCTTGGATTGAAACTACTCCGGCTTTGCTTCCTGACGTGTAAAGGCCAAGATCATAACGTTGTCTGCCTAAAATGGCTTTTTGTGCAGCGATTTTGTTGCGCAAGGATCTTGCCTTGTTGAAGAGATCTTCAACCCTTCGAACAGCCATAGCCAGGTTGTGCTTAGCACTTTCAAAGGCTACCTGCTGTTTCAGCGAATCCAACCGGACAAGCAGCTGATTTTTTTGGACGAATTGAGTGGATTCAACCAAGACTTCCACAACTCTCCCTGAAGTCTGGGCTTTGACAGGAATAACATTACCGGTTACGTAAGCATCATTTGTTGATACCCAACGGGTTGCAAAGAAAAACCACCAGCTTCCTAAGACAAACAGGATAAAAAAGAACAGTAAAATAAAATATTTATTGGAAAAAAACGATGAAAGATCCTTTTCCCATGAGCGAAATACCGCTTTGAAAAGTTGCTGAAAACGGCCCTTATTTTTCTTTTCCCCTACGACATTAAAAATAGGAGAAAATCCATTTTTCATTCCCTCTTTCCGATGCTCTTTCATGGTATCCCAGCTCTTTAGTCTTGTTTTTCCTTAGCCAAAAGGATCAATCCAGATAAAATGAAGAAACCTATGCCACAGAACCTGAAAGCATCATCAAGGCTTATGATAAAGGCGTGGGAAAGGGCCGATTGATCGAGAAACTTAAAGGCTATTTCTCTATCCATTCCTTGCTCTTTGAACTTTGAATAATATTCCATCAAATAGGGATTACCCATGTAGAGCCAGTCAGCTAGCCGCATCTTGTGAAAAACAATCCGGTGGTAGAGGATCGTGCCGATAATGGGGGAAGCCCATCCCTGGCCAATAATACGCATACTGCTTGAAAGCTCAACGGCTAGAAGTTGATTTTTAGGAGAAAGGCCGGAGATGATCAGATTAGTAAGAGGGATAAAGAAAAGACCTAAAGCAATACCCTGAAGAAGAAAAATAAAAGGGGATTGCACCCAGAACCATCTTTTCTGGTAAAAATCGAAATAGCCCATCCAGCTGTAAAGTCCACCCAGAAGGACAAATACAAAAAAACCATAGATGCGAAATTTTATTTTGCCTACTAGCCTGGGTAGAAAAAAAGAGATGGGTGTGGAAAAAAGTGCCATGCCGATAAAGAGAGTCCCCGCTTGGTGTGGCGGGAACAGGCATTGATTCTGAAGCCGGACAAGCAGCGTTGTCCACAAGCCATAAAAAAAGAGAAAGCCAATTGTCAAGCATACCGAACCGATTAAAAAATTTTTTCTTAATAAAAGGTTTACACGGAGGAAAGGATCTATCTGGTTAAATTCCACGACTATCAAACCAATAAAGCTGGCAATGGCCAAGATAAGCATAAAATCGATAATGGGAGAAATAAGCCACTCGTAATCATCGCCCATGTTGAAAATCATTTGTGCAGCAGCCAAGGTTATAAAAAGAAGGATTGAGCCTTTCCAATCCCATCGCTTTTTTGTCGGAACTTCTCCCTTTTCTTCGAACAGCTGATAAAGCAACAAACTGAGGATAAGAAAAAGAATAGCACTCAGATAAAACCAGTACCTCCAACTGCTTGACTCTCTGCCTAAAAACTCTTTGCCATAGCCACCAATTGTTGGACCAATTGTAAAGGGTAGCACACTAGCCATGGCCCCTAGCATTAAGGGAAAGACTCTCCAGGTTTCAGGAGTATTTTCAAACATTAAACTTTGAGAGCCGATGATTAGCACACCACAGCAAATACCCTGCAATAACCGACCAATCAAAAAAAAGTAGAAATCCCAGGCCCATGCACAAAGGATGCTACTGGCCGAGAGAAGAAAAGAAAAGAAGAGTACGGTTTTTTTTCTTCCATAATGAAGGCTCAATGGGCTAGCCATGAGAAGGCCGAATCCTTGCCCTAAGAAAAAAAATCCATTAGTCCATGCACCATGACTTTGACTTTGGCCAAGCTCAGCGGTTGCATAGGGAATGATGTCCGTATAGGAACCCGATTGGAAAAAACAGAAACATTGAAGGATAAAATAAAGAAAAAAGAGAAAAAAAAGTTTTAGGGAATTATTCATTGTGGGCAAAAGAATTTATCCTTTTCCTTTTAGTCAAGAGGGGATCGAGAAAATTGAAATATAACTTGAAGTTATTCGTAAAGATGACCGTTTTCCGCCCCATTTTCATTTTTTATTAAATTAGCAGTAGGAGCTATCAGCCTTCTTTTTTTTGAAGAAAGGCGGTTAACGGTCGGCGAGCCCCATCGCCCAATATAGTCGTGTTACAGACCTTATTAACCAGAGATTTTTAATTTTCAACTTAAATTTTCTCTTTTTATTTCTATTTTTGGACTTTTTTAGACTCAGCTTCTTTAATAGGCGACTTTTTCATCGAGCTGTCTTGCCATCCTCCACCAAATGCACGTATAAGGGCGATGCGGACAATAAATCTTTCACCTCGCAATGCAATGTCTGTAAGAATGGCGTTGAGCCAAACCGTTTCGGTGGTATCAACTTCAATGTAATGAGAAAGTCCTCTTTGAAACCGATCGAAAGCTAGCTCATATTGTTTTTTAGCTGAAGCGACAACCTCATCCTCGACTTTTTGTTCTTCTTCCAACAACCGCACACCGATCAAAGCATTTTCCACTTCTTCAAACGCAGAAAGAACGGTCTCTCGGTAGGAAGCTACCGCTTTTTCATATGCAGCACGAGCCTGCATCAAGTTGGCCAATAGTCTACCGCCCTCAAAAAGAGGAAGATCAATCAAAGGGCCATATATCCATGAATTGGAAGGCCAAGTAAAGAGCTGGCCAAAATCGGTGTTGAAAAATCCAAAGTAGGCATTGAGATTGACGGATGGAAAATAGGCCGCATAGGCTACTCCGATCATCGCATTGGTTGCAGCCATTTCCCTTTCAGCTTGAGATATGTCTGGTCTTTGCTCTAAAATTTCTGAAGGTAGGCTTGTGGGGATATCAGGAGGTTCTTCTTTTAAGGGCTTTCGGGGAAAATGGAAGGTTGAGGCGGGCTGACCAAGGAGCCTGGCAATCGAATTTTCCACTTTTGCCCTATGGCTTTCCAGAGCAATATACTGGGCCTTTATCCGTGAAAGATCGGTTTTTGCCCTTGCTAGGTCCAACTCGTTAGATAGACCGCTTTTATAGCGAATTTCTACCCTTTTCAGGTTGTCTTCGTAGACATGGATCATCCGTTCCATTACCTCAAGTTGGCTATCGATGTAACGCAATAGGTAATAAGCCTGGGCTACGTCGGCATGAATCGTTAGTTTCATGCCTTCTAGTTCGGCTTGAGAAGCTTGAGCTTCGGCCTTTGCCGCTTCCAGTTGCCTCCTTAGTTTTCCCCATATATCCAGTTCCCAGTTTGAATTAAGATATACTTGCCACATATTCAGGGTAGGCTGAAATCCATAATAGTGGGTTGTTCCAATGATCGAGCCAGCGGGTATACCGGGTAGGGGAACTGTGGAATAGATGGGTTCAGGTAAAATGAAAGGGAGCCAGGGAAGATGAGTCTTGAGTTTCCAACGCTGGTAGCTTGGAGTGAAATTGGTATGGGGGAAAAAAGCACTTAAGGCTGCTCCCACCCCCGCACGGGCTTCGACGACGTTGGCCATCGCCATCTTGATCTGTTGGTTAGCCACTTCGGCTTCAGCTTCAAGTTGGTTAAGAACCGGATCGTTGAAGATTTTCCACCACTCTCCTTTTTTGATGAAATCTTTTGGTTCAGCGACTTTCCATTTTCCCGGGTTTTTCTTCGCTTCTTCAATCGCTTTTTTTATGTTTTCTTCACTTTGAAGACCATTTCCTTTATTTGCTTCTTTGTTGACTGCTGGCTTTGGCTTTCCCTGGCTTGGGGAAGGGTTGGGGTTAGGCTTTGGCTCTCCCCATTTCCAATTTTTGGGAATGTCGACTTTAGGGGGTTTATAGTCAGGACCAACCGAACAGCTAACAAAAACAAACAATATTGCCCATTGTATAACCGAAAGCAAAGGAAGGCTAAAAGAAGCCAAAGGCTTATTTAAACCGAAAAGTCCTTTTTCTTTTTTCCCCTTTGCCTTTCGACCTGAATTCATTTGTTTGCAGCCCAAGTTAATGAAGTAGGAGTTATCACCTTTTCATGAAAGAAAAGGGGTTTGCCCAAACACTTCGGAACCGAGGGCTGGCAAACTCCATTGCCAGGTATTCTTTTTCAGTTTCGAGTATTCCTTTTAAAAAAAGTTGTCAAAATATTTTGTAAAAAAAATTTAATCTGCTGTGCACTCGTAGCATCAGCTATAGAAGCACAGCTTTTTATTATTAAACTTAGCTAGAACGAAAACCTTGTGGAAGACGGAGCCACAACGAAACGGAAAATAAGCTTTCTTTTTATGGTCGCAGAACTTAAGGGGTATTATTCAGGTTCAGTTTGAATGAAAAAAGAAAGGAAAAGGAGGATTAAAATAGCCATTCTAAAAGCTTGAGGCAAAGCATTGAATGATGTGCTTCGCCACATCTGGAACCATTCACCCCCTCCGAGAATGAAAAAAAAGAGCCATCCGCAAAGACCTAAAAAAAGACCTATCGATCCGCACCGCTTAGCCTGTTGAAATTCTTCTTTAGATCGAAACAGGTTTTTAAAAAGAGCCGCTGTACCCAAAAAAAGGACCAGTCCACAAATGGCCTCCCACCCGATGAGGAGGGTGTATACAAAACCGTGAAAGTTTGGTGATTTCCAGGCTCGACTGTGGAGAGGAGAGACTTTGTCAATCGAATCCATGAGCAAGATGTGTTGGACAAATTGAAAATTGGCTTGGTAATCCAGAATGTTGTTGAGGGCAATCAAAAGAAAATAGAAAGAAAAAAATAGAAGGATGATCATTTTTGAGAGTCGTATCCAAAACAGCAGTGAGGGGATTTTTGTGAAGTGAAGCATCGAAGGGCTAAAGGTTTTTATCATAACCTTGATTGCGGCCAAAGCTCTTTTCGATTTATTGAGGGAATTTTGGAAGGAAAAATTCTTTTGTCCTTTGAATATCTTTTTCTATCTGCGATTTTAGGGCATATAAGGAGTCAAATTTTTTTTCTTCTCTTAAGAACAGAAAATTAAAGAGGGAAAGCTTTTCACCATAAAGATTTCCCTTAAAGTTAAGCAGATGGACTTCGATGACGAGTTTCCCTTCCTCCTGAATGGTAGGTCTGCGGCCATGGTTGACTACTCCAAGAAAAATTTCTTTTTTGTATTCGACCTGGCAGCCATATACTCCAGAAGGAGGCAGAAGCTGAACGACGTCCTTGAGATTGGCTGTCGGAAAACCTATTTCTTTACCAGCGCCTTGACCTGTCGTGACAACACCTTCAATTCTATAGCTCCGACCAATAAGTTCAGAAGCCAGTCCGAAATTTCTTTCTATTATAGCCTTCCTTATTCTTGTACTGGCGATCGGTTCCCCATTAAAGGTTAGAGGTGGAACGACAAGGGTTTCGAACTTAAGTTTTTTACCCATTTCCTTTAAAAAATTCACATTACCTTCGGCATGCCAGCCGAACCTAAAATCTTCACCCACGACAATGGTTTTTAATCTTGGGAAAATTTGCTTTAGTCCAGTCAAAAAGGCTTCCGCTGTAAGCTGTCTAAATCTTTGATCGAACTGGATGAAAAGAACATGGCTAATACCATATAAATGGAGGAGGTTTTTTTTCTGGGCTAGAGAAATAAGCATTGGAGGAGCCTGTTCAGGGGATATGATAACCAGAGGATGGGGATCGAAACTCAGAACAAGGCAGTTTTCGGAATTTCCTTGGGAAAGTAGGGTCTGCAGAATCTTTTGGTGACCTAAATGCAAGCCATCGAATACGCCTATGGCTATATTTTCTATTTGGACATTTTCTCTAAGGGCAAAGAAGGACAGGACGTTTTCCTTGAGATCATTTCCAAAGAAAGGAACGTCTTTCTCATTGCCGACGGATTCTGGAGACCTCGGGAAGGGAAAGCACATGGTTTAAAAGTTCTTCGGGGCTTTTCAAAGACTTTAGGAAATCAAAAGAAAGAGCCTGGTTCAACTTGAAATTTCCAGATTGGAGACGGACTAGAGAAAAAAGGTGTCCACCGCAACCCAAGTCCTGTCCAATGTCATGACAATAAGTGCGGACATAGAACCCTTTTCCGCAAAAGACCTCAAAATCGATGAAAGGGGGATCCCATTTTTTAATCGTATAGCTGTAGACGTGAACGAGCCGGGGTGTTCTTTCGACCTCTTTTCCTTGCCTGGCAAGTTTATACAGAGGAACACCATGGCTTTTAATCGCAGAGAACATTGGAGGAAGTTGGTAGATATCTCCGACATACCGATCAAAAACTTTCTGGATTTCTTCCAAAGTAAAAAAAGGTACCGGTTTTTCTTCAATAATCTGCCCATCAGAATCTTGGGTTGAAGTCGTTTGTCCAAGTCGCAACAACCCTTCGTAGCGCTTATCTTCAGACATAAGCAATTCTTGAATTTTTGTAGCCTTTCCTAAAACAAGCACAAGGAGTCCAGTGGCTATAGGGTCTAGAGTACCGCAATGGCCAACTTTTCTAATTTTGAATTTTTTTCTCACAAAATCCACAACATCATGGGAAGTGAATCCCTTAGGCTTGTCTATCAATAGAACACCATCGATATCCATATCCCTCTCTTGAAAACATCGTCCGTATAATTGTAATCGTTTAGCGCAATAAAGCCTTGATTTCAGATAAAACAGCTCTCTTGGCTTCCTCTAGCCCAAGCTTCAAACGTGCTCCTGCAGCTTGTTTGTGTCCTCCTCCTCCAAATTTTGAGGCGACTTGACGAACATCAAAATTCTTGGAAGAACGTAAGCTTAATCGAGTAAGTACTGGGGAAAGTTCTTCAAGCATGAACGCAACGATAACCGACTTAACCATTTGAAGATAATAAAGAAAATTTTCGGACTCTCCGGGTACTGAACCCGTTCTTTGGTACATATCCTGAGTTAAAATGTAAAAGGCGATTTGAGATTGTTCGACAAACTGGGTTTGATTCAAGACTTCCCTGAGCAAATAAAACCGGGAAAGAGGATAATTTCTAAAAGAAAAGACGGATAACTGTTCTGGATCAGCTCCCAACCGGACAAGTTTTGCAGCGAGTTCAAAAGTTTCAGGAGGAAAAGATCGGAAACAAAAAGCATTGGTATCGGTCAGTAGCCCGACATAAAAATTGGAAGCTGCTTCCTTTGAGCAGGGAAGAGAAAGTTTCTCTATGCATCTAAAAATCACCTCACTCGTAGAAGATGCCTGAGGATCAACCACGTTAAGGGTCGCAAAAAGGGTGTTATCGATGTGATGATCGAAATTGAGATCGACTTTCCGGCTCCATGATTCAAAATAAGATCCAGGTCTATTGGCATTAGAACAATCCACAAGAATGATTTTAGCGCAGGGATCAGGGGCTTGTGGGGGAGGCGTTTGGAGTATCGAGGAGCCGGGTAAAAACCTGAAATGTTCTTGAAGCCCTTCTTCGATATGGACAACCACTTTCTTGCCAAGATCTTTTAGGATTAGTCCCAAGCCGATTGCCGAACCATAGGCATCGCCATCTGGCCTGCAATGGGAAAGTATGACAAAAGAACTGTTCTCCTTGAAAAAGGATTTAAGGGCAGCTAAATCGTATTCGGGTTGCATTTTTAGGTTCTCTGAGGGAGGAGGCTAGGGGATCGAAAAGCCTGCTCCATTGTTCTTTCTTTTTGGGCTCTCCTATTGCAGCTTATCCAAGCTGCAAGGTCCTTTTAATAAAAGCTAATAATGTAAAGGAAATGCAAAAGAAGATCAAAGAAAAAAACGTGAGGCGGCTGACAAGGGCTCTTAAGGCTTTCTCTCGTACTGCAGATTTGACATCCAAAAAAACCTCTGTCATCATATAATAAATAAATCTATTCATGCAGGCTATTTCCAAGTTGCATCTTTGTCCCTCTTTTGAGTAAAGCCTGTAGGAAGCATATGAACAAATTCATTCTACGATTCTTCGATATTTTAATATTGCTTATTTTCATGGCTGTCGTTGCGATAGTAAGTTGGAATAAGTTGACCATAAAACATAAGATTGTCGTTGAAGGAAAAAAGGGCCCCTTATGGCAAATCGTAGGTGAAAAAAATAAATAAGCTTTGTTATTTTCCCTATCGTCTTGTTTTGGCTTTCAAATATCCTGCTGGAAAATATTTTCTAAGAAACTGGGGATATATGACTCGCAAATAGATCGTAGTTGAGCTAAAAAACATATATTTTATTGGGAAGAAGGCTTCTGGTTCTGAATTTTTTTTAAAAAATCCAGAGCTGATTGAAGGATTTGTCCCGCGTTTTCTTTCAAAGTCGAAGTAGCAGCGGCGGTTATCCTTGGTGTAAGATCTTCTTTGGGATCTTCAACAGAACCTGTAATATTGACGGTTGTCCATTGGTAACCTTCTTTTTCCTGGACGAAAACTTTCTGTTTCGCCCCGGGTATCAGTTTGAGTTGTTCAGGATTGATCCCCGTTAAAAGCTCGCCTCGAATTTGATCTCCATCTATTTCTATCTGCCCTTCCAATTTTATTTTGCCTTTTGCTTCCAATTCGATGTGGTTTAATTGCGTTTTGTTTTTGGTCACATAAAGATTAGCTTTGGCTAAGTCAAGAGGAACACTCTCTTTCGTCCCAAATAGGGCTAAAGAAGCAAACAAAGGTAGGTCTCCAATAACTCCATTTTCTAAATGAATGGTTCCTTCCAAGGAAGTTTCTGAAGCTTTGCTTTGAGTTAAAAAAGTTTTTCCATAAATATTGCCGTTTATTTTACCTTTCCAAGACGGAGGGATGAATAGGGGAAGAGGAAGAGCAGTTAAATTGATTTCGATGTTTTTTTCTCTATTTTTCCAACTCCATTCCCCACTTATTTCTACTTGGCCGTGCAGGTCATGAAGAAGGACTAGCCTTTGGATATAACAATGATCAGAGAAGAGTTTAAATAAAAGTTCTTTGAGTTTGAAAGGCGGATAGGATCCCATGTAAAGATTTCCTCCCGATCCCTGACCTATCCACATGTCGGTGCCTTCAGATTTATTCAGCTCAAAACTGCTGTTTTCTAGCTTTCCTCCTCCGGCAATATCTTGTGGCCAGCTCACGGTGCTGCTCTTAATCGTTATTTGTCCTAATTCGACCTTTGTAGGAATAAACTGAGTCAGAATGGATTCTTTTAATGGCCTCTTCTCAACAGGGTTTGAGGAAGGAGTGGCGGAGATGGAAGAGTTGGGATGTTGGAAGTCCTGTTTTTTGAAATCGACCCGCAGGTGATCAACTTTAAGTTGTTTGATGTAGATTAGTCGAGAAAAGATCTTGCGCAAGAGCAGTTGGCATTCGATTGAAGTGGCGTCGATCTGTTTGATCGGGCTGGATGGTTCTCCATAACCCAGGTATTTTTCGGCAGAGAGCGCATTGCCTTGAATATGGATAGGGCTGAATTTTCCATCCACCTGGATTACGCGGGTGATTTTTTCTGAAAGAAAATCTCGAAATCCTTGACTTGAAAGATAAAAATTGACGATAGAAATAAATGCCACAAAAACACCTAGGATAAGAACTAATGCAATTATAAAGAGATAAGATAATTTCTTGTACATTGAGTTTGTTTTCTAATTATGCAAGAGTTTTTTTTATCATAACCTTTAACTATTTATCTTCAAGCGGCGGTTTGTGACCGCCCTAAAGTACGTCTATTTGTAACTTAGCTATGATAGCGTTTATTATTCGCAGGCTTTTAGCTCTTATCCCACTTTTACTTGGGGTGACCTTCATGGTCTTTTTCTTAATGTCATTGACTCAAACTAATTATTTGACTCCCCTAAAAGCCGAAAGAGATATCAGTCCAGAGATGATTGCTGCTCTGGAAAAAAAATTTGGCCTTGATAAACCCTGGTATGAACGCTATTTTCTCTGGCTAACCAATGTCCTCCATGGAGATTTCGGCTACTCTTGGACTTACAAAATGTCTGTCATTGAGTTGCTCTTACAAAGGGTTCAAGCCACCTTGTTATTAAACCTTTCTTCTCTGGCTATCGCCTGGTGTATTGCTCTTCCACTGGGGGTTTTAGCGGCTATTTATAAAGACTCTTTTATAGACCGTCTGAGTTCTTTTTTTGCTTATATTTCTATCTCTTTCCCGGAATTTTTTCTTGCACTCCTGGCTGTCTATTTTGCTGCGAGAACAGGTTGGTTCCCCATTGGAGGATTGACATCCATAGAATATCCTTTTCTTTCTCCTTTGGATAAAGCGATAGATATCGTATATCACCTTATACTTCCTACCTTCGTTTTGAGTGTGGGTGGCATAGCGAACATGATGAAGATCATGAGAGGCAGTTTTTTGGATGCGATCCGTGCTGAATATGTATTGACGGCCAGAGCTAAAGGACTACCCGAGAGCCTCGTTATGTTTAGGCATGTATTTCGTAATGCCGTAAATCCTTTGATTAGCACCTTTGGTTATGTGATTGCGGGGCTCTTGAGTGGGTCACTTCTGGTCGAAAATATCATGAATTATCCTGGAATTGGTCAACTTATCTATTCAGCTTTAATGAAACAAGACCAATTTGTTGTCCTTGGATCTGTTGTTTTCAGTTGCATTCTGCTCATTGTGGGTAATCTTGTTGCTGATATTCTTCTAGCTTGGGTCGATCCTCGAGTGGTTCATCATGAAAGATAAAAGATCTTTTATTAAAGAAATTTTAAGAAATCCTCTTGGAATACTCTCTTGTAGCCTTCTCATTTTGCTTTATTTAATCGCTTTTTTTGCTCCTTTTCTTGCCCCTTATGAGCCCTCTGACCAGGACCTAAAGCGAACTTATCACCCTCCGACCAAAATCTACTGGCACAATGGGCAATGGGTTGTTGCTCGTTACAGGAATGTCGATCCGACCTCTGCGACCTATAAAGAGATTGCTGGAGACGGCTGTCCAATCAAGTGGTTTGTCCGAGGCTACCCTTATCGATTTTTAGGGATTATCCCCGCCAATATTCATCTTTTTGGGGTAGATAAACCTGATCGGATTTACCTGCTTGGTAGTGATAATACGGGACGGGATGTTTTTTCTAGGCTTGTTTATGGCTCGCAGGTTTCTTTAAGTATCGGATTAATCGGTGTGACAATTACTCTGGTCTTGGGGCTTCTGATTGGAGGATTGTCAGGATATTATGGAGGATGGTTTGATAACGTGATGATGCGGCTTACTGAATTTCTTATGGCTGTTCCTGGCCTGTATTTGCTCCTGGCTTTGAGAGGGGTATTTGGCGTAAAATTTAGCTCAGCACAAGTCTATTTTCTTATTGTCATCATCTTGAGTTTCATCGGATGGTCTGGATTTGCAAGGGTTATTAGGGGACTTGTTCTTTCACTTCGTTCTCAGACTTTTGTGGATGCGGCGGTTGTCCTTGGTCAATCTTCGGTGCTCATTCTGCTCAAGCATTTGCTTCCCAATCTAGCAAGCTATTTATTGGTATCGGCCGCTTTGTCTATTCCAGGATATATTCTGGGTGAAGCAGCCTTAAGCTTCCTTGGCTTGGGCATCCAGGAACCTGCCTCTTCCTGGGGATTGATGTTAGCACAGGCACAGGATATGAAAGTCTTTATGTTGAACTTCTGGTGGCTTTTAACTCCAGGAGTTGCTATTTTGATAACAGTTATAGCATTTAATATGCTTGGTGATGTCCTGAGAGATCTTGTGGATCCGAAGTTTCGCATGTACCAGACTGGGAGTAAATAATAGTTGAATTGTATAGGATAGTACCATGCTTCTTGACGTAGAAGACCTTCATGTCCATTTTCTAACTCCTTCAGCCGAAATTGCTGCTCTATCCGGGGTGAATTTCAGCATAGGCCAAAAGGAGTCGGTGGCCATTGTCGGAGAAAGTGGCAGTGGCAAATCGGTAACAGCGCTTGCCTTGACAAGACTCTTGGATAGTCCACCTGCGGTCTATAAGAAAGGGAAAATTCTCTATGAAGGTGTCGATCTTTTAAAATTACCTCTTAAGGAAATGAGGAAATATCGTGGTGGAGAAATCGCTTATGTTTTCCAGGAGCCTTCAACGTCTTTGAATCCGGTTTATTCTATTGGTTTTCAGCTTATGGAGGCAATCGAGCTCCATCAGCCCCAGCTTAAGGATAAAAGGGCGGTTGGCTTAGACGTGCTGAAAAAAGTAGGAATTGGAGATTGCCTGAGGGTTTGGAAGAGTTATCCCCATGAGTTAAGTGGTGGCATGCAACAAAGAGTGATGATCGCCATGGCCCTGCTGTGTAAACCTAAACTTCTTGTGGCTGATGAACCCACAACCGCTCTTGATGTAACGATCCAGGCTCAGATCCTCGAATTATTTTCAAAAATTCAGAAGGAGTTGGGTATGTCCATTTTGCTCATTACCCATAACTTTGGGATAGTTAAAGGCTTTGCCGATCGGGTTATTGTCATGTTTCGGGGAAAGGTGGTTGAAGAAGGACCAACTGAAAAAGTCATTTACTCTCCCGAACATCCCTATACTCGAGCTCTGATCGATTGTGTTCCGAAACTTGGAGAAAAAGGAAAAAGATTGCGTGCAATCGATTATGCTTTAATCGACTCTTCGATAAACCCATGAATGAACCCACTGCACTGCCTCTTCTATCTGTTGAGGCGCTCAAAGTTTATTTCCCCTTGCGCAAGGGTCTATTCGGCAAATCAAAGCAGTTTGTAAAGGCTGTTGATGAAGTTTCCTTTAAGATTAAAAAGGGGCAAACCGTTGGTCTTGTGGGAGAAAGTGGCAGCGGCAAAACAACCATTGGAAGAACCATTGTTAAGCTCCAGGACCCTACCGCGGGTTCGATTCTTTTTGAGGGTGAACCGATCCATCATCTTTCTCAGAGACAATTCCGTCCCTACAGGAAAAAAATTCAGATGATTTTCCAGGATCCTCATAATTCGTTGAATCCGCGATTAAATATCGAAGCCATACTCAGGGAACCTTTGGATATTCATTTTCCCGGAATGACCAAAAATCAAAAAAGGGAAAAAATTGTCGATCTTTTGGAAAAAGTTGGCCTTAAAGCTGATCATATTTTTCGCTATCCGCATGAATTTAGTGGGGGACAGCGCCAGCGCATTGGCATCGCCCGGGCCATTGCCGTCAATCCCCAATTGATCATCTGTGATGAACCGGTGAGTGCCCTGGATGTTTCTGTTCAAGCTCAAATTATTAATTTGCTTCTTGATCTGCAGGAAGAGCTCAAGCTTTCTTATCTTTTCATTTCTCATGACCTCGCTGTGGTTGAATATGTCAGTGACTATGTTTTGGTCTTAAACAAGGGAAAAATCGTTGAAGAGGGAATCCCTGAAGAGATTTATAAGCATCCCAAGGATGAATATACAAAAAAGCTCATTTCAGCCATTCCCACACTTTGAAAACTACTGGCATGTGGATCGATCCAAAAATTATCAAATCTTTCGAGCAGTCGGCGACCGATATACACCGTGTATATTCTTCGCCCTTAGGATGGATAGAAAGGTATGGGCAGGATTTCGTATTGGTATTGAATGAGGAAAAGCAGAAAGAAAGGTTGTTGGAGGATCTGTTAAGTTGGTGTTGCTCACAGGGCTTTGCCTGTAAAAGAGTTTTTTTAAAAAAACGGTATGCAAAAAACGAAAAATCTCTTTCTAACCGGCTGCATCTTATTCATGGAAGGAGTGATCTTCCCATGCGTACTGTATGTAGGGAAAATGGTCTTTTATATTCTATCCGGTTTGATCAAGGTGGATCAGCCGGTTTATTCATGGATCAAAGACAGAACAGGATGTTTTTAAGAAAGAGGAAAGTAGACAGGCTCCTTAATTTATTTGCTTTTAGTTGTTCTTTTGGACTCTGTGCTGCACTTGGCGGAGCTGAGAGTTGGAATGTGGATTTATCTCAAGGCTGTCTCGAATGGGGCAAAGATAATTTTAGACTGAACGGACTTGATCCTGCCGCACACAAGTTTTGGGCAATGGACGTGCGGGAAGCATTAAAAATTTTCACCAAAAAAGGGATAATCTTTGATCATGTGGTTATCGATCCTCCCACATTTTCTTACGGGAAAGATAGCGGTGAGTTTTCAATCGTTAGGGATTTGGACTCTTTGCTTGAAAAAGTCTTTGGGCTTTGTTCTAAACAAAAGGCCACCTTGTTTCTTTCAACCAATTATAAGCGGTGGAACACTAAGGATCTCTTCCTAAAAGCAAAAAGAGTTGCTTGGGCAAAAAGTATAAGGGTTAATTTTCTTCACTATCCTGTCTCTTTACCGGATATACCTCAAAATGAACTTCCTGCCAGCTGTTGGATAGAGGTTGGCAGCCCATAAAAAAAGTTCATCTCTTAAATATCTTGTCTGGCTAACATAATTTTATGGTTTTTGCTTATCACAAATCCTTCTTTTTCGAGCAGTTTTTCTTTTACTACCCTACCTCCCATACTGAACGAGCCGATACAGCCATTTTTTTTCACAACTCGATGGCAAGGAATGAGTAAAGGTAAGGGGTTTTTAGCCAGAGCAGAGCCTACGGCTCGGACGGCCCGTGGGCTGCCAACCTCTTTGGCAAGTTCGCTGTAGGTTTTGATCGTCCCTTTAGGGATGGTTTTTACCCGTTCCAGTACCCGTTTGTAAAAGCTAGAAATCCCTTCTATCCGGAGCTGTTGGCCGAAGATCTCTCCTTCAACAAGAGTTTTGTAGAGTTGAGCGTAAAGAAGGGGAAACTTTCTTTGGCTTTCAGCAATGAGTTGAGAAAGCCTTGGGGTGAGGGGTTCAACTGGGCTGAGTTGAGTAGGCAGGCCTTCCAGAAGAACTATTTTTACTGGACCGATTGCACTTTCACAAAAAAGGGTGATCGGTTTACCAGTCTTCTTAGGGATTAGGGTGTCCATATTTCTTCAATGTTCCAAACCAAAGGTCCTATTCGGGGGATTTGCACATTACGCCACCGGTTTTTGAGTCCCACATAAGTATTTGGTGTGACCAGGTAGATATAAGGCTCTTCTTCACTCATGATTTCTTGTACTTTGAACCAACAGCGTTTGCGCTTTTCTTCATCGAGAGTTGTTAGCTGTTCGATCATAAGCCTATCTATTTCGGCCTCCCAAGGGGTAGCCGGATAAGGTTGATTAGGATACCATTGGTGAAGCCTTCCTTTGCTCATGAACACAGACATGCCATCGGCAGGATCCCCGCCTCCAGTCAGTCCGAGCAAACAAGCTTCATATTCATAGGAGTCGCTGATTTTGGTCACCAGTGTTCCAAAATCGATGAATTGCAAGTTTACTTCGATACCCAGTTGTTTCATGTTTTCCTTGAAAACAGTAGCCATCGCAGTGCGTATAGGATTTTCTTGGTTTGTTAAAAGCGTGAATGAAACCGGATGCTTATCTTGGTCGAAAAGCCGACCCGAAGTATCCCTGTGAAAGCCTGCGCGTTCCAGAAGCTCAAGGGCAAGCCTGGGGTTATAGGGATATTTTTTGACATTGGGGTTATACCACTTGACGTTTGCAGGGGTTTCTGGACCCCAGAGTGGGGTACCCCTGCCAAAGAGTACACCGCTTATTATTCCTTCCCTGTCGATACCATAAGAAATAGCCTGTCGAAAAAGGGTGTTTTGAAACCATTTTAACTTGTAGGGAGTAACGTAGGGAGTATTGTTTTTATTTTTTCCCGGGTTCTGGTTAAACCACAAGAAAGAGGAAGCCGTAGAAGGACCTCGATCATAGACTGTATAGTGGTAAATTTTCTCTCCTTTTTGAACCCACGCGACGTTGTCAGGGCTTATCCCCTCGATGTCTGTTTGACCGGAAGCAAAAGCGATCAAACTGGCATTGGCATCCTTAACAAATTTAACGATCAAATAATCGATGTAGGGAAGTCGGATTTCTCCATCGGCTCGTTTCCAGTACCTAGGATTAGCGGTTAAAACGATTCGCTCTCCAGGGTTGTACGAAAGGATCAAAAAAGGTCCACTGACAACTATCGACTGGGGATTTTTTTTCGCCGTACTAATATTCCATTGGTTCTGTAATGATCCATCCTTGTAATAAGGCTCTAGGATATGTTTAGGCATCAAGGGCATCCCTGACATGTAACGTAAAAAAGGAGCAAAGATTTCAGGGGTTTGAATCTGAACGGTCAGCTCATCAATCTTTTCAACTTTAAAAGGCTTTCCATCCACAGACAAGTCGTAAGCATTCCGGTTGGGAAATCTTGGATCATAGATGCAGGAAAAGCTAAAAAGGACATCATCAGCGGTCAGGGGAACGCCATCGCTCCAAGTTAATCCTTTTCTTAGCTTAAAACGGAAAGTCTTGTTATCCGGCTCAACCTCCCAGCTCTTTGCTAACCCAGGAATGACCTTGTCATCAATGGGGTTGTAAGAAAGAAGGCTATCAAACATCAGGTTGAGAAAAGAAGAAGAAGTTGCATCTTCCGAGACAAGCCAGTTAAAAGTTGAGGGTTCAGCCGCACTCGATTCGATAAAAAGCCCTCCCCTTTTGCCTGCAGGCAAAGAAGATTTTTCCATGTCTTCAAAAAAGGGATAATCTGGTCTTTGAGCTTGCTGGATTTTTCTCTGGCCCTTGCATCCGCTTACAATCAAAAAGAGAGAAAAGAAAAGGGGGAAAAAAATAAAAAAAAACAGTTTTTCTTTGTTATTTCTATTATTTGATGAGAACCGAGAAAAAACCGTTGTAAACATAAAAGAAATAAGATCCTAGCTTATAATTTGAACAAATGTAGCAGAGCTCATGGGTGAAGAAAAAATATAATTTTAGATAAAAACACAAGAGAAGAAGCTTGCAAAACCGCTACATTGGATCTTTATATGAGAAACGAGTTCAAAAAAAGGAGTGGTCAGTTGTGATAATGCAGAGGACGATACGGGATGAAGTCAGCATGGAGGGCAAATCACTGCATACAGGCAATTCTGTAAAGCTAGTGATCAAGCCGGCCGAAGCGGATAGCGGTTATGTCTTTAAAAGAGTTGATCTGCCTGATGAACCCACGGTGGTGGCTTCGGTGGATAATGTTAGGCAAACAGAAAGAGCCACAACGATCGGGGAGGGCAATGTCAAGGTTCATACCGTCGAACATGTGCTTGCGGTTTTGAGAGGGTGTGGGATTGATAACGCGCTGATCGAGTTGAATGCAAATGAACCGCCCATTGGAGATGGCAGTGGCATCTATCTGGCTAACGAGATTGCCAGGGTAGGAACGGTTGAACAAGAAAAACCGGTTTCTTTTTTTGAATTGAGAGAACCGGTATGGGTGGAAGGAGAAGATGGGGCATACATTGCTGGCTGGCCTGATCAGAACTTTTCGATCAGTTGTACTCACTCAAGTCATAATGGGCTTTTTACACAGTATTTTAGCTGGACTTACGACCCTAAAAGTTTTGTTTCGGAAATCGCCCCTGCACGAACATTTGTCTTTTACGAAGAACTTCTTCCCCTTATCGAAAAGGGGCTAATCAAAGGCGGGAGCTTGGAAAATGCCATAGTTATCCGGGGAGAGTCGATATTTTGTCGAGAACCCCTGCGGTTTGAAAATGAGTTTGTCAGACACAAGATTTTTGATATGATTGGAGATTTTGCCTTGTTCCCGAAAAGATTAAAAGCGAGGGTGGTTGCAGCAAGGCCTAGCCATTTTTTGAATGTAAAATTTGTCAAGGAGATCCAGAAAGCCTATAAAAATTACCTTTCTCACTTAATGCCTGTGGAAAATATCCCCGTTGGAGAAGGAGCTCTGGATATAAATGAGGTGATGAAGATACTTCCCCACCGTTATCCTTTCCTTATGCTTGATCGGGTTCTTGGATTCCAGGATGACGTAAAGGCGATAGGCCAGAAAGCCGTAACGATGAACGAGGCTTATTTCCAGGGCCATTTTCCAGGACATCCGATAATGCCCGGAGTGCTTCAAATTGAAGCCATGGCACAGTTAGCCAGTATTCTTTTGCTACGGAAAGCGGGCAATGCTGGGAAACTCGGCTATTTTATGAGTGCTGACAAAGTAAAGTTTCGTAAGCCGGTTATGCCTGGAGATACGTTGATTATTGAAGTGGAAATGACCAAAGCCAGGGGAAAAATTGGGAAAGCCTTTGGGAAATGTTACGTCAACAAAGAAACGGTTTGCGAGGGAGAGCTGCTCTTTGCCCTCATCGATGGTTAAGACTCTATCCTCCGAATAGAGGAGATTGGCAAGAACATTGAGTTGTTATACTTGCCGTAAGCTCTATAAAGAAGATAATATCTCCAATGGGCTTTTAAAATGCAGACTTCGATTCATCCTACAGCGATTGTAAGCCCAAAAGCGCAAATAGGTAGTGGGGTGGAAATAGGCCCTTATGCCTATATTGGAGAAGGGGTTAAAGTGGGGGATTTTTGTGTAATCCACCCCCATGCCGTTTTAAAAGGACCGATCGAAATAGGTCCGGAGAATGAGTTTTATTCATTTTGTGTGATTGGTGAAAGATCTCAGGATCTTAAATATCAGGGAGAGCCCACTTATCTTAAGATTGGCACAGGCAACGTCTTCCGGGAGTTTTCAACGGTGCATCGATCGACTTTCAGAGGGCAAAGTACCGAAATTGGTTCTTTTAATGTGTTTTTGGCCTATACTCATGTTGCTCATGATTGTCGTATTGGAAATCGTTGCGTATTTTCCAACAACGCTACACTGGCTGGGCATGTTATCGTTGGAGATTACGTTACAATTGGAGGGCTTTCTGCAGTTCATCAGTTCTGTCGAATAGGAAAACATGCCATGATTGGAGGCTGCTCGAAGATTGTCCAGGATGTGATACCCTTTGGATTGGTCGATGGCAATCCCGCTCGGCTTCGTTCGCTTAATTTTGTCGGTTTGAAAAGAAACCATTTTCCCGAAGAAACGATCAAAACGCTTAAGTTTGCTTTAAAGCAGCTGTTGGATGAAGGATTAAATACAGCACAGGCTGTCGAGGTTTTAGAAAAACAAGCAGAAAACACCCAGGATCTTGCTGCGATAATCGAATTCATCAAGGGCTCAGAAAGAGGAATCATCCGTTAAGGGTTGTTCTTTCCTTTTGGCTTTTCTCTACTTTTTTCTCTTTGCATCAATAACAATGGAAACATTTGAGGGGAGTTGACTGTTTATTTTTTTATTAAAAGGAGGATTGTCATGATAAGCTTAGATCAGATAAAAGTTCCCCTGGATGTGCCGCAGTCGAAAAGAGACGATTATAAGAGAGTTTTTTTTGAAGTGACCCAGGGCTCTGGCAGGCTTATGCTCATGGCGGGAGACCAGAAAGTTGAGCATCTTAACGATGATTTTTACGGGGAAGGTATAGCTGCCGATGATGCTAATCCTGAACATTTGTTTAAAATAGCAAGCCATGCTCGTATTGGGGCTTTTGCTACTCAACTTGGGCTCATTGCTCGTTATGCCATGGATTATTCTAATATCCGTTATGTGGTTAAGCTAAACAGTAAAACTCATCTGGTTAAAACGTCGCAAAGAGATCCGTTGAGTCTTCTATGGTTAGATTTCGAACAGCTCGATTATTTCCTGCAGGCCAAGTCCATTCCCATCGTGGGGGTCGGTTACACCATTTATCCGGGGAGCGAATTTGAACCACAAATGTTGAAGGAAGCTGCGCGTCTTGTTTTTGAAGCTCACCAGCGAGGACTGTTAGTGATCATTTGGGCATACCCAAGGGGAAAAGCAGTGATCAATGAAACCGATCCTCATCTTATAGCAGGAGCTGCTGGTCTTGCTGCCTGTCTTGGAGCTGATTTCGTAAAGGTTAATCCACCTCGAGTCAAAGATGGAGATCCCCATGTCGCTTTAAAGGAAGCTGTAGCTGCTGCTGGAAGAACTCGGTTAATCTGTGCTGGGGGTAAGGAAGTAGGAGTAAAGGATTTTCTTACCCAGCTTCACGGCCAGATTCATGTTGGTGGGACATCTGGAAACGCTACGGGAAGAAACATTCACCAGAAACCTTTAGCTGAAGCGATCGCTTTTTGTAATGCCATCTCGGCCATCACCTTTGATGGGGTTTCTGTTGAAGAAGCTTTTGCCTTATACAAAAAATCTTAACTGGGTTTTGCCTTTTGTGAGAAAGCGGTTTTGTTCCGGAAAAGTATACCAATAGAGAATGTTGCTACCGATCCGATGAATATCCTCCATGGGTAGGCGACGTGAGGAAGCCATTCGAGAGAAAATAAGCTGTTATTTTTTTCATGAAAATATGATGTAGAATTTGGAATTTTGCTCAGTAGAAGAACGACACAAAATCCTACGATCATGGCTAAAACATTTCCTCGGTCTGTCCCCCTATGACGGGTGAGCAAGCCTAAAAGAAAAACACCTAGAAGGGGGCCATAGCTAAAACCAATGATGCCAAGGATTATTGGTAGAATTCTTGCGGAAGGAAAGTAAACGGTATAAAGGGCGGTGGCCACTCCTATAGTTGAAGTAAGCAAGGCAAAAAGAAGGGTAGCTCCTCTTAACTTAGAAACCTTTTTTTTCTCATCGACGAGTCGTTCAAAAGAAGGGGTAAGCCAGTCTTGGCAAAAGGAAGTAGCCAGGGCGTTTAGAGCGGCACTGAGTGAACCCGTAGCTGTTGCAAAGATTGCAGCTACAACCATTCCTCTTATGCCAGAGGGCAGTTGGCTAATGATGAAATAAGGGAAAACTTCATTTGGCTTGGTTGGAAGGGCGGGATCGGTATAAACCGAGTAATAGAAGGATAATAGAAGACCGATACTGAGAAATAAAAAACCGATCGGGATATCGGCTAGCCCTGAGAGAATCAAAGAAAGTCGACTTTTCTGATAATTTTTTGCCGTGAGTAGTCGCTGGACAATGTCCTGGTCTGTCCCATGGGTAGCCATAGTGGTAAAAGTAGAGCCGATCAGAGCCGACCACAAAGTGTAGTCGATGGCAAGGATATCGAGAAGATTACCAAGAAGACCCTTCGAGGGAGTTATGCCCGTAGTAAACCATGGCCTATGGAAAAAAAGATGGACAATTTCAGGATAGGAATAAACAGAAGAGAGTTTGGCGAAGATAAAAAAAAGGGCAAAAGCCGCTCCAAAAAGCATGATTAAAGCCTGAATAAGATCTGTCCAGATGACCGCTTTAATGCCTCCAAGGGCGGTATAGGATGCGGTGAACAGACTGATTAGAAAGATTGATATAAAATAAAGGCTGATCTCTTGTGGCCGACTAAGGGGTTTATGTAAAAAAAACTCGGCCCCCACGACGAGAATGATCGCTGCCACATAGAGCCGTGTGCCTGTTGCAAGCATCCGGCTTAAAAGGAAGGTTGCTGAAGCCATTTTCTGGGTAAAAGGTCCAAAACGTGTTTCTAAAAATTGGTATATCGAATGGACTCCAGATTGAAAGAATGGCTTTATGAATAAGAAGCCGATGATGATCCGGGCAATGACTGTTCCCAATGCAAGCTGCAGATAAGTAAAATCCTTAAGAACGTAACCTTCGGCAGGGGTGCCTAAAAAAGCTCCAGCACTTGTTTCTGCGGCAATGATCGATCCCAGAATAGCCCACCATGGCATTCTCCTGCCTCCAAGGGTGAGCTCATCATACTTTTTCTTTTGTCCAATTCGACTACTGAACAAACCGATACCCAAGGTGATCAGAAAAAAAAAGACGACGACCACACCGTCAATTCCTAGAGAAGTAGACATGAAGAATTCGATTGATTAGGGGTTATTAACTTATAATAACCAACCTGATCAAGGCAAAAGGAAGAGAAATCCTTTTTAGCGGTTTATCCTTCTCTTTACATCTTGTTGAATGATTTCCCACCAGCGATTAAGGAAATGCGTTGCATTATCTTTTGTTTTTTCAAGTCCGTTTTCTATTGGGCTATGGGTAGACAAGTAGAATTTTATTTTAGGTTCAGTGCCTGAACCTCGAATGATCAACTTATTGTTGTTTTCAAATATAAACCGGAGCATGATTTCTTTAGGAATAAGATCGCCTTCAATATCATAATGATCTGCTAGGCCAAAATCATCGAATCCCACCCTTTTATTGCCTAAAAACTCCCCAGGAGGATTTTCCCTGTATGACTTAAGAATTTGGACAATTAAGTTTGATCCTTCCGGCCCTTCGAATGTCATCGTCCCCAGTTTTTCAGCAAAATAACCAAAAGTAGTATAAATGCTGTCCAGGTAATCAAGTAGAGTCATTGAATGACGGGCTGCCCAACCGGCTACCTCAACCAACTCAAGGGTAGCACTGTTAGCATCCTTGTCTCGGACATAATCTCCGCAAGAAGTGCCATAACTTTCTTCTCCTCCGCAGATAAAATACTTTCCCTTTTGGAGCTGAACCGCTCTTCTTTCATTAAAGGGATGGTTATCATAATCCTCAAGCCCGGATTGGAGTTCGTATTTTAATAGCTTTGCTCCAATATATTTAAAACCTGTAAGAGTTTCGACGCACTGCACATGGTAATGTTCGGCAATTTTTTTAATCAGATCGGTTGTAACCAATGATTTAATCAAGACTGCTCGATGAGCATTTTGGGCGTTTAGAATACCTTGTTCAAATAACCGGGAAGTCCTGTAGTAGGCAAAAAGAGAAAATATCTGGTTTCCTGTTAGCAGGACAAACTCTCCCTGCTTGTTCTTTACCGCTGCTCCCATCCGGTCTCCATCAGGATCCGTAGCAATGACGATATCTGCTTTTTGTTCCAAAGCTAGATTGATGGCAAGAGAAAGAGCAGCAGGATCTTCTGGATTAGGAGACTTTACTGTAGGGAAGTTGCCGTCAGGGATTATTTGACTAGGAACTAAAAGATAGCGAATTTTATGCCGGTCTAACAGTTTTGGGATAATTTCTATCCCCGTCCCGTGAAGAGGGCTATATACAATCTTTAGTTTTTCTTGAGCTGTCGCAAGGGCTTGGGGTTCAAGAATAATGGTTTCAACTGCATCTATATAAGCACTATCGGCTTCGGGTCCAAGAATAATAGGACTACCTTCTCCATCTTGAAGGAGATAGTCAGCTCTGGATTCGATAGCTTCCACCTCTTTTATGACTTCTGAAGCATGGGGTTCGATAAGCTGGCAGCCATCCCTAAAGTAGGCTTTAAAACCATTATCATAGGGAGGATTATGACTGGCCGTAATCATAATTCCTCCATGAGCTTTGAGCCATCTGACTGTAAAAGAGAGCTGTGGAGTGGATCTTTGGGAAGGAAAAAGAAAAGCTTTTACTTTTGTTTTTTCAAGCGTATGGCCACAGAGCTCGGAAAAATAGCGGGAAAAATGCCTTGAGTCGTGAGAAATCACTATTTTTAAGGCTTCTCCAGGGAATACTCTTTGAAGATATCTTGCAAACCCTAGTGCTGCGCTGCGCACGTTTCGATCATTCATGCAGTTAAAGCCGATGGCTGGATATTGAGGAGAACCATCTAAGCTGGCACTACCGCGTTCGGCTTTCGTTATGACCCTGCCCATAGTTCTACCCCGAATGCCCCCAGTGCCAAAAGAAAGCCTTTTATAGAACCTTTCGTTGAGTTCTTCCCAATTTTGGTTCTGGACAAGTTCATTGAGAGATTCTCTTTCAACAGCGGATAGGTCTTTTAAAGAGAGAAATTCTTCAAGGTTATGAAAGGTAGTTTCAAGAAGCTTTTGCTCTCTAAAGGCTTTTTCGATTGTGTCTTGTAATAAGCTATTCATAGCCGTATGGTGGGAAAAGATTAAGGTTTTTAAATCAATGAAACCTCATTTAATCATAAAGTCCCTTCAAAATCGAAAAAATTCTTTTTCATTGACAATGTGACTCTCATACTTCAAGTTTGAAGGCTTGATGAAAAAAATGAAAAGAGATGATTGCCTCTTTATCCCTTCTGAATATATATCAATATTGACGAATACCTATGGAAGTAGAAACTGACAAAAAAAAGTTAATTGAATCGTTTAGGCTTCACGAGAAAGATACCGGCTCTGCTGTTGTTCAAATCGCCTTGCTTACTCAAAAAATAAAGCGGCTTACCACGCACCTTCAAAATAATCGAAAGGATCATAGCTCAAGAAGAGGGCTTTTACGTATGGTTAACAGGAGAAGAAAGCTTCTGGAATATTTGAATCGTACAGAGCCTGAAAAATATCGAGAAATGCTTAACCGACTTTCTCTTCGAAAATAAGAATCTTCGAAAAATATAAAAAGAGCCTTTTTTTTATAAAGATTTCTTTCGACTGAATATCGAAGGAAAAAAAAGATTATGCCAGAATATACAACAAGGAAATTTGGAGATCAGACTTTAGTCTTTGAAACAGGAAAACTGGCAAAAATTGCTGATGGATCAGTGACCGTATCGTATGGAGAAACAGCTGTTCTAGTGACCGTGGTTTCTGTAACGGAGTTAAAAGAGGATCAGGATTTTTTGCCCCTCCAAGTTGAATACAGGGAAAAGGCTGCAGCAGCAGGAAGATTTCCAGGTGGGTACTTTAGAAAGGAAGGCAGACCTACCGATAAAGAAATTCTTACCTCAAGAATGATTGATAGACCCTTGCGTCCCCTTTTCCCTAAAGGGTATTTCTATGAAACCCAGGTTCTGGGGACCTTGCTTTCCGCTGACGGTCAAAATGATCCTGACGTGATGGCTATTAATGGAGCATCTGCAGCTCTGATGGTCTCTGACATACCCTTTAACGGACCGGTTGGAGCGGTGAGGGTTGGACAGATAGATGGGCGCTGGATAATCAATCCTACTCATAGGGAAAGGGAAATTAGTGATATTGATCTTGTTTATGTGGGAAATGAACATTATCCTTTGATGATCGAAGGAAGTGCACGTGAAATTGCCGAAGAAGAATTTGTAAAAGCTCTTGAATTTGCTCATCAAAATATTCAAGAGATTATTGATGCACAAAAAGAACTTGCCCAGAAAGCGGGAAAACCCAAAAGACGGTGTGTACTCTTTGAAGAGAACCTAGCTATTACAAAGCGCATTGCTGAGCTTTTTTATTCTCAAATCCAGGAAGCACTCTACACGCCTTCAAAAACCGAGCGACATCAAAAGCTGCACAAACTTAAAGAAGAACTGTCCATTAAAATTCTGGAAGAATTTCCCACAGCCACTCCCCGGGAGATAACCTGGTCATTTGACAGTCTGCAGAAAACTATTTTTCGCACTAATGTATTGGCAACGCAAAAGCGTTGTGATGGAAGGGGGCTTGAAGATATTAGACCGATAAGCATAGAGACGTCCGTTGTTCCAAGGTCTCACGGGTCATCTTTATTTTGCCGAGGAGAAACCCAGGCGCTGTGTATGGCTACACTGGCCTCATTGAATGAGGCCCAGGAATTGGATGCGTATGGAGGAGGAGAACAGAGTAAGCGGTTTTTACTCCACTATTTTTTCCCTCCCTTTAGCGTAGGAGAAGTGGGAAGAGTTGGTGGACAAAGCCGGAGAGAAATAGGACATGGTGCTCTTGCGGAAAGATCTTTGCTGCCTGTTATTCCTTCTGAGATCGATTTTCCTTATGCTATTAGGGTAAGTTCTGAAATTCTTGAGTCTAACGGTTCAACGTCGATGGCAACCGTCTGTGGAGGTAGTCTTGCTTTAATGGATGCGGGAGTTCCTCTTAAAACTTCAGTTGCAGGTATTTCCGTGGGTTTGGTAAAGGGTAACGAAGAGGATTCAGATTGGTCACAGTATTGCCTTTTGACCGATATTATGGGGCTTGAAGATCATTACGGAGATATGGATTTTAAGATCGCCGGAACCCGGAAGGGAATAACTGGTTTTCAGCTGGATTTGAAACTTAGCGGCATTCCACTTGAGGTTATGGAAAAAGCCATATTCCAATCAAAGAAAGCCCGAATGATTATCCTGGATTGCATGGATAAGGTGATTAATGCTCCTCGGTCAGAAATATCAAAACATGCGCCTCGTATAGAGAAAATAAAGATTCATCCTGATAAAATTGGGCTTTTAATCGGGCCAGGGGGGAAGACAATCAAAAAAATATCTACTGAATCTGGGGCTGAAATAACCATAGAAGACGACGGTACGGTGATGATCTACAGTTCTTCAGCGGATAGCCTTGAAGCAGCAAGGGTCATGATTGAGGACATGGTTGGAGAGGTGACAGTGGGCGGATTATACCGAAGCAAAGTGGTATCTGTAAAGGATTTTGGATGTTTTATCGAAATAAAAGGAAAAGGAGAGGGGCTTGTTCATATATCTGAACTTTCTGACACACCCGTAAGAAGGGTTGACCAAGTTGTCAGGGTTGGTGAAGAAATATGGGTAAAGTGTATTGGAGTGGACGAAAAGGGTCGCTATAAATTTAGCAGAAAGGCGGCGATGAAAGAACTTCATGCCAAGAGGACTGAATAAGAGTATTTTCTCATTATTAATTACAGGAATAGGAGGATAAGTTATGGCTCTAAGTGTAGGTAGTTTGGCTCCAGACTTTACCCTAAGTTCTAAGTTTCCAGAAGGGATAAAGCAGGTGCACCTCAAAGAAGAGCTTGCAAAAAATAATGTTGTCCTGCTCTTTTTCCCAATGGCCTTTACACCCGTTTGTACTCAAGAGATGTGCACGGTCTCATCTTCAATTAACGAATATTCAAAATTGAATGCTCAAGTTTTTGGGATTAGCGTGGATAATCCCTTCGCACAGGAAGCGTGGGCAAAAAAAGAGGGTATTATCCTCCCCTTGCTTTCGGATCTAAACAAAGAAGTTTGCAAAGCTTACGATGTGCTCCTAAAAGGGTTGATCGGCATTGGTGATGTGGCTGCTCGTGCTGTTTTTGTTATTGATAGAGGACAAAAAATAGTCTATACAGAGGTTACAGCCTCTCCTCTTGAACTGCCAAAGTTTGAGCCAATCAAAGAAGCATTGCAGTCGATTCTTTCCCGCTAAAAATTGTCAATTGGCTTTTATATTAAAAAATGAGGTAGGGATGGTTGACTTTCTAATACGCCTGTATGTCGATGATATAAATGATGTTAAATGAAAAGTTATCGGATCGGAGTACTTACCAGTGGAGGAGATTGTCCTGGGCTTAATGCGGCAATAAGGGCGGTGGTGTGTGCTGCAGGTCTTTTGGGCTGGGAAGTTTATGGATTTATTGATGGTTTTGAAGGGCTCATTTCCCCAGTTAGATATCAAATTTTGCATGAAGAAGATACCCAGGGGATTATATCTCTTGGGGGAACCATTTTAGGAACGACAAACCGGGGAAGGTTTACGACGAAAACAGGGATAGGAGAAGTCAAAAGGTTGCCTGGACATCTTATCGATGAAGTAAAAGAGACGCTTGAGGGACTGGGTATTGGTGCACTTATTTGTATTGGCGGTGATGGTTCTCTGACAGCTGCCCAACAGCTTTATGAATCGGGAGTACCGATTGTAGGTGTGCCTAAAACGATTGATAACGATCTTTCTGCTACCGATTATACCTTTGGGTTTTATTCCGCGGTGGAGTATGTTTGCCGATCTTTGGATAGGCTTAGGACAACGGCGGCGAGTCATCGGCGCGTGATGGTGGTAGAGGTCATGGGGCGATATACGGGTTGGATCGCTCTTTATGGGGGCCTTTCAGGTGGAGCTAACTTGATATTGATTCCAGAAATTCCTTTCGAGTATTCGAAGATCGCCTATCAGGTTAGAAAAAGAATTGCCGAAGGCAACTTCCAGACAATGATCGTTGTGGCTGAAGGGGCCCATCCCAAGGATGGTCAATACTATGTAGTGGAAGAAGGGAAAAGTGCAACGGCTGAAATTAGGCTTGGAGGGATTAGCAGGCATCTGGAGAAAGTTATCCATCTGATGACCGGCCAAGAAGTGAGAGCTGTCATATTGGGTCATCTTCAAAGAGGAGGAGAGCCTACAGCTTTCGATCGAAATTTAGGCATGATGTTTGGTGCTGCGGCGGTTGGATTGGTACGGGAAAAGCGCTTTGGCTATATGGTTAGTTACCGCGAAGGTAAGATTGGAGCTGTTCTTATCCAGGAAGCGATACGAGAGTTAAAAAAGGTGGATGTTAATTGTCCAGAAATTAAAACTGCCCGGGCTATGGGGATTTCTTTTGGAGAAGAATAACTTTCTTTTTTTAATTATGACCTATTCTATTTGCATAGACCTTTCTGATGTTATTGCTTTGCTTTTTCAATTGGTTTAAAACGAAAAGATCGTGAACGAATTCAAAGATTTTTTAGAAACCCTTAAGCAACCTGAATATATCCACGTTCTACTTAATCCGTTGCCCGTTTATGGATTAGGGATGGCACTTCTGGTCTTTATCATTGGTTCTGTGGTAAAATCGAGGGGAGTACAGGCTGTGGGGCTCGTTTTAATCCTTTTGACCTGTGCATCGGGTTGGATTGTTGAACATTATGGAGAAGAGGGCTACGATCGAGTCGAAGCGATGGTTTCTGAAAAAGAAAAAGCATGGCTTGATGCTCATAAAGAAAGGGGAGAGCGGGCTGTATGGGTGCTCTATGCCGAGGGGCTTGTAGCTATCCTTGGATTAATTGCCTTGGGAATATTTCCTAGAGCGATGCAATTTTTAGGCACAGCTGCCATTATTGTTGGACTAGCCGCTTTTTTTATGACAGTGTGGACAGCTCATGCGGGAGGGAAAATCCGGCACAAAGAATTCTACGAAGGTCCTCCTCCGGGTTATGAGAAAGCTAAACAGCAACCGCAAAAGACAGATGACGCTCCTCTTCCTAAATCTGAATAACGATCAAAAGTAATTTACCTAAGCAATCATTCGTGGTATAGAAAGAAGTTAAAGAAAAATCATTAAAAAATCGGCTAAAAAAATATGGTTGAAAAAATTCAGCAAAAACCAACGAAAGTGAATTTAAGGACCCCTGAGGTCATGAATCTCGTCAAAGCCGAAGTCGAAAAACATTACCGTAGTCCTCTTGTTGATTATTTAAAAACAACGGGAGGATATTTATCCGGTGGTGGTCTTACCGTTAAACTGGCAAAGGCATTCGGTTTTTGTTACGGAGTAGAAAGAGCGATTGATCTTGCCTATGCAACGACCAAGGTATTCCCTTCAAAACGGATTTTTTTGCTTGGTGAAATTATTCATAACCCCGAGGTTAACGATCAGCTGACGGCGATGGGTATAAAGAGATTGCAAGCGGTAGAAGGAGGTTATTATCTGGATGGATTGACGGCCGATGACGTGGTTATTATTCCTGCTTTTGGGGCAGAGGTCGAAACGATGAGAAGGATCCAGCAGATTGGTTGTCAAATTGTTGATACGACCTGTGGTGATGTGATGACTGTCTGGAAGCGGGTCAGGCAATATCGGAACGAGGGCGCAACTTCGATTATCCATGGGAAAGCATGGCATGAAGAGACCAAGGCTACGGCTTCCCGGGCGATTGGGGAGAATGGTAACGGCCATTACCTTGTGGTCTACAATCTTGAAGAAACCGATTACGTCTGCAACTACATTCGATATGGGGGCAACAAGGAAGAATTCTTGGAAAAATTCAAAGGAGCGGTTTCTCCAGGTTTTGATCCCGATGTTCATCTTTGTCATGTGGGTGTAGCCAACCAAACCACGATGATGCGGGGAGAAACTGAAGAGGTACAGCGCCGGATCTGTAAGGCTATCGAGGATAGGTATGGGAAAGAAAACCTGCACAAGCATTTTCGTTTCTTTGATACTATTTGTGGAGCAACTCAAGAAAGGCAAGATGCCCTACTGGATATGCTTGACAAGGAAAAACTCGATCTGCTTATTGTCGTTGGCGGCTATAACAGCAGCAATACTTCTCATTTGGCTGAAATCGGGGAAAGTCGGTTGCCTACCTATTTTATAAAGAATGCTGAGAAATTAATTTCTTGTCATCAAATCCAACACTGGGATCTTCATAAAGGCCAGGAGGTGATCACCGAAGGATGGCTTAAGGATGGAGAGATTAACGTTGGGATTACGGCTGGAGCTTCCTGCCCGAATAATTTAATCGAGGAAACCATCCAAAGACTTTTTGAACTGCGTGGTATCGGGGTTGAAACCCTTTTAGCCAACCATATCATGGGTTATTGAGACAACTAGAGCTTAGAAGAAAACAGTTATGAATCTCCATGTACAGAAAGAATTTCCGGGAAGAGGAGATAAGATAGTTTTTGTCGAAGAGGGGAAGTTTCAGAAAGAAGGGGTGAGCCCAGCAGAGTTTGAAGGCAAAAAACTCAGCACTCTTTTATGGCGTGAGCCTTGGGGAAGGATTGTCTATGTGGGAATAGGTACTCATCCTTATAAAAGGGACACCCTGCGCAAAGCCGCGGGGTTAGGGGTTAAGTCTCTTTTAAAAATAGGAGCTAGAGACATTAGCCTTGATTTTTCCCCTTGTGCTGAATTTCTGCCTTTTGCGGCTGCTGCGGTTGAAGGAGCCATCCTTAGCTCCTACCGTTTTGAGCAATTTAAAGAGCAGAGTGCCCAAAGAAAGAACAAGCTTGAAGATTTAAGGATAATTAGCGGGCCGGTTTCCGATGAATCCTTGCTTCAGAAGATAGAAAAAGAGGCGCAACAGGCTGTCGAGATCGCTGATGCGGTTAATTACGTCAGAGCCATTGGCAATATGCCAGCTAATTATATAACTCCTGAAGTTCTTTCTCAGAAAGCCCTAGAGCTTGCCGAAAAAAGAAAAACTATCCGTGTAGAAGTATTTAATAGGGAGCGATTAGAAAAAGAAGGATTCGGAGGACTGATCGCTGTAGGTAAGGGATCAATCAATGAACCCAGGCTTATCGTTTTAGATTATGCCCAAGGGGAGTCTGCCGCTCAACCTGTCCTTGTTGTAGGCAAAGCGATCACTTTTGATAGTGGAGGCATATCGATAAAACCGGGCGAACATATGGATGAAATGAAGTATGACAAGATGGGGGGGTGTGCTGTTTTGGGCATTGTGGATGCGGTAAGCAGGCTTGGGTTGCCGCTGAGGCTTGTGGGCATAATTGCTGCTGCTGAAAATATGCCAAGTGGGCAAGCCTATAGGCCAGGAGATATTCTTCAGACTTATGGGGGAAAAACGATTGAAGTGCTTAATACTGATGCCGAGGGCAGAATTGTGCTGGCTGATGCTTTAGCCTATGGGATAAAGCAGTTTAATCCCTGCCTTGTTTTTGACCTAGCTACTTTGACTGGGGCTTGTATTGTGGCTATTGGGAAACAGAAAGCTGGGCTTTTCAGTAACAGAGAAGATATAGCTGAATTTCTTTGGAAACAAAGCGAGGATTATGGAGATCCGTTATGGCCTCTGCCTTTAGGCGATGAGTTTGATGAAGCGATATCAAGCGATGTAGCGACTGTCAAAAATGTGGGGGGTAGGGAAGGGGGCGCTTGTACAGCGGCTTCGTTCTTGCGGAAATGGGTAGGAGATGTTCCTTGGGTCCATTTGGATATAGCGGGTCCAGCTTGGATAACTAAGGAATATCCTTATCTGGAAAAGGGAGCTACGGGATTTGGGGTTCGGTTGATATGCCGCTATTTGATGAGGCGGATCGAGGATAAGTCCCTTTAATTGAGATAAAAAAAGAAGACATGAGGCGGTTTTCTCGAGGATTGAAAAGCTTCATTTATTTTTTTGTTTTAGCCTTTGTTTTATTGCATTCAGCCGTTTTTTGTTTTTCGGAGCGCCTTGCTATCCTTCCCCTTGCACAGGGTCAAATTAAAAAAGCTTACGATCTTTATGTTTCTGCTAGCGGCGATTGTTATCTCGTTTTTGCTCGGGAAGCGATTAAGCCTTTTGCCGGAGCATCATATAAATGGAAAGTGGTGCTGGGAAAATGGGATAGGAAAGGAAGAGAGCTTTGGGAAAAACCGATTGGAGATTATTATGGCATGGATAACCGGTTTTCCCTTTTTTCGGACAGGCCTCAGGAAATTTTCATTCGGGGAGTGATTGAAAATCGTTTTATTCTCTGGAAATTGAGTTCCGGGGGTAAACTTCTATGGAAAATAGAAAGAGAGTCGGCTTTTTCACTTCCTGACAGGATCGCAGTTGGCGATGGTGAAGGAGGGGCTTTTGTAGCAGTGCCCGCGGGTCTCTTTCCTTCGGCGGAAAAAAAGGACATAAGTCCAATGGAAATCGTCCATTACTCGGCAGAAGGAAAACAGATAGATCATTTTCCCCTATCCTTTGGGAAAAGTCCTGAAAATAGTTGGCTTCCTTCCGGGCCAGAAACCATGGATACCCTCGTGGGGATTGTTCCCATTTCCTCCCAGCAATTTTTCTGTTATGGTTATACTGCAGGCTTCGGTCCATTTGCGGCTAATATAGGACAAACCATGGATTATGGTTGGCTCTCCTCTCCGCTCATTGTCTCTCATGTTCATGTTTTTGCTCGACAATACGACCGGAGGGGAAAACTCTTATGGAATGTTCTCCTTCCAGGGAATTGGAATAATCTTGTGGTTTCGGCATTTTCAACCTCTGGAAATTTGACTTTGTGCGGAGTTTCAGAAAGTTTTTCATGTCCAGATGGATCTTTTCGCGCACCCAACGATCTTTACAGTCTGCAAACTTTTGTTTTTCGTTATTCTGCTCGAGGCGAGTTGCTCTGGTGTAGGCAATTTGGCGTTGGAGTTTCGCTGGCTCCAGTGGCTATATCCACAGCTAAAGATGGTCGTTCTTATGTGATCGGGGAAATCAAAGAAGTTTATCCCCAACAACTGACTGGTAGTGAAAAACCAGGAAGGGTTTTCCTGGCTTGCCTGGGTGATAAAGGAGAGCTTTTATGGATTGAGCAATTTGGGGCGATGACAAGTACTCCTTTTCCTAGCCTAACAAGAGATGAAAGAGGGGCAGTTTATTTTGGATTGAGAACCCCCCGTTTTAACACCTTAGGACCTCTTGACGATGTCCAACTTGTGCGTTTTGTTCCTGGCTCTTAATATTGGAGAAGAAAAGCTTAAAAAAAGGAAAAAGATCAAGAATACTAGAAATAATCATTGAAAAAATAAAAAATAAGATTAGTTAGAACTTTTAAGGGATAATTTGAGTAATTTTGAGAAAAAGAGAGTTAAAAAATAGGAAGGAGTCTTATTAACTATGATTAAGCATCGATTTACTCTGCCTTTGCAGAGCAAGGGTAATGTAGGGAAATCAACACAAGCTTTATTGCAGATATTCTGGATGAATGCTAGAAGCGTTTCATGGCAGGCTTATGACCTGGATAATGATAACCAAACCTTGTCTCGAGCGATACCAGAAGCGAAGTTGGTCACGTTATCAGAGGAACCTGAAGCGGATTTTCTGAAAATATTTAGGACAATTCCCGAAAAATCGGTTACCGTTCTTGATCCTCAAGCTCATTTTTTCCGAGTACTGCTTCATTCGTTAGATTTTACTCATTTTCTTGATTGGAGCACACAGTCGGCTATACGGACAACTCTTTTGCTTTTCCCGGTTGACGACTTGAGTGTCATGGATGAACTAGCAGATATTGTGGAAAAGTTTGGTGATAGCGTAGATTACCTGGTTGTTAAAAATAGAGCAAAAGCTCCTAAAACACGGATGTATGATGGCAGCCAACTAGAAAAAGAACTTGCTGCTTTAGGTGCTGCAACCCTAGAAATTCCAGCTCTTCTTTCAGATACTCGCAATTATCTCTCTCTATTGGAAATCGAGCTACAACGGCCGCTTAATATTTTAGAGATTATTTCGGATAAGAAGATCAAGATGGATCTTTTTCATCGGGTGATACTTGAAGATTGGGTAAAAACAATGTTCGATCAGTATGATCGAATTGCTGGTTATTTGCTCCCTGATGAGGAGGCGAAGAGGGTGATGGAAACCTGGAAAAAACCAGCCGAGGAAAAGAAAGGACTTTTTTCGCAAAGACGGGGTTCAAAGATTAATTTATCGAATCTTCAATGAAACCTTTTAAATCTAACTGGTCAGTGCCTGCAAAATCCCCCTTTCCTTTTCCATCTTCAAAAAGTCCATTGCCGACAACAGCGGACCAAAAACCTGTTAGGGAAAACTCTTCTTTGAAAGAAGAATCTGTCCCATCCCCATCTTTGCCCTCAAACGGTTATTCTGAAGACAAAGAAGATCCTCACCGGTATTGGAAAGCGGCGATATCAAGGTTGCCCACCGAAAAAAGAGAGATGGCTTGGGAATGGTATATTGAGCATTGCCAAGGCGAGAAACCTTTGGATACATTACCTGGCCTTTTGCTATTGCTTGAAGCCAATGCCGCTTATCTGGATTCAATCCCTAAGGAGGTAAGTCGATTAATACAATCGCTTCCTTCAAACAATTTTTATGTCCTCGAAGAAGGTCTCAAAGAGTTAAAAGCCTTTGTGAGTTATCTGGAAAATTATCAAAAGCAAATTGAAGAGGTTATTCATACCTTGGCAGAGAGCCACCAGGAAATAAAACAGATCGTGGTTGAAGAAAAGTCTAGGAAGGATAAAGAGCTACCCAATCGAGACGAGCTTATCAAAAAGCTTCTGACAAGTGTGGAGAGCTTGGAAAAAAAGAAACATCTCTTAAGAATTTGGGCAGTATGGTTTCTTTTGGCAGTAGGGTTTTTAGGGGGAGCATCATTATTTTTTATCCTTAAGATCCTTTTCCCTAAAATTTTTTGAGCTTCTCTTTCTTCAATTTTATCTTTTGGTGCTTATCACGAATAATTTTGAGCCTGTTAGCCTATTTTTCTCATTTCCTATAGCTTGGGAAAGCTTTTATTTTTATGGGAATGAAGATCTTTGGATTAGATTTCAAAAACGAACCCGTCAGTGGCCTCGACTTTCAACTTCATTTCTTTTTGTAATAGCTCCTTTAAGGAAGTTTTATCAAGCACTGTGGATATCACATCTCGGGTCTCTTTCATCAGAAGACGAATGACGCAGGTTTTCTCATCAATACAATCTTCGCAGGGAGCATAAGCCGTCTGGCTTACACAGCGTACGGGAGCAATAGGACCATCGATAAGGCGTATGACCGATCCAACAGCAATTTTTTCTGGGGGATATTCAAGAGCATAGCCGCCCCCTTTGCCCCTTCTGCTACTCAGAAAGCCATTGTTTTTGAGTTCAAGCAAAATCGATTCAAGAAATTTTTTAGGAATTTTTTCTTTTTCAGCAATTTCCTGAATTAAAATCGTTCCCCTCTGCTGTTCTCTGGCTAGATAAAGCAGTGCCCGAAGGGCATATTTGCTACGTTTAGTTAAAAACATACTTTAGATAAAAATATTTTAATCACATTCTCTAGAAAATAAATAGAGATAAAGAATTTTTTAAAAAAATTATTGATTCTTATATTCTTCTAGGATAGGGAGCTCTTCGCTAAGATAATTTTTAGGCGGTTTAGTCCACGACGAATCAAGAAGAATTTCTTTCTTTTGAAGAACGATTTTCATTGGTTGTTCATCCTCCCTCCATTGAGTTTCAACAGGAAATCCAACCTTGGGAGGAAGGGATGCCCAGATGTCTAGGGCAGCAAAGGGCCAGGCATTTTCACCAAGAATGAAGGAGAGGATCTGGCATGTTTTTCTCAAAACGGGGACAACCCTATTCCACTCGTCGGCTTCGGAAGCAAATAAGGGTTGTATCCAACAGGTAGAATCGGTTTTTTCGTTTTTCCCTATCCACTGAAAGAGTTGGCCAAAAGGAGAGATCTTGGTTCCACTACTCTTTGTCCAGGATCGCTGTGGGGGGGGACTAAAGGGATCAAACCTCCCGTAGTGGGGGAAAAAAGAGGGATTTAGAATTTCTTCGATGCTCTGTTCGGTAGGATCAATAAAGGGATCTCGACGAATATTATAGCTGCTTTCCTTGATCTTTTCTACCTGTTTTTGGATTTGACTCCAACTAAATTTCCAGTATCGTCCGTCCCTGTGCTCCATGCCCAAGAATAGGTCTTCTTTTTGGTTATAAACAACCGAAAATAACTCTTTAGGCCGGTCGATGCGAAGAAAGGGCTGTTGGATTTTGAGGTAAAGCTCCTCTTTTTCTTTATTTTTAAAGAAAAGAAAAGTATAAGAGAAACCTGGAGAGCTCTGATCCAGAGCATAAAGGACAACGCTCAGCGGCAAGATCAGCCAGATAAGAGAAACGTAAAAAAGATTCTTCAAAAGCTATTTCCCAGAGGATTAAAGAAAAGTTTGGGTTTCACCTATTTTAAGAAATGACCCTTTCCGTGGCCCAAGCAAGAAAGTTCCTATCCTAATCATCGTTGCTCCTTCTTCTATGGCGACTTCGAAATCCTGGCTCATACCCATGGATAAAACCGGTAGATGAACTCCGTTATGGGATTCTATTTTGTCCCTCAACATCCTGAGTCGAGAGAAAACGGGTCTTACCTTTTCAGGATCTTCAACAAAGGGAGCAATAGTCATCAACCCAAGGATTTCTAACCGGGGAAGGCTGTTAATAGACATGCATAAGGATTCAGCCTGTTCTGGAGTGGTTCCAAATTTTGTCGATTCACCCGAAACGTTAACCTGGACTAAAATCTTAAGTGTTTTCCCCAGTTCTTGAGCAAAATGAGAAAGCAAGGTAGCATCCTCGAGTGTATCAACTGAATCTATCCAGTCGAATAGATGGGAGCTAATCTTTATCTTGTTTTTTTGAAGATGCCCAATGAAATGCCATATTCCTTTTTCCCCAACCTGCTGTTTTTTAAGGCGAGCTTCTTGAACGCGGTTTTCCCCTATATGAATAATACCCAGCTGCAGTAAAGCTTCGATGATTTCGGGTCCAAAACCTTTGGTGACCGCTACAATAGTGATATCTTTGGGGTTTCGACCACTTTTTTTTGAAGCGGTTTCTATTTTGGATTGAAGTTTTTCTAACCTTTCTTTAATTGAAGGAATATAAAAAGAAAAATTCATAATTTGACAAATTATTAGATTTACTAAAAATTATTTCGATGCAGATTGAAACACTCAAAGCTTTTAGGGATCTTGTAGAAAGCCGAAGTTTTAGTAAGGCCGCACAATTGAACAAGATTAGTCAATCTGCTGTTAGTCAACAGATTCGTTCTCTTGAAGAGCGTTTTGGCGTTCCCTTGATTGAGAGGGGTAGCCGTAAGGTTCAATTGACAAAGGAAGGAGAGATTCTCTACCATGCTTCTCGGGAAATTGTTGATATATATACAAGAATAGAAGCGAAAATTTTCGAAATCAAGGAGTCTGTTTCGGGGACTATTCGTGTTTCGGCTATTTACAGTGTGGGTCTTCATGAACTGCCTTATTATTTGAAAAAGTTTCTCAAACTCTATCCTGAAGTCAACATCCGAGTTGAATACCGCCATTCTCGGCAAGTTTATCAAGACATTGCCGAAGGAAATAGTGATATAGGCATCGTGGCCTATCCATCCCCTAGAAAACAGATCAAGATTGAGCCCTTCCGCAAAGATCGCATGGTAGTCATATGTAGTCCGACCCACCGTTTTGCCCATTTAAAAGAGGTAGGCTTGGAACAAATTGCCCAAGAAGGCTTTATCGCTTTTAGCTCAGACATGCCGACGCGCAGGGAACTCGACAAGCTCTTTAGGGATAAGGGTCTTGAGTTTAGACCTGTTATGGAGTTCGATAATGTAGAGACGGTTAAAAGGGCGGTAGAAATTGACGCAGGTATTGCCATTGTGCCGATGGCCACGATTACCCAGGAGTTAAGAAATGGCACCCTAAAGATGCTCGAACTTTCTGGGCCCCCTTGCTATAGACCGATCGGGATTCTTTATAAGTCAGGGCGCATGCTTACCCCTGCGATGCGCAAGTTTATCGAGGTTCTCCAGAAAGAGGATGTATCTATTGATACTCCTTTAGATCTTTTAAAAATCAAAAATGGGAATTGAAAAAAAAGCTTATCCCGGGTTGTAGAAAGGCAAGGGAGTTTTCGTGGGCAATTTTCAGGCGGCTCAATGAGGATAGTGTTCAGTCCTTTAATCGGTCAGTTGTCCAGTAGATAAGCTATGTTCCAAGCCGACTTCCAGGATCGACTTTTTCTTGTAAAGCTGATCGTATTCGATCTCTAGGTAAGTGGATCTTTTTAAACCGTTCTCGTAGAATTCGAGAAGTCGCATTCCTTCATTGGGCTTAAGAAGATTTTGTTTGATGGCGTTATCAATTTGGTTTTTCATGGCGTTTTCAAGGATCTTGGGCTCATATTGAACCGCGCTCAAAGCCTCTCCAATAGTTAAGGCCGGGATCGTTTCTTCAATATAAAAACCATCAGGTTCATCAGGGTCGATGAACACATGAGCTTCATTAACTCTTCCAAAAAGGTTGTGAAGATCCCCCATGATGTCCTGGTAAGCCCCCACAAGGAAAATGCCTAACAGGTAAGGCTTGGAATCCAGGTTGTGCAGGGGGATAGAGCTCTGATGTTTTTCTTCACCAGTCAGAAAAGAACAGATTTTACCGTCAGAATCACAGGTGATGTCCACAAGAAATCCACGATTATTGGGTTTTTCATTGAGCATGGAAATGGGGACAACGGGGAAAATCTGTCCAAGTCCCCAATGATCTATCAAGGATTGAAAAACCGAAAAGTTACAGAGATATTGATCGCTTAGTGATTCTCGTAATTTGCGAATCTCTTCCGGAACCTGTTTGGCCCCATTATAAAGATTAACTACTTCCTTGCAGATTTCCCAGTAGAGGGTTTCAATTTCAGCTTTGGTTTGAAGATCAAGTAGTCCAAGCTCAAACATGGATTGGGCATCTTCCTTGATTTGAAGGCTATCGTGATAGTTCTCAAGCCGGTTTTTTTTGTTGAGTAATGTTTTGAGTTCAAGGAGATCCTGGACAAGCTTGTGATTAGATTTGCAACTGACGCTGTGTTGAGTCAGCGGTTTGATCTTCTGGATAGCCTCTAGAACATCGACAACAAGAACCGAATGGTGTGCGACAACCGCCCTTCCGCTTTCGGTCACAATGGTGGGATGAGGAACTTTTTCTTCATTACAAATTTCAGCGATGTTATAAACAACATCCCGTGCATATTCCTGCAAGGAATAATTGATGCTTGAATCGGTGGACCTGCTCCCGTCGTAGTCCACGCCAAGTCCTCCTCCGACATCAATGTACTGGATAGGAAACCCAAGTTGGTAAAGCCTGGCATAATACCTTGAGGCTTCTCTTACGGCTCTTTTAATGGTAATAATATCGGGAATTTGAGAACCGATATGAAAATGGATCAGTTGAAGGCAAGAGGATAAATGGTTGTCTTTTAACCTCTGGATAACCTGCAAGAGTTCTGCTGTGGATAGTCCAAACTTTGCTTCTTCCCCACTCGAATAGGCCCAGTGCCCTCTGCCCTTTGAGGCGAGCTGAAGCCGAACGCCTATGATTGGATCAACTTTGAACCGGTTAAGCCCATCAATCACCAGATCCAGTTCTTCGACTTTTTCAAGCACTTGAATAACTTTTTTGCCCAGTTTTCGTCCAAGGAATATTGAATCGACAAATAGCCTGTCTTTAAATCCATTGCAGATAAGCAAAGATTCTGAATCTTTAAGCATGGCCAAGGCGGCAAAAAGTTCAGCTTTGCTTCCCGCTTCCAGACCGTGATGAAAGGGGGAACCTGCATCAACGATCTCTTCAATGACTTCGCGCAGCTGATTTACTTTTATGGGAAACACCGCTCGATATTTTCCCTTGTAATTTGCTTCTTCGATCGCCTCATTGAATGCTTGGTTAAGATTAAGAACTCGGTGACGTAAAAGATCTTGAAAACGCAGAAGAAGAGGAAAATTGAGTTTTCTTTCAAGGGCTTCGCGAATAACCTTGAAAAGATCTAGCTCTGGACCTGCATCTTGAACAGGTCTTACACAGATGTTCCCTTCCTTGTTAATGGAAAAGTAGCCCGCTCCCCATCGGGGTATCTGGTAAGTGTTAAGGGCTTGGTTTATCTCCCATGGGTTTTTAGCTTGCGATATCATGGAACTCACAATATAAAACTACAAAAAAAAATCGCAAAAATTGTCTATTATTTTTTATTTTTTTCTTTCGCCTCTTGCAAACTCAGCAAAACCGAATTATGAAAAGAGTGTGAGAAATGATGTCATCCCGATCGAGGTTAAAGGAATTTTGCCCAGTAGCCCCAACGGTTTTGCCATATTTCTAGGTAACGAAGAAAAAGTATTTGTCATTAATGTGGATAGCTATGTGGGTAGGGCTATAGCCATGGCTATTAGAGGAGAAAGGAACGAAAGGCCCTTGACACACGAGCTGATGGCGATGATTTTTGATTCCCTTTCGATCAGTGTTGAACGGGTAGTCATTAACGATTTGCGTAGTAACACCTATTTTGCAAGGCTGCTATTGCGCGCTGAAAATGAAGTGCATAAAAAAATTATTGAATTGGATGCTCGACCGAGCGATTGCTTAACGTTGGCTTTGCAATATAAATGCCCCATTTATGTAGCTCAAGACGTCTGGGAAGAAGTCGAGGATATGTCTGAGCTTCTAGAAAAAATGAGGGAAGTACAAAAAAAACAACAGCAGGAACCTCCAGAAGAACCCCCGTTTTTTGGGGAAGAAACGAAATAAAGCCTCTTTTTTATGCAACTTCCTTATGGCAAAAAGAGGTTTCTTTGGCCTTGCCTATTTTTTTTAAGATGATTGGCAGAATCAGTTGCTAGTATTTTTTTTGAAAAAACCCTTTTCCCAGATCCCGTAGAAAATACAGCAGACCATTATGCCAATGAAACTATACAGAGGGGGAATATCTATCCAGAGCTTGGCTATGAGTTCAGTTCCCATAAGTATCAGGAGCCAAGCGGAAAGCTTGCGGATTGAGATGATTTTTTGAGCTGTTTTTTCAACAATAAAATAGAGAGATCTTAAACCCAGTACCCCACAGATATTCCCTCCGATGATAACAAGGGGATCTGAGCTCAAAGCAAAAGAGGCAGGAACAGAGTCAAAAGCAAAAACAATATCGCTGCTCTCAATCGTGAGCAAGGTGAGTGCAGAGGCTCCCAGAACAATTTTGTTTTTTGTAAGGAAAAGCCATTTCTTTTTTTCTTGGGGATCGAAAACAAAAGGACCTAACCGTGTACTCCTAGTTTTTGGAAAGGGATGGTGGGAAGGAGCTTTTTCGGGTTTGAAGAGCTGATAAGCCCCATAAAAAAGAAAAAGACCAAAAAGGGGATAAATCAATGACCAATGTGAAGCAAGAGAAAGACCAAGTATGATAAACAAAACTCTGAGTATAATGGCTGAAATAATACCTATATTAAGAATTTTCTGCCTAAGGTTCTGATCTGTTTTAGAAAGTTCGAAGATAAGATGAAAAACGATAAGGTTATCCAAGCTAAGAAGGTATTCAATCCAAAAAACGCCAAGAAAACTCCATGCTTTTTCAGCTCCTTTTGTGAACCCTAGCCAGAGTCCTAGAAGCAAACAAAAAAAGATCCATGATAAAGACCTGACAAAAGAGAACCGAACCGTAACCTTTGATCGGAAAGAATTAAAGATTTGGCTGACTAGCCCTATACCCAATATAGAAAAAAAAAGTATATAAAAAAGATCCACGGATGGTGCCTATACTCGCTAATACTTTTGTATTGTGACCCTTATAAAAACCTTAAACAAAAACCTTTTTTCAACTTTGTTTATTTGTTGTAAAAATGATTTCTTTTCCCTAGAAAATTTCCTTTGTTTTTTTCCTTTGATTAGCTTTTTTTTATTTCGATCCCCAAATCAATTCCTTTTTGTGTGCTTTGAATATAAAAACTCAAGAGCTTTTCTTTATGATTGAGCCTTTTTTTGAATATTAATATGTTTTAATACGACTTTTCTTTGCTGTTGGATTGACATTGACCCGGTGCGTGGGCTTGCCTCGCCGCTTGGGGCGGGGAAGGATAGCGCGGAGGGCGTAGCCGTCCTTGGGTTTTCAGTGTGGCGTCTGCAGCTGCCCTGGTGTACTGGCGCACGATGGAGATCGGAGCGCCGCCGCAGGATGAGGCGAAGTACGACGGCGACCACAGCACACCGCGCCAGTAGCGTTTCTGAATGTCTGGCCGCTCCTTGCGCAGCAGACGGCTGGATACGCCCTTGAGGCTGTTCACGAGGCTGGAGACGGCGACCTTGGGCGGGTACTCGACCAGTAGATGCATATGATCGTCTTTGCTGTCCATCTCGATCAGTTGTGCCGCGAAGTCGGCGCAGGCCTTGGCGAAGATCGTGCGCAGCCGGTTGATGGCGTCGCCATCGAACACCCTGCGTCGATATTTCGCCACAAAGACCAAATGGACGTGCATCTTGAAAACACTATGTCGACCGTGTCGAATATTGTTGTCATCGTTCATAGACCAAGTATAATTATAATTTATGCTAATCCGCCAAGCCTTCAAATACGAACTGATGCCCAACGGGCAGCAGCAGCGGCAGATGCGCCGCTTTGCTGGCTCGTGCCGGTTCGTCTACAACAAGGCGCTGGCGTTGCAGAAAGAGCGCCACGAGCGCGGAGAAAAGAAGCTCGGCTACGCCGGGCTGTGCAAGCTTCTCACAGAGTGGTGCCACAGCGTTGAAACGCAGTGGCTAGTGGAATGCGGATTTGAGGAACACGCCGATCTAGTCGGCGCGATCAATGTTTTAAGGGCGGGACACGCCCGGATGGCCTGTGGATCGAACCGCAGTGGCGGTCAGAAGCAGGAACCCACCGAAGCGACTATGCAAGGAGCAATCCGTGCGTAGCGCCGTAGGAATCTCCGGCCTTCAGGCCGGGGAGGATGTCAAAAGATTAAAAAGCAAAGCAACTGGCAATAATTGATGATAGAAATTTTTTCCCCTTTGACGATGCAACTTCTTGCCATGCAATGGAAAAGGCAAGGGAAGGAAGCGGTTTTTGTCCCTACCATGGGAGCTTTACACAAGGGACATATCGCTCTTTTCAAAGAGGCACGGCAACTAGGAGATCCTCTAGTTGTCAGTATCTATGTTAATCCCAAGCAATTCGGTCCCCATGAAGATTACCAAATCTATCCCAGAAACTATGAAAAAGATAAACAGGTCTGTATTGAACAGGGAGTGGACGTGCTTTTTGCTCCTTCAAGCCTCTATCATGAAGATCATTCAAGCTGGGTAATCGAAGAAAAAATTTCTCAAGGTCGTTGTGGAGAATTTAGGCCTGGACATTTCAAAGGGGTAGCCACGGTGTTGATGAAACTGTTCTGGCTTATTCAACCTTCTATAGCAGTTTTTGGTTGGAAAGATGCCCAACAGCTTGAACTGGTGCAAAGAATGGTAAGGGATTTTTACCTACCCATAAAAATTGTTGGGGTTGAAACGGTAAGAGATGAAGATGGTCTTGCTTATAGTTCCAGAAACACTTATTTGAGTGAAGAACAAAAAAAGATAGCTTCGCAACTCCCAAGGATCCTGAAGGAAGCGGCGTCAATGCCTGGAGGTGAAGTTTGGGCAAGGCAAGAGCTTGAAAAAATTCCTTGTTTTAAACTAGATTATGTGGAAAAAGTAAATGGGCGGTTGTGTGCAGCATTATGGATAGATAATGTAAGGTTAATTGATAATTTCCCATGCCTCTGATTAGAATTTTACTTTTATTTCTTTTTTTTGGCCTTTCTTTTTTAAGAGCTCAACAATGGCATCTTGCAAGTTTTGGTAAAAGCCAATATGTTCCCTTGGAAGATTTTTGCCATTTCTACAATTTTTCATCCTTTGATTCATCTCCCACCCAAGACATCCATCTTTCCAATGGCTTTACCACCCTGGATTTTAAACCCAATACCTCGGTTGTCTATATCGATGGGGTCAGGCATTGGCTTTCGTTCCCTATTGTTGAACGTTCTGGGGAGATATGGATTTCAAGAACCGATCTGTCCTGCTTGTTTGAACCCATACTGAGACCCCGGATGATTCAGACTGAACGGGTTTATCGTGGAGTGGTTATCGATCCGGGACATGGAGGTTCGGACAAGGGAGCTGTCTCAAGGAAAGGAACAGAAAAAAACTATGCGCTCGATACAGCCCGCAGACTTGCTGCACTGCTTAAAGCCAAGGAGATACCCGTTGTGATGACCCGAAATGAGGATGTTTTTGTCCCACTGGAAGAAAGAGTCAGAATAGCCTCTTTTTATCCCGATTATATCTTTGTCAGTATTCATTACAATCAGGCTTATGGTGGAGGACACGGTTTGGAAACATATGCCCTTTCTCCACATGGATCCCCTTCCACGAATAGTGGAAGGCTTTATCGTACCGATTATATCCCGAGTCTTGGAAACCGGACTGATCCCCTTAATATTTTGCTTGCCCATGACATTCATTGCCAGATCATCAGACTTCATCCCGGTGATTCAGATATGGATAGAGGCCTCAAAAGGGCAAGGTTTAAAGTGCTCAGGGAAAATATGCTTCCCAGTGTACTCGTTGAAGGAGGATTCCTTTCTAATTCTATTGAATCTTCTCTTGTAGATCATTCCGTTTACCGGCAAAAACTTGCCGAAGCCATTGCTCGTGGAATATTGACTTTCTTTGAGCAGGTTAACCCACACAGAAAAAGGGCAGAAAAGAAAGCGTTTGCTTCTGGGGATTCTGGTCTTTAATTTCTTTCAAAGAAAAGGTTTCGAAAAAACGGTTTATCCGTTGCATTTATCAACAAATAAGAAAAACTTATATCTAAATAGTTTTGTGAATTTTCATGCGCCACTCTTTTTTAAGTAAACTTTTGGGGAAATTCGAAAGAGTAGGACCCAGAGAAATCCAGAGCGTTTTTTTGAGGTTGGTTAAAGAAAAAGGGTTTCTGGAAGCCATATTTAATGCTCTGCAAGAGGGCATTATCGTTCTCGATAATCAGGCTAAAATTAAATATAGTAATCTAACGATCCAGCGGCTGTTTGGCGTTTCCCCCGAGTATATCTTGGGAAAGGAAATCAAGCAGTTTATTCCGTTGATCGATTGGTCGGAATTAATTTCTTTAGGAAAAGTCATTAGTCGAGATTTCCAGGTTTTCTATCCTGAAACGCGTTATCTCAATCTTTCTTTAATTCCTCTCGAAGAAATTGGAGATAAAAATGCCGCTTTTATCGCTATTTTCTATGATATTACAACAACGCGAGAAAAGACTCTAGAGACCATAGAAAGTGAAAAACTCAATCTTTTGACCATTCTTGCGGCAGGGGTAGCCCATGAGCTTGGCAATCCGATCAATGCTTTGGGTATACATTTTCAGTTAATCGAAAAGAAAGTTAAGAAACTTCTTCATCTGAAAAAGGGCCAACAAGAGGATAAGCAATTGGAGGATTCTTTTGCAGCCATCCGGTCAGAAATCCGCAGGCTTGATGGTATCATTAACCAGTTTCTCAAAGCGATCCGGCCTTCAGCTCCTAAATTGAGGTTAATTTCTCTTAACCAGGTCCTGAAGCAAACGGTAGAATTTCTCTCACCAGAAATCCAGAACCTTGATATTCTCATCGAAATGGATCTCGATCAGGGACTGCCTCTTGTCCGAGCGGATCGAAATCAGTTAAAACAGGCTTTTTATAACATTCTTAAAAATGGGATAGAAGCGGTAGGAAAAAATGGAATCATAAAGATCAGTACTCATGCCGATGATGCTTTTTTGATCGTTTCGTTTCAGGACAATGGAACGGGTATTTCACAACAAGCTATGAGTCATATTTTTAAACCGTATTTCACAACTAAAACCTCCGGCACTGGCTTAGGTCTTCTCATCGTTAGAAGGATCATCCGTGACCATGGAGGAGAGGTGCAGATTGAAAGTCAAGATGGGAAAGGAACAACGGTAAAAATTCTTTTGCCACGAGCCGAGCGGCTGATCAGGCTGCTGCCTATGGCCGAAGAAAAGAACACCCCTGCTCATCAATGAATATGGAAGCCGATACTCCCAAGCTGCTGATCATTGAAGATGAAAAAAGAACGCGGATGGGTTTGGTCATGGCTCTAGGAGAAGAGTTCGACATTTATGAGGCTTCGGATCTCTCTTCTGCTATAGCCATTTTAGAAAATGAACCTATCGATATCGTTCTTGCTGATATAAGACTGGGAAAAGAGTCAGGTTTTGAAATCCTATCAAAAGCAAAGTCTTTGTCTTTTCCCCCTGCCTGCATTTTCATGACCGCTTACGGTTCGGTAGAGAACGCGGTTGAAGCGATGAAAAATGGGGCAGACGATTATATCACTAAGCCGATAGATTTGGAAAAATTAGAAATTACCCTAAAAAGGGTTTATCGGTCACGAAAGGTGGAAGCTGAAAACCTGCAGTTAAAACGTCAGCTCAACTTAAAATATGGTCTTGAGAAAATCATTGGCAGTTCGAAGCTGATGAAAGAGGTTTTTGAAAAGGTCAAGCAGGTAGCTTCGACCAAAGCAACAGTGTTACTTGAAGGGGAAAGTGGAACAGGTAAAGAGCTTGTTGCTCATGCCATCCATCAACTTAGTCCCAGGAGAAATTGTCCTTTTGTCGTTGTCCATTGCGCAGCTCTTTCCCCGCAACTTCTGGAGAGTGAGCTTTTTGGTCATGAAAAGGGAGCTTTTACAGGAGCTGTAGAGAGAAGGATAGGTCGTTTTGAAGAAGCAGCACGGGGGACTCTTTTCTTGGATGAAATAGGCGAGATCGATCTGCCCACGCAGGTTAAATTGCTCCGAGCCTTGGGAGAAAAAACAATACAAAGGGTTGGCAGCAACAAAACGATAGCTGTTGACGTCCGCGTTATTGCGGCGACGAACAGGAACCTTGAAAAAATGGTTGAAGAAGGGAAATTTAGAGAAGATCTTTTCTTTAGATTAAATGTAGTGCGCATCTTGATGCCTCCTTTAAGACAGAGAAAGGAGGATATTCCATTGCTTGCCAAAGCGTTCCTAGCGGAATTTGCTGCTGAAAATGGAAAAAAAATTGATCGGATTAGTCCTGAGGCCCTTGAAGCTCTTTTGGATTACGATTGGCCAGGAAACGTCCGTGAACTAAAAATGGCTATTGAACATGGGGTAGTTCTTTGCCAGGGAGAAGAGATCTTGCCTAAGGACCTTCCTGAAAGAATAAGAAAACCAAAGGGCCTGTTTAACGAGCCCATCCCCTCGACATCAATAGGAACGGATTGCTTCAACTTGAAAGAAGCTGAAAAACAACTTATTATTAGTGCCCTCAAATATTGCCAGGGCAAAAAAACGACGGCTGCAAAAAAACTGGGGATAAGTCGAAAGACCCTACAAAGAAAGATCAAGGAGTTTGAGCTTTCCGATTTTGAAAAGCTAGATTAAGGACTTCGAACGTCACAGAATTAAATTTTCTTGAATGTGTTTGATCTGGAACTGATCAATCGATCCCTGTTATCCGACGCTATGATCGATTGTTTAGCTGAGATCCTTAAGCAACAAGATCAATTTCTTTTTTGTCGATCATTGAGTCCGGATGCCTTTGGTTTACAGCAAGGAAGAGGAAAAAAAACCGAGCACGATCATAACATACGAATCTGGAGCTAAATGCCAGAACAAGTTTCTCTTCTGATCGCTGAAAGCGACACTGGCTTTGATCATCACTCCTTGTGAAAGTTCTTGGACTGGGACAACTCTTCAGCCCATAGGGGCTGATTCCAGCGGTCAGGCAAGAGCTTCCCCTGCTATCTTCTTTGCCAGCTGCTCTTATAGTAGGCAGTCTGCAAATGGTTCATAAGCTTTTTCATTCTTATGAGTGGAGATAAAACCAAGTTATTAACAAAATATTAACAAAAGCGAGGAAAAGATAAAAAAAACTAAAAAATTATGATTTTGCATTTAATTCATCACAAGGATTTTCTTTCTTTTCTTCTGGAACAACAAGCTAATCAGATTTCGTAAACTAAAATTCCTTTCTCATGATCAATCGATTTTGTTTATACTTTATTGATTTCAAATCCTACTTTTTTAAGTTCATGCCTTTCCTTCTTTTTTCTATCCTTTGTCACAAAATCTATAAGCAAAAGAGCCAATAATATTTTTCTATCTTGTTTGAGCTAAAAATGAGAGGATTAGGGCTAATCTCTATAGATTAACAGCCAAAAAAGAGGAGGTATACGGTGCTTACGATAAACCGCTTTCTTTTATGTCCGATTATCTCCCGGTATAGGAATTGGGACCTTTTTTTTTGTCATTTCCGGGATGTATGAATTTCCCAAAACTTTGTTCAAAGAATAAGGTTCTTGCAAAACAGCTGACCGCATCTCCGAGAAGCAATCCCCTATGGTGCAACTTTTCATAAAAGTAAAGAGCTGGGAATACAGCCAGAGATAAACTCACAACTCGTTGTTACCAAAGGCTATATGGATTTGATCCTTTCAACACCTTGTATGAATACCTTAGCCTTTGCTACGGAGTATCGGTTTTGGACAACTCCATGGATTGCATAAGCCAGAACTATAAGGGTTTGCTACAACGCTATCTACTAGATATAACGAGAATAAGACACATTGCCTGAAAGATTTTATGAAGGGTTATATTGATCTTTCCCTGGAAAAACTCCTGGCGTTTGAGGAAAAAAAACTTGTTTAGTGCTTTAAGCATGAACAGCCGAGCGTGGACGACTCAAAACACCAAGGAAATAAAATTAAAACGAATAGAAATGGTGTTAGGCAGGCTTTTTTCTATGTTTGGATTGTTTTTATTCCTCCTCGGCATGGGAAAGGCAGCAGAAACAAATAAAACGGGGTTTTCTGCGCAGGATAGCGAGTCTCAGGACTTACCGGCTGTTGTAGGCAGTTCTGTGGACATAGAAAAACTTGAAAAAATCCTTGAAGAGGGCGGGATTGCCGTACCGCAACCGCAGCCCGTTATAAAGTTAAGCGGGTATGTTGATGCTAGCTACGATTATAATTATTTCAACGCACCCGCTTTGGGGAACCTCCCGCTTTTTCCCGCACAAAGATTAAATGGGCAAAGGATATTCTCTCCAGCTGTGCCCGTTGCTCCTTTGCGTTATGCTGATGATGGCATCCCTGGTGGAGGATTTAACTTAAATCAACTAAAAGTGGTCCTGGAAAAGGAGCTGAGCCAGGAAAATAAGTTTGATGGGGCTTTTCGTTTTGACCTGATGCTTGGACAGGATGCAGGACTGGGTGTACCCGATGCCGTTGAAGGCTTTGGAAACGCCAATTCGACTACCTTGGGATTCAACACCTCCACAATATTCGTTGAACAGGCTTACGCGGCTTTCCAGATTCCTGCAGGGGATGAGCACAGAGTAGAGATCCACTTAGGAAAATTTGAAGCTCCCGTTGGTTTTGAAGTCCTGGAAAGACCGGGGAATCTCAATTTCACCTATGGGTTATTTTTTAACAACGTTGAACCTTTCGTTCTTGTCGGCAGTCAAATTTACTATCAGATAAACCCATCATGGAGAGTGAGGGGAGGGCTTGTAAATGGTGGATTTAATACTTCCCGGGGAGGATTTCCTTATTTTGGATTTCTCGATAATACGATCAATAACCTGCCCGCTTATCTTGTAACCTTTAATCTGGATTATGCTTCGAAAGATAAAAAACTCCTTAATAATTTTGCCCTGCTTTACGGGTTTAATGGGACAAACCCTCCTGGTTTTGCAACTTCTCCTGCCCCAGCACTGAATTATCCTGGTGCTTATGCCAACGGGGACATTATTCCTGGTCCTTATAACAATAACGGGACTTACATGGAACTCAACGATTATGGAACTTGGGTTCCTTCTTTTGTGCCTGGAGAGCGGCTGATGTTTAGTTTTGAACTTGTGGGCGGCTTTTATAACCATGCCGTTGCACCTGGAGGGATACCCGCTTTAGGTCTTGCTCAGGAAGAACTGTTGGGGATATTTCCACCTTTTCCTTTTTCATTTGGTTACGATGGGCCTACCAACTGGTTTGGAGTAGGTCTATACCAAGTATACAAGCTTAATAATTTTTCCAGCTTGAACCTTCGGGAACAGTACCTCCAAGCAAGTTGGAATTCCTATCTTGAGGGGTTTATTTTTCCTGCCAATATTTGGGAAACAACGCTGACCCTTCGTTTCGACCTAGCTGATAACTTCATGGTACGCATGGAGTGGAGGGCGGATTGGGGAGATAACGTAGTGGGTTATTATCAACCTAACCTTCTTGTTAATCCTCAAAGTATAGGACTTAAAGGTAATGGACTTGTGGGTTCTTCTTCCGGTCCCATTTTCTTTAGCGCTATTGAAGTCGTCTTTAGCTATTAACTTTTTATTACTTTTTTGCTTATCTTAAAAATTTGCTTCAAGGCTACTCAAAAACAATTCTCCCCTATTAAATTGATCTCTTTTTAATTTCCAAAGCCTCTTTTTTGAGTGCATCCCTTTTCTTCTTTTTTCTATCCTGTGGCATAGAAGATGCTTTAGGCAAAAAAGCCAAAAAGATTTCTCTGATTCAACTCTAGGAAAAAGGAGTATGGGTATTAGAGCAAATCTCTATGGGCTAACATCTAAAAAGAGGAGGCAAGAAGTGTTTAGAATTAGCCGTTTTCTTTTATACGCGATTTTTCTTTGTATAGGTTTAGGAGGCTATTCTGGCTATTGCCAAGAAGAACAACCCCAGCCGCCACCTTCCAAAAAGAAGCACTCAAAGAAGACTTCTCAGGCTAATGTTTCTGAGGCCATTGAGGAGAAGGACAAGCAGATCGAGGAGTTGACAAAGAAACTTGAAGACCAAGGTATACCGGTGCAGGCGAACACCAAGGGGATAGTGCTCAGTGGCTATGTGGACGCTAGCTACACCTACAATTTCATCAATGCACCGGCTTTCAACAAGGTGCCAGGTTTTGTACCTCCACCGGGCTATGTAGGACCGACCAATACGGCAGGGTTTGCCCAGGGTTACCCGGCGATCCCGGGTAGGGAACCGGTGGATGCGATACCGGGGGGAGGGTTTAACATGAACGCCTTCAAGCTTGCCTTGGAAAAGCCGCTGACCGATGAAAACCGCTGGCAGGCAGGTTTTAGGGCTGATCTCATCGTGGGACAGGATGCGGTTGTTGGAGCTCCGGATGCGATCACGGGTCTTGGGGTGCCATCGAGTTCCTGGTATTCGTTTAACACTTCAAGTTTTTGGCTTGAGCAGGCTTACGTGATATTTCGGGCACCGGTGGGCAACGGGTTGGACATAAAGATTGGGAAGTTTGTGGATCCAGCCGGTTACGAAGTGGTGGAGCGGCCGGTGAACCTTGATTTTACCTATGGACTGTTGTTTGCCAATCTTTTGCCGACGACGCTAACGGGGATGCAAGCGATCTACCGGTGGGATGACCAATGGACGAGCCGGTTTGGGATAGCCGATGGAGGATTTAATGTTTCCCGTGGGGGGATGGAATATTTTGGTTATCTCAACAACATGATCAATAACAACGATGCTTACCTTTTATTTTTGAACAGCCAGTGGGATGCGAAGGGGAAGAATGCGACGCTTAGTGCGACGTTGATGTATGGGTTTAACGGGGTAAATCCTCCGGGTTTTGGAGCCTCACCGATAGATGGGGTAGCGCAGCCTTATGGGATAGCGCAGGGGATAAGGGGAGAAGGGCCATTTAACCAGAACAATGCATTTTTTCTAGGGGATGTATGGGGATCGTGGGCGCCGAAGTTTGCGCATGATCGGCTGCTCTTGGGGTTTGAGTTTACGGGGGGATTTTACAACAACAACGTGACGGTAGTGCCGGCGGCTGTGAGTGGGTTGCCGCTGGACCTGTCCAGTGGACCATCGAACTGGTATGGGGCATCAGTGCACATGAAATACCAGATAACGGATATTATCAGCATAGCGCAAAGGATGGACTGGATGGAGTCGGGATGGAACTCGATTCTGGCTGGGCATAACGCACCGACTGACATATGGGCGTACACGGCGACGATGGCGTTTGATTTAGCGGATAACTTCATGATTAGGCTTGAGTACAGGATGGACTGGGGCAAAGGGGTGCTCGGCTATTACGGCTTTCCTTTCCAAAACCCCACGGGTAGCCCAACAGCTCTCCTAGGAACGTCGAATGGACCGGTTTATTTCGTCGGCTTGGAGTTTGTCTACAGCTTCTAAGCAGTCCCTCAATACCAAAAAGTCTCATACGAAAAGGAAAACGAGAATGAAGATGAGCATAAGAGCGGTTGGAGTGTTTATATTTTGTCTCTTATTAGGAGTATTTCCTGGAAGTTATGCGGGGGAAGTTGAAGGCGAGAAAGAAAGCGTGGAACCTTCATCCACGCAGAGTATAGAACTTCAAAATCCTGAAGCTTTGGGGTCATCCAAGGAAGTTGAAAATCTAAAGAAAATTCTTGAAGAAGAAGGCATTGCCGCGGTTCAAGCAAATAATCCAGGCATTAAATTAAGTGGGTATGTGGAGGCTAGCTATACCTATAATTTTATAGCAGCTCCCTCCTTCAACCAGATACCGGCAGTTTTTGCAAATCCCGCAACGAGTGGACTGCATGGTCCAGTTGCTGCACATCCTTTTGTTCCTTCATATCCGGCTCTTCCCTTGCGGTTTACCACCGATGGAATACCGGGAGGAGCGTTTAACTTCAATCAGCTCAAGGTGGCGTTAGAAAAACCACTTACTGATGAAAATAAATGGCAGGCTGGATTTAGGGTGGATATGATTTTTGGCCAGGACGCAGCCCTAGGTGAGCCCGATGCGGTAACAGGAATCGGCAATGCATTTAATTCTGGAATAGGCTTTAATTCGAGTGGCATATTTCTTGAACAGGCTTATGTCCAGTTCAAAGCTCCCATTGGCGATAAAAGTTTAGAAATTCATATCGGTCAGTTTGCCTCACCCATTGGATTGGAAGTCATGGAAAGACCTGCAAACTTTAACTTTTCTTATGGAATTCTTTTCAATAACTTCGAACCCTTCACTATGGTTGGGGGTGAAGTCTTCTACAAGTTCAATGATAATTGGACAACTCGTTGGGGAGTGACCAACGGGGGTTGGAACGTAGCTAGGGCCGGGTATCCTTATTTTGGCTATACCAATAACATGATCAATAGTGGAGAAGGAGTTGTGTTATTTAACATGTGGGATTACGTATCCAAGGATAAACTTTTTCTCAATACCTTTGGGTATGCGTTTGCTCCCAATGGAGTCAATCCTCCAGGGTTTGGAACGAGCCCCAATGGCAGTTATGTAGGAGCATATGACATTGGAGGAGACATCGTTCCTTCGGCTTACAATAATAATGGACTGTTTATGGAGTTTAACGATTTTGGGACTTGGATTCCGAAGTTTGTTAAAGACCAGAAGCTTGAGTTTGCCTATGAACTGGTCGGGGGGTTTTCTAATCGGATAGGTCCATCGGGGATTGCTCAACTGGGTGCAGCCCAACAAAATGCTCTACTTGTTTTTCCTGTGAATTATCCCTTATATGGGTTTGAAGGGTCGACTAGCTTTTTTGGTATTTCTATTTATCAGATCTACAAGTTTAACAAAGTTTTTAGCATGGCTTGGAGAGAGCAGTACGATCATGCGAACCGTAATCAGATTTTTTCAGATATGCTTTTCCCCATGGATATTTACAGTGTGACTGTGGATTGGCGGTTTGATTTGGCGGATAACTTTATGGTTCGAATTGAAAACCGGGCTGATTATGGCAAGGGGTTCATGAACTGGTATTATCCGGCAGCCGGGATATCACCCTCTGCTGTGGGACTGAACGGTAATGGGCTAGCTCAACCTTCAAGTGGTCCTTTTTGGTTTGTGGCTGTAGACGTTGTTTATAGCTATTAAAGATTCTATTTATGAAAAAATAAGAAAAGAGACTGCAAAAAGAAAAAAATTCCTTTAAAAAAAATTGAACGGATAGTCAGGAAGGATCGTTTAAAAAATAGAAAAGAATTTGTTTCCTCCTCCTCTAGGTTACAAGTTGATAAAGGGCAGCTAGGCTTGCTGCCCTTATTTATTTTAAAATGTAGCTCTTTCTGCAGGATATAAAAATTTTTGAACAAACTCAAAAATCACGGTGTATCAATATATGAATAACCTCTAAATGATCGTTTTCCTCCTCTGACGATTCCCGGCCGGGCGGCGCATGAAAATGTGCCGCCCTTTTTTTTTGTCTTTACAACAATTTTAGCGATCGATGCAATAGTTTTTAAGTCTTAATTTGCAATTTTTTTAACCTTTTGTTATATAAATGTTCTTTATAAAGAAAGGGAAAAGTAGAGGAAATGGCTCTCTTTGTTCAAAAATATGGAGGGACTTCTGTTGGGAGTGTTGAGCGGATAAAAAAAGTGGCACAACACATAGCTGAATTTTACCGTCAAGGCCATGACCTCGTGGTGGTTGTTTCAGCAATGTCAGGAGTAACGGATCAGCTTTTGAAACTAGCCTCTCAGCTCCATCCTGAACCTTCAGAAAGAGAAATTGATGTGCTCCTTTCTACCGGCGAACAGACCACCATAGCCCTTTTGTCGATCGCTCTTCATGCCCTGAAAATTCCCGCTGTTTCGTTGACGGGAGCTCAAGCCGGAATCATTACCGACGGTCGGCATACGAGGGCAAAAATCCTTAATATAAGTCCAAAAAAGATCAAGGAACTTTTAAGACTCCGTAACGTGGTGGTCGTAGCAGGTTTTCAAGGACAAAACGTCGAAGGGCATATAACTACCTTAGGCAGAGGTGGATCAGACCTGACCGCCATAGCCTTAGCCGCTGTTATTCATGCCCAATGCTGTCAGATCTACACGGATGTAGAAGGGGTGTTTACGGCTGATCCTCGGATTGTTCCTACGGCCAGAAAAATAAAGGAGATCAGCTATGATGAGCTATTGGAAATGGCCGCTTCAGGTTCGAAAGTGATGCAGGCTAGGTCGGTAGAATTTGCCAAAAAGTTTAAGGTGCCTTTTGAGGTGCGTTCGAGTTTTACGAATGCTGCCGGGACAATAGTGAAAGAAGAGGTGCATACGATGGAAAAAGTAGTTGTGAGAGCGGTTAGCTTGGAGCCTAACCAAGCCAAAGTCACTATTTTAGGTGTTCCCGATAAACCGGGTATTGCTGCCAAGGTATTCAGCAGGATTGCTGAAGCTGAGATTAACGTCGATATGATCGTTCAAAACATTTCCGATCATGGGTTAACCGATATTACTTTTACTGTGCACAAAGATTGGCTTAAAAAAGCCCTAGTTGCTCTTGAACCTATTGTTAGCGAAATTGGTGCCCGGGAGGTTCGGGCTACAGAGGGTATAGCCAAACTCTCCGTGGTGGGAATAGGGATGCGATCACATAGTGGGGTAGCTGCTCTTCTTTTTTCTGCACTAGCTGAAGCGGGTATAAACGTGCAAATGATTTCGACAAGCGAAATAAAAATTGCAGTGATCATCGATGAGGAAGTAGGAAAGAAGGCAGCACAGGTAGTCCATGACGCTTTTAAGCTAGATCAATTTGTTTGAGGATTAGGATGAGGGAATCATCTCGAGGAGCATCTGAGCCTGGTTGGCGAAAGGACTAGAGGAGTTGTGTGTAAGAAATTTTTCTAAAAGCTCTTTTGCTGGAGCGTATTCTTTTTTCTGGATTCGGATCTGGGCTATTCTCAATGTGGCTACTGTTTTATAAGAAGCGATGTCTTTTTTCTCTAAAATCTTCTGATACCAACCCAAGGCCTCTGTTATTTTCCCTTGGCTTTCCAGGCATTCTCCTACACCAAGCATAGCTCCTTGTTCCAAAGGATGGCCTGGAAAATGATCAAGAAAAAACTGAAAGTTTGATAAAGCTTCGGACACCGCTCCCTTTTCAAAAAATGTCCCTGCACACTGTAAAATCCAGACAGCCGATTGCTTATGAGAAAGATGCTCCTTGGCGATTTTAAGTTTTTCTTCTGTTGAGTTGGCTTGGTTGTAACTTAAAATAATTTTATCCCACTCAGCTTTAGAATGTTCGACAGTGAGCCGATAGGCCAAGAGTCCAAAAGAGAAAAGGAGAAATATACTAACCGTTCCAATGAGAATAAGGCTACCTGTAGAAATTTTACGGCTCATCTTTTCTTTAATGATAGGCTAAAGAAAAAAGAAGAAAATAATAAAAAAGAATTTTTATTTTTCTTCGAATAAAAATAACCTTTTATCAAATTTAAAGGATATATGCCGCTTTAGCTCAGAGGTAGAGCAACGCTTTCGTAAAGCGTGGGTCGTGGGTTCGAATCCCACAAGCGGCTAAAGAGAAAAAAAGCCAATATTGTAGCCTCCGTTCATCATCCTCCTCTTGGAGTTTAAAAAAAAGAAAATAATGCCCTAGACATACATAACAAGGCAATAACGGGGCAAGCTTGCGTGTACAAATGAATGAAAGGTTAGCTGTTAATATCTGCAATCAAAATGATCAGTAAAAAAAGGAATGATGAACAATATCTTTCTTCAAGCAAGGCTACAGGACACAGTATAGGAAGAAAGCAGAAGAAATCAAAATGTCTTTGATAAGATGGGATCAATTTTAGGAAAATGGTCTTACAAAAGAGCCGAGTACCGTTTTTCTTCTGGATGGATCCTAAAGATCTTAAAAAAAATTACACAAGTATCCAAGCTTTATCCCCAAGACTATTATACCCCTCAAAGGATCAAATTAGGCTCCGGGACAAGTGGCCGAAGATTTTTTTGTTGCTCAAAAGTGGAAGCAAGTTTTGATTAGTGAACTGGGTAACATTGGGTTAGGGAATGGAGCTAGCTTTTCAGCCATCAAAGAAATCTTTCGGCTGTTAGGAGTTAGTCCTTTTCCTTCCAGTAATGCTGGCTGCAATGACTGAATACAGGTTTTTAGCTGCTCGGGCTTTAAAAGGAAAAGTTTTTGAGCTAGGCTATTGAACTTGGATTTTTTCTTTTTTATGGCTAGCTTGGGTAGTTCTCAAGCCAATAAATCCAGCTTCAGTGGCAGTAAAATAAGGCCAAAACATTTTACACCGGTACCCTGTTTTGATTGGCCAACAAGGCTTTAATTATATCCCAAGCAACCGGGCATAAAAGAAGTTTGTAACTGTTTGATGACCCAAGGAGCTGAGTATGAGTTCCTAGCCCAAAGCCATTAAACGCAAAAAAAACTCTAAAAGGGTATCATGTCAGTTTCTTAGATAAATCTTGTATGGCTACGGGGTATTCCCCTGGAAGGTATTTTTCTTTCCTGGTTCTGGAAAAGAGCTGATCGCGATCTTCATCAAGGAATAAAGAAGAAAAAAAAATGATTTTTTAGGAGTTCCCAATCGAGATAGATATAGAAAGTAACGATAGAAGAACCAAAAAATTGGGTTGGAGATAGGCAGCCGATCTTTATTTAAATTTAGCTTTTTTTGATCCATGCTTTAGAAAGAAAAGTAACTATCTTTTGTTTTGGTTTTCTTACCCTCTAAATTGTAACCTAAAAAAGAGATAAAATTTCTTTTTCTATAAAAGAAAAAAAAGCTCTTTTGGGCAAATGCTTTTCTATCGTATATTACCTTCCCTTTTTATTATTGGACTTATTCATGAAAAAACAGGGGTTGTTTTCTTTTTTTATCTTTTTTGTTTTTTTTTCCTTGTCGGTCCTTCAAGCTCAACCACCAAGGGCAAGCGGTCCCTTAAAGTCGGAACCCGCTTTGAGCCCTTCTTCTTATCCAGCTGATAAAATAAGCCTCGCCAAGCTTTTAATCCTACGGGCAAAGGAACAGATCGAAGAAAAACAGTGGAAAAAAGCCTATTTATTATTGAAAAGAGCCCAAAGCCTACAACCTAAAAACGGAGAAGTTTACAAGCTTTTGGCAGATAGCTACATCCTCTGCCAAAACCACCGCAAAGCCCTTCTGGCTTACCGTCAAGCGGTAAAGTTAGAACCTACCAATCCCGATTTTTGGATGGCTTTGGGTCTTGAAGAAGAACACCTGAACATGACTAAAAAAGCTCTCGAAAGCTTCAAAGAAGCCACTTTACTTAGGCCTACAGCCCAGTCCTGGTATCATCTGGGGATAGCTTACATGACTTTAAACCGCTATAACGAAGCGCTCTATCCCTTGGAAAAAGCAAACCATCTTGATCCAGGCTTCATTGATGCCCGCCATAGCTTAGGACTTTGTTATGAGAAGTTAGGCAAAAAAGAAGCGGCTCATCAGGCTTTCAGCAAGGCTTATCTCTTAAACCCGACAAATGCGATCCTTCAGCAAAACCTCCTTAGAATTACCAATGCAGGCCCTCAAAATAAACCGAAGTCCAAGCCTTAAGTCTATTGCTGCAACCGCTCAAGTTCCAGGCTAAATGTTAAAGCAAAAAAAAGAGTGCCTCAAAAGAAAAGCCAGTTGACCCAGTGCGATGAATCGATTGGGGAAAGTTAAAAAAAGAGGATAAGAAAAAAGAAAAGGCCCCTTGCCTTAAGGAGATAAAAAAAAACCGGTGATGGCCTCTTGTAAGTCTTTAAGGTTGATTGTCTTCAAAGGGTAAGCAGCTTAATCTTATTGAGAGATGTTTAATCTTTCCAATCCAGGGTAAGAATGCTTAAAAGAAGCCAGGAAAGCTTTTTTACCCATGTTTTTTTGTTGCAATAACATTTTTTAAAGCTCATAATGAAATTCCCTCTAAATCTTACCATGAATTCAGTCCGGAAGTTTTCCTTTTTTATCTTTTTTTGGGTTCTTGGTCTTGCCGCTCTTTTTTCTCAATCGGGGGTAATGGAGGATGACCAGGTTCTTGCTTTGGTCAATGGGGTGGAAATCAGAAAATCTTACGTGCTTGCGGAGCTAAAAAAAGCGGGGATTACCAAGCCCGATAACCAGGCTATCCAAAATGCCCTCGTTAGCCTTGTCCAACAGGAAATTCTTTATCAAGAGGCCCTCAAGCTTGACCTGGAGAAAAGTAAGGAACTACTCAAAGCTCAAGAAGAATTTAACCGTAAAGCCCTAACCGAGCTGGTTGTACAGAAGAAAATCAAGGTTAAACCCCCTTCTGAAGGAGAGCTGCGGATGCGCTATGCCCAGCTTTTAAAAAACTTTCCCAAGGTAGAATATAAGCTAAGGCATATTGTGCTTCCCTCAAGGAGAAAAGCCCTTGAAATTATGGAGAGGTTAAAAAAAGGAGAGAATTTCTCTTTGTTGGCGATGGAATCCATAGAAAAACAGACCGCTGACCGGGGAGGGGAGTTGGGATGGCAGAACAGCATGAGCCTTGTACTTTCCGCGTATTCTTTAATCGAGAAACTTAAACCCGGTGAGGTGGGAGGCCCCATTCTTTCTTCGATGGGTTGGGACGTGATCCAGCTTCTTGCGGTTAGACCCATGAAAGTGCCCTCTTACGAGGAACTCAAACCGCAGTTAATTCAGCAGATCGAGCAGGAAAACTTAAAGAAATATGTCCAGGAACTGATCGCTGCAAGTCAAGTTCAGATTTTCCCCTTGAATGTTTCTTCTTCAACCCCATAATAACCCTTCCATGCGCTCTGTTTCTTATGGTTTTTGCATTTTCTTTCTTTTCTTTTTCTTGAGCTGTGCTCACCAGGAATCGGTCCGAGTCAAGAGATTGGGAAGCGAAACTTATAGCCCGAGCCGCTATGTAGAAATTTTAAATAAAGAGCCCAAAAGAAAGTATGTGAAGATTGCTGAAATGGATGTTCGAGGAGCTGAAAACAGCCCCAAGACTGAACTGGTTAGCGCTTTAAGCCAGAAAGCAAGAGAACTTGGAGCTGAAGCTTTGATCATAGAAGATCGCTCGGTTCCCATTGGCAATCCTTTTATCATCAATACTTCGGGGGGAATGTACGACGCTAACCTTAACCGCTACATTCCCGCCTACCATGCGGTAGCCATCCGGTATGTCGAAGAATAAGACTTGTAAATTTCTTGGGAAAAAAAATTTAAGCTTAAAAACAGGTTGAAAAGTAAAGGGTTAACTTTTACAAGTAATACTTTCCCATGAGGTTTTTGTTTAAAATCGGTTTTTTGCTCATTTTTTTTTGTTCTTTCTCTTTTGCAGGTGAAGAACAAAACGGCCAAAATGGTTCAAAGACCAATGAATTGACAGAAGAAGCCTTGCCTAGTAATCCTGAAAGGGAAGAAAATCCCATTGCCCAAGCTGATCAACAACCTGAGGTTCTTCCTTTTAATCTTCCCAAAGAAAGGCAACCGGTCAGTTTCGTCAATCCCAGGGAGCTTAAAGCCAAGCCGATCATCGTTTCTGCCCCTCCTTATACCTATGTTGTCACGGGCAATACGGTGCTTTCTAGCGGAACAATTAAAAAAAGCTTAAGGGAGGCGACTGGCCCAGAAGATGCTGTGAATCGACTAAAAACGCTTTACCAGAGGAAGGGCTATTTTCTTGTGACCGTCAGGGCCTATGCCGAAGATCACCAGGTAGAGTTAGAAGTGATCGAAGGAAAAATCAGCGCTATTCATGCAGAAAAACCGCTTAATCTTTTTTACTACGGGTTAAAGAATAGAACAGATGTGCAAACTTCGGATGTGATCCGGGACAACATTAATGCCGAAAACTATGCACGCAGGCAGCAAGAACAGCCTAAAGTCCATTTTGAACCGGGTAAAGATTATGCTACCAGTGAAATGTTCGTGGAATCGCAGCCCGTTCAGACTTTTACGCCCAATGTGCTCGATGAAGCCAAGCCGTGGGATACCTCCGTAATGTTTGGTAACTACGGAACTCGATTTGTTTCTCGGTATTTAACTGATCTTGTGGTCGCTTACAGGCCAGGCTATGGACTACAGATCACGGGAGATCTTTCCGATGGACTGACCGGTTTTGATACCTACAGTAATGGGGGAACTTATTATGCGGGAACCTTTGGTCTTTCCTGGGCTAATCCCTTTGGGGTTTATGGGGTGATGTATAGGCAGATGCATTTTGTGGAGGGACCTAATGCCTTGGGGCTTTTTAACATTCCGGGGATGACCCCTGAGCTAGCCAGTTTTCTGGCCTCGGGAAGCTCGGGTGATCTGCGCTACTGGCAGCTCTATGGACAACAGGTTGCTTATGCCAGTGAATCGATCCGTTGGGGTTTTGATGAGTACATGGCTTTTACCAATTTCCAGGATTATTTTCTTTTTCAACACCTTTATGCTCAAGATTATAATTCTTTTCAGATTGGATCGACCTATACCCAGAATTTTATCGCTTTTGGAAGACCAGCCCATTGGGATGCCGGAGCGCACGTAGTTCATTCCTATGCTCATGGTGGTTTTCAGATCTTAAACCAGAATGTCGATGGTATTCCTGGGGCGCCCAATCCCTATTTTACTTATGAAAAGATCAACCTGGATTATGTGCAGTCTCTTCCTTACGGGATGAATTTCATGGTTTCGGGTTATGGGCAAATTTCGCAAAACACCTTGCCGATCATGGACATGTGGATTTTGGGGGGGATGGGTAATCTTTCGGCTTGGTACCCGGCTGTTCTTTTTGGAGATTCGGGCTTTATAGGGCGAAGCGTTCTTTACTCGCCAACATGGAATCTTGGAGGATTTACCATCAATGCATCGGGATATACGGAATTTGGGGGAAGTCGGTTTAATTTTCTGCCCCAGGGGGCGGTAGCGGCTTGGCAATACCTAGGGGATGTGGGAGTAAGTGTTGACCTGGTCCATCGTTATGGAACAACCCTCAGTGCTTACGCGGCATTTCCGGTGATGTCGATCAATGTGCCGGTTGACCAGAGAAATTATGCCACGGGGGGAAGAGCGGCGATTCTTTTTGTTTTAAGACAGAATTTTTAATTGTTGCTATTCCAAAGAAAATAAAAGAAAGAAGGGTAAAGTCTTGAGAAGGCGGATAGTTTTAAAAAGGAAAGAATCTCAAGGGAAAAAATTTTTTAAAAATTTCTATTTTTTCTTTGACAACTCAAAAAGAAAATGATTAAAGGGAAGATCCTTTCAACAATAAACACTAAAAAGTAAAGGAGGAAACGAGACCGTGAAAAGGAAATTCTTAAAGAAGTTATATAAAGCGCTTTTAATTTTAGCGGCTGGACTTTGGATCGGGTTGGGTGCAAAAAGCTGGGCTGTGCCGGGTGCTGGACAGTTGCCGGGGAATGGAACAACTGTATCGGGAACAGTTAGTAGTTATAGTCCTAGTGCTATACCACCTGGTTATATTAATGCAGCTACTCTGAATGGAAGTGGTAATGCAGCGATTTTGTGGGGTTCTACAGGAACTTTGAATGTAACCGGTTCAGGACCAGGGTTTAATGTGGGATCGGCGGCTTCATTAACTATTACTGGTTTTACTTCTCTTCTCAATGTGGATACGACGGGTAGCCCCTCTTACATTATGGGTGCGATTACTGCTACGGGTATTCCTATTTATGTGGCCAATGGGAGTGGAGTGATTGTTGGTTCAGGAGCAACGATTACGGCGGGGGGCGTTGGTCTTTTGGGATATGATCTCTCGGCCCAGGCGAGTAGTTTTAGTGGAACGGTGAGTGTGACACCGACCATGACTACGGGAGGGGCTGTTACGATTCAATCCGGGGCGAGTATTACTGTAGGAGCCGGAAATACTATACTTGTTGCTGCTCCCCAAGTTAATGTGGCTGTGGCTACTCCTACTTCATTTTCTGGAATGACTTTTTTAGATATTCTTTCGGGATATTCGGTAGCAAGTTATAATGTATCAAATGGTAGCTTTACTGCTGGCTCGATCTCCCCGATTTCCGGGACATCGGGATCGATTACGTTAAGTGGACCTTCATCATTATTTTTTACAGATCCTAGTAGCTCATTTTTATATTCTTCTGGGAATATAACGACAAATGGGAATCTTGTTTTAACAGGTGTGTTAGCTCAATGGGGTACGGGGAATTCTTCTAATCTTGCTGCTTCCACATTTACCAATAATGGAACGATTACAGGAGATTTCTCTTCATCATCTGGTAGCTCTGGTTCATTAGTCAATAATGGATCTATTATAGCAAGTAGTTCTAATATTCATCTTGCTGTAGGTGGAAGTATTACCAACAACGTGGGGGCGACCATTGGATCATCAGGATTTAATACGACTTTGAAAGCTGCGGGTGGGGGAATTAATAACATGGGAACGATAATGGGAAATACGGCTGTCTCCCTTACTGCAAAAAATCCTAACCAGCTTGGTCCTTATACTCTTGGAAGTATAGCGAGCAGTGGGACGATACAAATTACCAATAGCAGTAGTGCCAATCATTTAAGTCTTTCAGCTGATCCAAGTACCGGCTCGATCTATTTAACGGGGCCAGTGAACTTAGCGGGAGCTACTCTTGTCGGTACTACAGCTCATTTTAAAACATCCCCGACTGGCACGATGCTTTTAGGGACCAATCTAACGGCAACCAACGCAGATTTTTTTGTTGGAAATCTGACTGGCTTGGGTGTTTTAACAGCTAACTTTGTTGATTTGGATGTTGCGGGAAATGTAAGAAATGTAGTCAGTCCCACCAATCCTCTTCTTAATGGGTTTAATATTGCCAATGGGCCCTTTGGTTCTACGACTATTGAAATTGATCCGTCTACTGCTATAGGTCCTCATGTTATTAACCTGGCTGTTAATGGTAATGCGGTCATAAATTCGGGTGACACCTCTACGTTTATTAATAGTTTGGCACCAATAGGATTATCTAATGCTGAACCCTATTCGGGAGGGCACTTGCTGGTGAATGCTACAGGCAATTTGACGGTTGGGGGTAGTTTTCCTACCGATTTTGCCTTAAGCACTGATGTTCTTCATCTTGGTCCTTCATTCATCTTTCCTGGTGGGGTATACTTGAAGGCGGGAGGAACCTTGACGGTAAATAACCCGATTGATAATGGTTACACAGCGGTAGCTGGACCGAATTTACAGGGGATATTCCTTTCGGCACCTCAAATCATTGTTAATGCTCCGTTTGTGACCAATGGAAATACTTTTGTTCATACCTCGGTACCAGTGAGTGCAGCGGTTTATGCCGCTACTGAGTCTTCCTTATTCCCTGGGACATATAATGTTGTGATCAAGCCTACTGCTTTGGTGACCAGTCCATTCCCCTGGCAATAAGGCATAAAGGCTAGTGGGGATAGACCCTGTTTGAGATTGAAGGAAAAGGAGGCGGAAGGTTTCCGCCTCCTTTTTTTTATTGAGGATGAAAGGGAGAGGCAAAGTGTAAAAAGGAAATGTTTGGGAAAGAAAAGGTAAAGCAATGGAAATTGGCTTCTTTGGATAGGGATATTCTTAAGGATTTTTTTCTTTAAGCAGGGATTGGATTTGTACCGGCTGGGGTAGCCTGATAAATAAGGCTAGGGAGTTTTGAGTTTCAATTTCCTTTTCATTTATTGGTTTTATCTTTTTTCTTGAGAATATAGAGAGGAAGAATGTAAGTATAAAAAAATAGGAAAACAAAGCTTAGAATATTTTTTTAATTTTTATGTAATACCAAGAAGAAGGAAAACAAAAAATAGATCTGATATAAAATATGAGCTAAAACGTAACGGAGGAAACGAGACCGTGAAAAGGAAATTTTTAAAGAAGTTATATAAAGCGCTTTTAATTTTAGCGGCTGGACTTTGGATCGGGGTGGGGGCAAAAAGCTGGGCTGTGCCTGGAGCTGGTCAATTACCTGGAAACGGGACAATTGTAGCTGGCACTGCGCATTATACAACTATGACACCACCACCAGGATATTCCAATGCTGCTACGCTGTCAGTTATCGGACCTACGGCAATTTTATGGGGGAGTAGTGGGGGGACATTGAATGTTACAGGGAGTGGTCCAGGTTTTAATGTGGGATCTTCTGCTTACTTAAGTATAGGGGGGAATAGCGTATTAAATGTAGACACGACAGGCAGTCCTTCCTACATTATGGGAGCAATACATACATTCAGTGCTACCCCAGTGTATGTGGCTAATGGGAGTGGGGTTATTGTGGGTCCTAATGCTTCAATTACAGCTGCTGGGGGACTTGGACTTTTGGGCTATAATTTGAGTAGTCAAGCTTCGACTTTTAATGGAACTGTGAGTGTGGCGCCCACGACAGTCGGGTCATTTGTTAATGTAGAGTCTGGGGCATCTATTACGGCTTCAGGAGCACATTATGCATCTATATTAATTGCAGCTCCTTCTGTGAATGTGGGGATTGCTACGTCGGGTTCTTTGGTTACGAGTTCTTCTGGAACTGTAAATATTATATCTGGCTATGCATTTAGTGGGTATTATGCTTTTGCTAATACATTTGTGACTTCACCTAGTGTGATAACCAATTCGACTTCTGGGGCAACAGCGGGATCTATTACCATTTCAGGTCCTGCATCTGGTAGTTTTGTTTTTCCAGCTGGCTCGTTTCTTTTGTCTTCTGGGAATATAACGACAAATGGGAATCTTGTTCTTCCTGGTGGGAGTGATATCCAATGGGGCTTAGGCTATGGGAGCATGGGGATGTGGCAAGGTTGGCTATATAATTTGGGTACAATTAGTTTTTCCCAAGCACTGAGTCCTCAGACGGTAAGTTATCATGGATCGCTCTCTAATTCAGGAACAATACTCGGCAATCCCGCAGCAACCCTTCCTGGGATAGTGATATGGGTTACGGGGAGCATCGTTAACCATTCAGGAGCGGTGATGAATGGAGGGAATACGAACGTGGATCTTTGGGCTCAGCAGGGAGCATTGATTAACAAAGGGATAATGTCAGGCTATGACTTTGTTAATTTATTTGCTCAGAATCCGGGTAGATTGAATACGCAATATCCCCTAGGAAGTGTTTATAATAGCGGGCAGATTAATATTACAAGTCCAACGGCCTCGACAGATAGCTTTACCAATCCAGGAAATCTTGCCATAAGCTTATTTGCTCCTCTCTATCCCCACCAGTTAACGGGGATTCCGAACATTAATATATGGGCTTCGAGTGCGACAGGGGATGTATTTTTTGTGGGAGGAGCGCTGAATATTGCTGATCCACATGGCTTACATGCTGTTGCTTTATCTTCGGCAGCAGCGCCACTGTCGACATTTTTCTTAGACATGCCAATTATTTCCCAAGTAGTGAGTTTTAAAGGGGGTAATTTGACGGGTGATGGGGTCCTTACAACAGAAAAGTTTAACCTGACAACGGTGGGGGATGTTCGCAATGTAGTCAGTCCCACCAATGCTCTTCTTAATGGGTTTAATATTGCCAATGGGCACTTTGGTTCTACGGATATAACTATTGATGTGACTAGTGCTCTAGCTCCTCATGTTATTAACCTGGCTGTTAATGGCAATGCGGTCATAAATTCGGATCACAACTCTACGTTTATTAATAAGTCTTTTATACCCACAGGATTAGCCAATGCTGAACCCTATTCGGGAGGGAACTTATTGGTGAATGCTACAGGCAACTTGACGGTTGGGGGTAGTACTCCTATCGATCATGCCTTAAGCACTGATATTCTTCATCTTGGTCCTTCATTCATCTTTCCTGGAGGGGTAGCCTTGAAGGCGGGTGGAACCTTGACGGTGAATGTGCCGATTGATAATGGTTACACAGCAGTGGCTGGACCAAATTTACAGGGGATATTCCTTTCGGCACCTCAAATCATTGTTAATGCCCCGTTTGTGACCGATGGGAATACTCTTGTTCATACCTCGATACCAGTGAGTGCAACGGTTTATGCCGCTACTGAGTCTCCCCTTTTCCCTGGGGTATATAATGCTGTGATCAAACCTACTGCTTTGGTGACCAGTCCATTCCCCTGGCAATAAGGCATAAAGGCTAGTGGGAATAGACCCTGTATGGGATTGAAGAAAAAGGAGGCGGAAGGTTTCCGCCTCTTTTTTTTATTGAGGATGAAAGGGAGAGGCAAAGTGTAAAAAGGAAATGTTTTGGAAAGAAAAGGTAAAGCAATGGAAATTGGCTTCTTTGGATAGGGATATCTTAAGGATTTTTTTTTCTTTAAGCATGGATTGGATTTGTAATGGGTGGGGTAGCCTGGTAAAATAAGGCTAGGGAGTTTTGAGTTTCAATTTCCTTTTCATTTATTGATTTGATCTTTTTTCTTAAGGTTATAAAGGGGAAAAGCTTAAGTCTAAACAAATTAAAATTTCTTTTCCCAATTTTTAATCCTAAGTTTTTTATTTTCAGGACTATTTTGTACTCAATACCTTAAAGACGGATTAAATAGCTTATTAATGTGAAGGGGAAATATTCATCGTCTCCTTAAAAAGGATTAATATGGGGATTAACCATAGGGTATAGTTTTAAACTTTTCCACTTCCCCCCGAACAGTGATCAAGAAGCCTAGAGAAGTCGATAATGAGGTTTTTAGTTTCGTAGGCATTGAGGGGTATGAACATGGCTTTGCTCTTTTTTTTCTAAGCCTACAACTAATCTTTGGCAAATTGGGAATGTAGCCTGAATGTTTCTGGCCTAGGTTCCAGCTTTAATGGAACTCTTCCTATTGCCCAATTTTTTATGGATTAGGACTGAAAAATTATCTCTTAGCTTAGTAGTCTTTTTGTCATTACCCAGCCAGCTGCTTTGATCAGCTTATGGTCTCAGAAGTATTCCATCCATTACGTACAAGGAGTTTTCTTAAGCGCTGGGTCCTCAATGGATAAGATTTCATGGATCGCTCCCTAATTTTGGAAAGGGTGATAAGCAATCCTTTGGCAACACGACCAGGAGTAGAGGATAACCAAAAAATGAAGAAAGCAAAAGGGCATTCCTTTTTATTGAGCAACTTGACAAGGACTTTTCCCTTTTCTATGCTGGATAGACTATCCAGTTATCATTGATGAGATTTAAGGACATTTTTTGGGGTCTTCTTGATCAAAAAGAAAACAAAAGAAAGAGAGAACAGAAGAAGAATAATAATGATATTTCCCAGTTAAAACCTGGGGATCACCATTATAAAGCCTACGTGGGGCATCCTGACCAGTATGATTTTATGGGAGCAACCCAGTTTAGGCTTCTTTGTGCTTTAGGTTTAAGAGCGCATCATAAACTTCTTGACTTTGGCTGTGGTTCTCTTCGCGCCGGCAAGCTTTTTATTCCCTATCTTGAGGAAGGAAATTATTTTGGTATAGAACCTTGTGAATGGTTAATCGAAGAAGCCATCAAAAATGAGATTGGTAGCGATATTATCCAGATAAAAAAACCCCATTTTGATCATAACAAAGATTTCAAAACCGATGTTTTTGGCGTGGATTTCGATTACATTCTTGCTCAGTCGATTTTTTCTCACACAGGAAAGGATCTGATTAAAAAAGCTCTCAAATCCTTTGGCTTGTCTCTTAAGCCACGAGGACTGATTGCTTTAACATTTATAGAGGGAAAGGAGGATTTTGAGGCTGAAGGATGGATTTATCCAGGAATTGTAAGTTACCGGCCATCCACAATCGCCCAGTTGATCGAAGAAGCTTGCCTGTTTTTTGTCCGTTTACCCTGGTATCATCCAAGGCAGAGCTGGTATCTGCTTTCCAAAGATAAAAATAACCTTCCCACTCAAGAGCAACTAGCCTACTTGACGGGGGTTGTATTTAATGAGCCTGCGTTTGAGGAAAGCCACAAAAAAAATCTCCTTGGATTTTATTCTTATCATGCCCTGGATAAAGCTTATTTAGCCCTGGATAAGACCCACCTTCGCCGAACGAAAAATCTCCGGTTAATCCCTACCGAAGAGAACCGGCGAGGGGGAAAATATGCTTATGGGGAATGGGCACAGGTTATTGGGATCTTTCAAACGCTTTTTTATCAACATCTTGATCGCAAGGTAGATAACCACATTTTGGATATGGGTTGTGGAACTGGGATTTTGGCGATTGCCTCTGAGCCTTTCCTGGGGGAAAAAGGAGCCTATTATGGGGTTGATGTTCGGCTTGAGGATATTGAGTTTTGTCGGAGGCATTATCCAGCTGAAAAATTCCATTTTTTCCCTTTAAAGGCAAAAAACCCTCATTATGCTCCTCAAAATGAAACTCAAGATAAACTACCCTTTGAAAACGAATTTTTTGATCTTGTTACAGCCCTCAGCGTTTGGACGCATCTTTCTGAAGAAGATAGTCTTTTTTACTTTTCAGAGATTAGCCGGGTAATGAAGAAAAAAGGCCGAGCGATCATCACTTTTTTTTTGCTTGATCGTGCTTATGACAAAAGCTTGCCCTTTCGGGCAGAAGCAGAAGCAAAATATCATATGACCGCCCAAAACATGTGGATATTTAGTAAACCTGCCTATGATTCTTCTTTCTGGTTCTGCCCAGAATGGGCAAAAGTGCCAGAAGAGGCTATCGGAATTAAAGAAGAAGCTCTTGGGCTGCTTTTGCAAAGGAGTTCTTTAAAAATTCTTTGTCATTATCCTGGAAATTGGAAAGAGATTCCTGGGGTTTTTTTCCAAGACATCATGGTATTTGAAAAAGAATAAAAGAAAAGCTTTTCCTTTTTCTTTTGATATTCAAAAAGACAAAAGCTAATATCTAGTGTTTTAAGCTATAGGCGATTGTTTCATCGAGGTTAGAGGATGGGGCATAGAGAAAAGACCAAAAACGAAAAGAGGCTTATCATCGTCCTGGGAATGCACCGTAGTGGCACGAGTGCTTTAACAAGATCTTTAGTAGAGCTAGGCTTATCGATAGGGGAAAAGATCCTTGAACCTCAACCGGATAATCCGACAGGTTTTTGGGAAGACAAGGACATCATGGAGATCAACGAAGAAATCCTTGCTGCCAGTGGTTCATCCTGGGATAGTTTTGCTCCTCCTTCCCTCGACTTTCATGAGCCCAGGATGGTTGCCCTTCTTAAAAAAGCTGAAGACTTGCTCGAGCAGAAGTTAAAAGGAAAGGATTTTACTTTTAAGGATCCAAGAACCATCCGCCTGCTTCGTTTTTGGCATGCGGTGTTTGAAAAACTCTGCATAAGGCCCTCTTATCTGCTGGTTATTCGCAATCCTTTGAGCGTGGGTTATTCGTTGTATAAGAGAAACCAGTTTCCCGTGGTAAAGTCTTTCTGTCTATGGCTTTCCCATAATGTTTCTCCTTGGCCTTTGTATGCCCCTTTTTTGGAAGCGGTAGTCGATTACGATCAGTTCCTGCAACAGCCTGAAAGGGATCTTCAAAGGATCGCCGAGGTTTTATCGCTGCACTACGATGAAAAAGCTGTTCTAGCTTTAAAAAGAAATTTTCTGAAAGAAGAATACCGGCATGCCCATTTTAAAGACCAGGACCTCGAACAGAATCAAGCGGCTTTTTATCCCCTTGTCGAAAGCTGGAAACTCCTAAAATCGATGACCGTTCATCCCCTTCCCCAACAAGCCAAGGAAGGGATGGATAGGCTTTCCAGGGAGTTTTCGGCTTTCCATGACCTTTTCGGCCTCATTGATTCTTATTACCGAAGACAAAAAGAGATTACTGCTCAGCTATATAGTAAGGAAAAGAAGCTCATTGAAGAACTCCAAGACACAAAACATCAGATCTCAGAACTTAAGGCAAAATTAAAACAAAATCATTTAGTTAGAAATGCTAACCTAAAATTTATAGCTAAAATTTCCAGGGATCTGTTTCATTTAGAGGCTAAAGAGAAGAAAAAAAAATGGGGATGGAGAAAAAAAGAAGAAGTTGATCCGGTTAAGGCAACGGCGATCCGGTTGATCGAATCTGGACTTTTTGATCCCGGTTACTACTGGAGTAGTTATCCCGATGTTGAACAAAGCCAGCTCGATCCGCTTTTGCACTATATTCAATACGGGTGGAAAGAGGGAAGGAACCCTAATGGCTATTTTGACAGCGCCTATTACTTGGAACAGAATGCCGATGTCAAGGCGGCGGGAGTCAATCCGCTACTGCATTTTATTGAACAGGGTTGGAAGGAGGGGCGCAATCCGCATCCCGATTTTGACGTAGGAATTTACCTGGAAACTCATCCAGAAGTAAAGCAGTTGGGAATCAATCCATTGAAGCATTTTTTAGAGAGCATGGAATCCTTGGAGAGCCCTCAAAAGGGCAAAGAAAACTCTCTCCAATGGGGTCAATACTTTAAGATTTTGCGTTCTTCTCTATTTGATCAAGCCTATTACCTCAAGCATAACCCGGATGTGAGAGAGGCGGGGGTTGATCCGCTTTTGCACTATATTCAATACGGGTGGAAAGAGGGAAGGAACCCTAATGGCTATTTTGACAGCGCCTATTACTTGGAACAGAATGCCGATGTCAAGGCGGCGGGAGTCAATCCGCTACTGCATTTTATTGAACAGGGTTGGAAGGAGGGGCGCAATCCGCATCCCGATTTTGATCTGCGTTATTATCTGCGGTGTTATCCAGACGTCAAGGAAGCCCAAGTCAATCCCCTTTGGCATTACCTTGTTTATGGGCAAAAGGAAAATAGGATCATTAGGGGGAAAACAGAACTTTCTTTTTGGGATAACTCCTTTTTAATCGTTCCTCAAAAAAAAGTCCTTCTTTTTACCGACTATCTTCTTGTTCCTGACCGAAGAGGAGGAGATTTTAGAACTTTCGAGATTATAAAAATTATTCGAGAATTGGGATGGGAAGTTTCCCTAGCTACCCTGTTGGATCGAAAAGGGCATGCTAAACTGTTTAAAGAAGAAATTCTGGATGAACAGATTCAACACTACGAAGAGGTTCTTTTTAAAGTAGGGGTTAAAAAGATAATCTACGGAGAAAAAAAGACAGAGAATTTTCTTAGCCAATGGGGAAAGGAGTTTTCTTTAGCCTACGTTTTTTCCCCAACCGTTGCCTACAGCTTCATTCCAATGATTAGAAGTTATGCGACCAATGCTAAGCTCATTTACGACCCGGTGGACCTTGCTTTTGTTAGGTTAGAGAGAGAAGCAACCCTTACGGGAGATTCGGCGGTCAAAAAAGAAGCGGAGCTTGTCCAATTTATCGATAGGGCAAACTTTGTGGGATCGGACGTCGTTGTGGCCATTACCGAGGAGGAGCAAGAAAAGATAAAGGAAGTTGTAAAGGAAGTTGGGGCTCAGACAGAAGTTGTCTGGATTCCTAATATTCATGAGATCTGTCCGCCTACCAATCGGTGGGAAGACCGCAAGGGGATCTTATTCCTTGGCTATTTTGGTCATGCTCCCAATGTAGATGCTTTAAAGTTTTTTATTTCAGAGATGTGGGGAAGCCTCCGGAAAGAGATCCCAGGTTGTACTTTCGATATTGTTGGCAGTTTTCTTGAAGAGTTTGTGTCCAAAGATCTGTTAACCCAACCAGGGATTAATCCGATTGGCTATGTTCGAGAGCTTGGCCCTTATTTTGAGCAGGTAAGGGTATTTGTTTCACCCTTGAGGTTTGGAGCGGGAATGAAAGGCAAAATAGGAATGGCGATGGCTTTTGGGCTTCCTGTTGTCACAACGACCATTGGAGCTGAAGGGATGAAATTGGAAGGGGGAAAGACCGCTTTTATTTGTGATGACAAGGAAGAGTTTATTGAAGCTGTGCTAAAGCTATATAAGGATAAGGGGCTTTGGGAAAGTCTTTCTCAAGCTTCTCTTGAGCATGTAGAGAAGTACTTTTCGAAGCCGGTGGTCAAAGCAAGATTAAAAAAACTTTTTTCCTTTTCTTTGGTATGAATTGCAAGGGGAAGATTGGAGTCATTGGGGTTTATTATTTAAATAGAGCTTCATTGATTAGGCATCTAGTCAAAATTTTAAGTTCTTCGCAAAACTGGGATGTTGAGCAGAGATGGGCAGCATTGGGGCAAGGGGAAATAGATCCTGAACTTAAGGCCTATACCCTAAAAAAAGGAAGTTTCTGGAAGTTTTCTGCGGCTAACCAGCTGATTCCCAAAGAGAGTTCATTTGATTATATCTTTTTATGTGACGATGATGTCGAATTGCCAGATGGTTTTCTTGATCATTACATGGAATGGGTTCTGAAATATGGTTTTGATCTTTCACAGCCTGCCCGCTCTCATCAAAGTTTTATTGATCATCCTTTTACTGAAAAGATCGATGGCATTAAGGCAAGGCTCACTCGATATGTAGAGATAGGCCCTGTGGTTTGTATCAGTAGAAGGGCATTAGAGCTACTCTTTCCTTTTCCTGAATTTCCACCCTCCGGTTGGGGACTCGATTACCACTGGCCTGTGATTCTCCAAAAGTCGGGCCTTAAGTTGGGCATCATTGATCAGGTTAGCTGTATCCATAATTTTAGGATCCCCGTGAAGTACTATGAGCAATCGAATCCTTGGAAAGAGATGGAGTATTTTCTTTCGGTTAATCCCCACTTGAAAAAAGAAGAAGCATTTCAGATCCTTGAAGTTTATGTCTAATTCATCCTCTCCGCTGCTCAGTGTTATTATTCCTACTTTTAATCGGTCAGTCTACCTTCAAAAAGTACTCCATGCGCTGGGTCAGCAAGAGCTGGATCACTCTCTTTTTGAGTTAATTATTATTGATGATGGTGGCAGTGATGATAGCCCTCAAGTTGTCGAAGCTTTTTCAGCTCAGCTGGCTATACGTTATGTCCGCAAGGAACATGCAGCCCAGGCCTCCGCGCGCAACTTAGGGATCTATCTGGCCAAGGGGGAGATATTAGTTTTTCTCGATGACGATGATATTCCTACTTCTTCTTTTCTATCTGAACTGTTGAACTCTCACCGTCGTTATCCTGATCCTTCGGTTGCCGTGCTGGCTTACACGGAGCTTTCGGAAAGGTTGAGATCCGACCCCCTTTTAGTTTATGTCACCGGTGACGGAGGCCAGTATTTTAGCTATCCGGCTTTGACTGATGGGCAAATTTATGATTGGAAAACGTTCTGGTCGGGAAGAATTTCTGTTAAACGATCTTTTCTCATTGAGGGAGGGATTTTTAACCCGATTTTCAGGTTTCTTGAAGATGTAGAACTGGGTTGGAGGCTTTCGAAAAGAGGACTCAAAGTCGTTTATAACAAAAAGGCACGGACCATCCTTGTCAGGAACCCCGGTTTTGAGGGGATCTGCCAGAGGGAAAGATGCAAAGGAAAATACCATTATCTTTTTGGCTATCTTTATGACGATCAAGAGGTAAAAGATTATTCCAGAATCAAGGATTGGCAGAAAAGATGGCTCCAGCTCTATCCTTTTCATGAAAATCTTTATGGTTCAGTCAAAAAGCTTCATGATTGCCTAACTCTAAGAGTAAAAGAAGGCGGGTCCATTGAGGGAAGTCAAAGGACCCTGCTTTATGAATCCTATCAGAAGGTTTTAGAAAGCTTTTTTTACAAGGGCATGAGTGAAGGAGCGGAGTTGGTCTTGGAACTAGGGGAAAAGGGCTATCTTGCCCAGCAGCACCATAGAAAGTTAATCGTTCCCTTGCCTCAGAGAGGCCTGCCCATTCTGGCTTCAATGCCCTTGGCGCAAGAAAACTTCTCGACGACTCTTCTCGATGAGATATACAGAGCCTATGCAAAAAACATAGCGTTGAGAGCAGGGGGAGAAGTCGATTATGAAGGGGAAATAGACAAAAATCTTGCTGAATATCTGTGGGAAACGATTCCCGAAGGAAGCAAGACCATCGAGGTGGATGGATTGATCGCTACCCTGATTTTTATCAACAAAAAGATGGATCATACCGTTTTGCTTTCTAAGGCGCAGTGGGAAGCCCCTCTCCAGGATTATTTGAAAACAACTAACTGCTTTTCTGATCGATTAAGAATAGAAAGAGGGCCTACCGAAAAAATACTTCCCGGGCTAGGGCAAAGGGGTTATGACGTAGCCATTTTGCATGGCAAAAAGGGTTTTCCTTATCCTTTCATGGAATTTCTTTATCTTTCAAAGGGGTTAAAGGAAAAGGGGCTTTTGATTATTAATGATAATTTTCTTTATGGTTGTGCTTTATTGTGTCAATTTTTGCGGTTATTGGAAAAAGAGTGGAAACTGGAAAAAGTCTTCTCTGGTGCGATGATCTTTAGAAAATTAAAAGAACCAAGCCAAGAAGAAAGAGAATCGATTAAACCCATTGATCTTTGGGGAGAGGAAAAGATCTTTACAATCCTTGGTCCTTATTGGAGGGAGACTTTTAAAGGGGAAAAGGATTTTTAAAATAACAAAAAAAAAATTCCATTGTTGTTTTCATGGTCCAAAGACAAAGAAAACCGCTTATTACCGATTAGCCTGGGCATGGGAAAATATCTTTTGCTTCTTATCCCTTTGTTTTTCTTTTGAAATTGGGGAAACTTAAAAAAGCCAAGCTTTTTTTCCTGACTAATTTTCTTAGGATTTTTTTCTTGAAGTAGTCCTTCTGCTTTCTGGATAGAAGGTTGAGACTAATAACAGACCTAATGGAAAAGAGTATTGGCTTTAAAAAGATGAAAAAAAACCAGTCGAAAAAAAATTGTTCTAAAATAGCCATTTTATCTATAAAATCTTAAGATGGCTATTTTTGGATCAATCTTTTTGGGGCAAGTTGATGACCAAGGCCTATTACTATAAGATAGAAGAGCCTTGCTCTTCTTTCCTTTTTCTACCTAACCGGCAATTTTTCATTAAAGGCTATTTTTTTGATTCCCAGGGAAGGGCTGCCGAAGAGCTTCGGGTGATCATCAAAAAAGAGGTTTATTTTACCAGAAAAGCTCAACGCTTGGATGTCCAACATAGATATAAGCAAAAAGGTAAAGAAATTGATCCGCTGAGCGGTTTTGAGCTAGAAATAGAGCTGAGTCGGGGTTTTAAAACTCTATGGCTTTTAGCTCGTAGCCAATCGGGAGATTGGATAAGATTGGCAAAATTTTATGCTTTGGTTTCAAAGAAAAAGGATAATGTTCAAAAAGAAGCAGAGGGAGGTTTTGTGGAAGTTGAAGATTGGTATCCTTACGGAGCGACTCTTGAGCCTCGGTGGAACTATGAAAAAAGTGGGCATCCCTTGATTACCGCCCTTCTTGAATCGAAGCTTCCGATCTTCGAGCAATATCTTATCGATTGGAAAAATTTTATTGCTGATTTTCTTTTGATCAGTCCTGTTCCTCCTTCGGATAACCTTTCCCCATTCTGGCACAATAGATGGTTTGATAGCCTGGATGCGATCTCTCTTTTTGGGATGATAGCCCAACAAAAACCAAAGATATTCCTGGAAATTGGCTCAGGTTATTCTACCCGATTTGCCTATAGGGCAAAAAAAGCCTACAGTCCCCGAACAAAGATACTGACAATAGATCCTGAACCCAGGACAGCAGTAGAGCAGTTAGTCGATGAAACTTTCCGGTCGGCACTTCAAAGCTGTCCCCTTTCTCTATTTGAACAACTGGAAGGAGGGGATATTTTATTTCTGGATGGATCGCACCGGGTTCTTCAGGGATCCGATGTGACGGTCTTTTTCCTTGAAATTTTACCGGCCCTTAAACCCGGGGTCATCATTCATCTCCATGACATATTCTGGCCTGAGGATTATCCGAAAGATTGGTCAAAAAGGTACTATTCTGAACAGTATCTATTAGGTTCTCTTCTCCTTTTTTCCCAAGAGAAGTTCGAAGTCTTGTTTGCTTCTCATTTTGTTTCGAAACAGGCTAAGTTGGTTAAAATTTTCGCTGAGTTATGGGAGGCTCCCCAGCTTAAGGGATTAAAGCCCTTAGGCGGCTCATTCTGGTTTAGGAAAAAAAGCTAAAGGTTGGCTCTTTTTCATCTCTGGAAGATGAAAAAAAATACGTTGACATTTTTTATTCTTTTTGCCGTAATAGCTTTCACTCTTTTTCTCAATGGGAAAAGGGATACCTATGACAAAGGAAAATTCTTGGGGGGAAAAATGAATAAGAACTTTTTGAAAAAATTAAGGAAGTTTCTTTTTTTATCTCTATTTTTAGTTAGCCTTTGTAGTCAGAAGCTTTTAGCTTTTATTCCTCCTGCTCCGAACCAACTCCCTGGTCATGGGCAAGTAGTGAGTGGGTCGGCGACGTTGAACCCGCCTGGAAACTCTCTTCATGTGGATAGTCCATTTACCTCTATACTATGGGGAGGTCCAGCTTATAATTTAAATGTCAATCAGCCCCCAGGGTTTAATGTGGGCTCAGCTGCTCACTTTGGGATCGTTAAAAATTTTCCTGGTCCAACCATAGCGACATTATTAAATGTAGACGTCAGTGGCAATCCCTCCCAGATCTATGGGAATATCACCGTGGCAGGTGATGTTGTCTTCTTTTTAGCAAACGGCAGTGGGATCATCGTGGGACCCTCAGGGACGATCAATGCTCCAGCTGGAATAGGTCTTTTTGGTTATTCGATAAATCCCTCCAATTTTGGAGGTTCCGTGAGCATTGCCAAAGATACGCCGGGCAGTTTCGTTACGGTGATGAATGGGGCAACATTGAGATCCGAAAAGCCTGGGGCGATGATTCTGATTGCAGCTCCTTCCTCGGTAAACATTGCAGCTTTAAAAGGGGAACCTGGGGAAGGAGGGATTGTGGCTAAGGGAGGAGTAAGCCTGATCACTGGCTATGCCATTAATGCCAGTGCACAGGGCTTTACAATTCCAGCCAATGGTGCCTTTAGTGTTCTGGGTAGCTTAAATATTCATGGGTCAGAAGATGAAAACCCTTTTGTGATCGCTACAGCGATTAGCAATGGAAGTATCAATATAACGGGAGGCAATGTGGTATTACCTCCTACTGGAGCTCCTGGTTATGGAAGCCTGGTTTGGTCCACGGTTTTAGCTAATCATGGGACGTTAGCCTTTTCGGGTCCTTTGACTATTGCGAACAGGCAGTACAGTGGTTCTCTATACAATTATGGCTCGATTGTATCTTTTGAAGACCAACCGATCGTCATCAATGTCAATGGTTCTATCATTAATTATGGGTCAATTACGGGTGGGCAGGAAAGCGAAGATGTTGATCAGAACGTTACTTTAAGAGCTTGGCAAGGTGGGATTGCCAACTACGGCACGATCAGCGGTCATGATGAAATTATAGTGGCGGCTACTAATCCTTCGGGAACAGGAATTTTTCCTAAAGGGGGGGTATTTTCGAATGGAACGATCTCTTTTAGCGCTGAGGATTCCCCAACGACTTTTATTTTCCGTAGTGCAACAGGACCTGGTTATTTAGGAGGAACAGTAAGTTATTCTTCAGAAAATGGGCTTACCAATGTTTTTTTGGGTAGCGGGTTTTCTCCCGGATATCCTTTTGTGCTAGCTACCAATCTCTTAGCTCAAAATGTATCTTTTACTGGAGGTAGTCTTGTGGGTGGGGCTGTTTTGACGGTTCAATCGCTTGATCTTACCCTCAGTGGTAATGTCAATCATTTCGTTTCAAAATCCAATCCCTTGTTGAATGGTTTCCAGTTAGCCAACGGGCCCTTTAGCTCTACTAACATTACACTGAATGCGGATGGGACAGGACCTCAGTTCATCAATTTAGCGGTAAATGGGAATGCGGTGATTAACTCAGGCAATACTTCTACCTTTATGGAGCAGGCCACAGTCAACGGCGTTCAGGGATTAACCTTAACCGTTCCCAATGCGGGTGGTAATCTTCTTCTCAATGTGAGTGGGAATTTGACGGTCAATCCAGGAAATCCTTCTCAATTTGCGATGAGCAGGGATATCCTTGGCTTTCCCGGTTTTGTATTTCCAGGTGGTATCGCGATGAAAGCCGGAGGATCGCTTACAGTCAATGCGTCTTTGGATAATGGCTATTCTCCTTCAGCAGGAACTAATTATCAGGGGATTTTCCTTTCGGGATCTTCTCTAGCTGTAGCTTCTCCTTTTGTCACCAATGGAAATACCCTAGTTACAGTTTCATCTCCGGTTAGTCAGGGGGTTTATGCAGTAACCCCGATTTCTTCCTCTAACCCGACTGTATATACAGTCGGATTGAAACCTTCCGGCCTTGTAGTAGGACCTTTTCCTTGGAGCCCCTAATCGAGTAGATTAAGCTAATCGGGGCATAGAGAGAGAGTTAAAAGAAGAGTTTTTGTTCTCTCTTCTCTGGACTAGGTTGGTCCTATTGCTTTGGGAACCGTATCAAGAATAAAGCCCGGGGGGGGGACTGCCAAAGGGCAAATCCCTTAAATGGGTAGACTGGGAATGGATTGCAGCTAAGACCGAGTTGTCCTTTTGATCGGGTTGTAATGAAGTTTTTAGGAGGTTAGAACCCATCTTCTGCTTTGTGAATTAACCTATTGCGAAGGGCAAGCCATTGGATAAGGTAATGGGCAGAAGGATCTTTTTTTTCCCCAAGAGTTGGGATAAACCAAGCCATGGAAAGAAAGCTTGAAGAGATGGAGTACCTGGACATTTTTCCCCCTGACTCGGTTGAAGCGATAAAGGGCAGAAGGGGCCTTAAGAAAATTAATTTTATAATGGGCAATTTCTTTTGGTTTAAAAGGAAAGTTAAAAATAGCCTTTCTTTTTTGGATAAGCCAGCAGTTTTCCTGGAGATAGGGGCAGGAGATGGTTCCTTAGGCCAATTTCTTTATCGAGATAGCCTCCTTAGGCAGAAGATGAACTTAACCGGATTGGATCGAATCCCAAGACCGCAAGGTTGGCCAAAAGACTGGAATTGGATAAGGATGGATCTCTTTGAGTTTATAAAATGCAAGGATTTTGTCGATTCCTCTTCTTTTCAGGGCATTCTAGCGAACATGGTGCTTCATCATTTTTCCTCTTCTCAATTGGAGGGGTTGGGAGAGTGGATAAACAAAATAAAGCCTTCGTTTCTTTTTTTTTGTGAGCCTTTGCGTAGCGGGTTAACTTTGGTTGAACTCTCCTTGCTGCGGTTAGTAGGGCTTAACCCGATTACTTTTCATGACGGCTTGTTAAGCATTAAAAGTGGATTTTATGGTGATGAACTTCCTGTTTTTCTTGGTCTTCATCGAGTTGATTGGCCCTATCAAATAAAGATGACTTGGTTAGGTGCTTATAGGTTTGAAGCGATTGTAAAGTGAAACCCATCACTATCATAGGCGGAGGGATCGCAGGGCTTTCTCTGGGAATCTGCTTGCGTAGGTTTGATATCCCTGTATGGGTTTATGAAGCTTGTGATTATCCCCTTAAAAAGGTCTGCGGAGAGTTTCTTTCTGGACTTCCCTTCTGGGTTATACAGAAACTAGGGATTGAAGATATTTTAGAAAAGTTTCCCAAAGCTCAAGAAGCCAGTTTTACCATAGGAGATAAAAGAAAGTTTTTCTTGAAATTTCCTTTTCCTGTTTATCTTACTCCGAGAGAAAACCTGGACAGCCTGCTGGCTTACCGCTTTATGGATTGTGGAGGGATCCTTTATACGAGATCCTACTGCTCTCCTTCTTTTAAAGAAGGGATGGTGATTGCTTGCGGCAAAAAAAAGGAAGCGGGTGAATGGATCGGCTTAAAAGTCCATCTTCAAGGAGTAAAACTTGATCACGATCTAGAGATGTATGCAGCGACTCAGGGTTATCTGGGATTTTGCAAAATCGATAGCCAAACAGTAAATCTATGCGGGCTCTTTAAGAAATGCAAAGTTTCAGCTACTTCCAAAAAAGATCTGTTCGCAGGTTATCTTAGGGTATTGAACTTGAATAAACCTTACCTTTATTTTGAAAAAAGCCAGTTTTTAGAGGAGAGTTTTGCAGCTGTTCCTTCTTTTTCTCTGGGATTTCTACAACCTAACCAACAAGTTGTCAAAATTGGAGATAGTTTTGTGACCGTCCCCCCTTTTATGGGTAATGGTATGGCGATGGCTATGGAATCAGCAGCCATAGCTGCAGACGATCTTGTACTTTATGCTCTGGGAAAACTCAGTTGGCTTCAAGCGGTAGAAAGCATTAATCAGAAACTTAAAAAGCGATTTTCTTTGCGGGTTTATCTTGGTCTTTGTTTACATCCACTACTTCTGAATGAACAAGAATTGCTTCTTCATTTTCTTACTCAGAACAGTGTTGTCAAAAGCCTTTACAAGCTCACCCGAGCCAAGGATCATTTCTCGTTTTTTGATAGAAAAGGATAAGCTAAGATGGAAAAAAAACTCATCCATAAGGCAGTTTTTCACTATATTTTTAATAGTCTAAAATATGTTTCTACAATCTATATTCTCCTTGGTCCCAGAACAGGGATACAAGCAGTCTGAATGTTGGGAGATTTTTAGTCGCTCTCGAGTAGCACGTACCCTGAAAGCATCTTCTGTTGATCTGGTAAAGAAAATTCTTCTAGGCGACAGTTGGATAGACAAAAGACATTTTGCAGTCGATCCCATTGAAATGGTCTTTGATATGTCGGCAGAAAGCTTGAACAAGAAATTTGAAGAACTGGCTCCAAAATTAGCGGCTAAAACACTCTGTGAAGTTCTTGAAAGATCTGAACTCAGGCCTTCTGATCTCGATGCCCTTTTTGTTTGTACCTGTACAGGTTACCTCTGTCCAGGACTTTCTAGCCATATTGCTGAAAGAGTAGGAATGCGGGCGGACAGTTTTCTTATAGATATCGTTGGACATGGCTGTGGAGCGGCTTTGCCTACACTTCATGCCGTAAAAAGTTTTTTGAATGAAAATCCAAGTTGTTATGCTGCCGCAGTTTCTGTTGAGCTTTCCTCTACTGCCTTTTATGTTGATGATGATCCGGGTTGTTTGGTTAGTATGTGTATTTTTGCCGATGGATGTTGTGCTACCCTTTGGCATGGATCAAAAGAAGGATTAGGATGGCAAAGTAAGGATTTTTTTTCACTTCATATTCCCAAAAACAGAGAACTGCTACGCTTTGAGAATGCTTATGGAAAACTGCGTAATAAACTTCATCGAACTGTTCCGGTATTAGCTGCGGGAGCAGTTTTTGAACTTTATAAAAAGTATGAGGATAATCCTTCGGTCCATTGCCGGAAGCTTATTGTTCATCCTGGGGGAAAAGAAGTGCTTATTGAGCTCAAAAAGAGGTTCCCTGCCAATCGCTTTGAAGAAAGTGCTGAGGTCCTAAGAGATTACGGTAATATGAGCAGTCCTTCTGTTTTGTTCGCTTTTCAAAAAGGGATTGAACTTCAACTCAAAGAAAAAGAGATATTGCTTTTTAGTTTTGGAGCAGGTTTTTCTTGTCATGGTTGCCGGATGAGTCGTGTTAACTAGGGCCATTAAGATTTTTAAAAAGTTTTTGTGAGCAGTTTCAGCTTTTTTAAAAATTGTATAAATTTTTACCTGTTGATTCCCTTCTATTTTGAAGATTTGCTGCGCTCTTTTCAGATCTCCGGCAAGAACTTAAGTCTTTCTTTGGTTTTAGCTTAATTTCAACTTATTTTTGAATGGTTCATGTTTTGGGCAAATTTTCAATTTCAACTATTGTAGCAATATTTAGAGGTAAAAAAGCTTTTAAAAGGCAACGACAACAGCCTTGATTGTTATTTTTGTAGATGCTCCTAAAAGGGGAAAAGGAGAAAATCTTCAAGCTTAATTTTTTTTAACCAATTTTCAACTTCTTCTTTAGATGGAAAAGAGGTTCTTGCACCTTTGCGAGTACAGCTTAATCCGGCTGCAACCGTGGAAAAAAGAAGCAGGCTATTCCACTCCATTCCATGGGCTAGGCCAAGGGAAAAAGCCCCATGGAAAACATCTCCTGCACCATTGGTATCTACAGGTTTAATGGGCAAGCTTTTTATCATCCCCTTTTTGTTTGCATGACTCCAAAACAGACCCATTTCTCCAAGGGTAACGACGAGATGGGAATAGAGTTTTGATGATTTTTCAAAAGCTGCCTTTGGATCCTTTACTGCTGTGAGTTGTTGGATAAACTTTTCTGAAGCGACGAGGTAATCGACCTGTGGAGCAAGTAACGAGCTGCCTTCATGCAATGAACCAGCATCAAGCACGGTCGGAATGCCTTCTTCTTTAGCCCTGTTTAGGAATTTCAAAGAAACCGCTGGCTCATGCCCATCAAAAAGAATAACCTTAGGTCTTATAGCAAAAATGTCGATCTCTCCAGGGTCCAGGCATGGAGTCTTTTTTCTATAATTGACGACGGCCCTTTGCCCGCTAGGTTTAACAAGGCAACAGGCAACCGGAGTTGGATATTCTTTTCTTATCAAGAGGGAAGTATCCACTCCTTCATCTCTAAATTCCTTGCTAATCATTTCTCCTAAGGGATCTAAACCTGCATACCCGCAAAACGCTGATTTGCCTCCAAGCCTGCTAACCGCTACCGCGGCGTTTGCTGCAGGTCCTCCTCCACAAAGGATAAGGTCTGTGGCTGTAGTCTTTTCATCGCTTTGCGGGTCGTTCTCTACGAAAAAGGAGAGGTCATAACAGCTATGCCCGATAGCAAGGACATCCACGTTCTTCATTGGAAAAAAATTTTACGGATGAGTAGAAAAAGAAAAAGATTCTTTTGAGATGAACAACAAAAGAAAAAATCAAGAGCAGGTTTTTTTTTAAAGGATAAAAAGATTGCGGATGTCTGGGAACGACTTATTGTGGATATAGAAGAAAGAAGAATCTTCCTTTCTAAAGCTATGTCTTTACGAGTCGGCCTTTTTGTCAATAAAGAGAAAAGAGGTGCTCTTGAACTTCTCCTAGAGCTTCTTGAATATTTTAAGAAACACAATGTCTGTTTTTCACTTGAAGATTCTACGGCAAGACTGGTAGGACTAAAGGGTGTTTCCTTAAGCCAAATTTCTACTGAAGTGGATCTAATCCTGGCAGCAGGTGGAGATGGAACAATTATTCGCATAGCCCATGAAATTTTTCCATCGCAAGTGCCTATTTTCGGGGTAAATACAGGCAGTCTTGGATTTTTAACAGCGGTTTCCAGAGATGAAATTATTCCTGAGCTACCCAAAATTTTAACTGGTCATTTTAGAAAAAGTCCACGAATGGTTCTTAAAGCTATAGGCAGTGCCTATGGAAAAGATTTTGAGATTCCTTGTTCTCTCAATGATATTGTGCTTTTCAGGGGATCTTTTTCCCACATGACTACTATCGATGTCTTTGCCCAAGGAAACCTAGTAACCGAATATCAATCCGATGGTCTTGTTATTGCAACACCTACCGGATCCACTGCTTATGCCTTGTCTACTGGAGGGCCTATTGTTGTTCCTGAATCGAAGGTTTTTAGTCTAAATCCTATCTGTCCCCATACCCTGACAAATAGGAGCTTGGTCTTTGCCGAGGAGATGGTTTTACGCTTTTCTATCCCTTTGGGGGGAGGACCGGTGCGGCTTGAATATGATGGGATAGCTTATGGAGATCTTCATCCAGGGGATTGGCTTCAGGTTGAAGCTAGACCAGAAAGCGTGGTCCTGGGATTTCTTGAAGAGAGAGATTTTTTTGAAATATTAAGGAAAAAGCTAAGATGGAGCGGTGCTGCTGTCGAGGACTAATGAGGTATTTGTCCGGCATGAATGTTCTGTGGTTTTTACGGAGAGACAACGATGAACCTATCCGATATTTTGACTCAGGACCGAGTCCTTCTTAACCTAACAGCTTCTGACAGGTTCGAAGCAATAACAAAAGTTGTCCAGATCCTTTCGAATGCTCCCCAGCTTCAATCTTTTGAGCCTTTTTTGAATGCTGTTATAGAAGCTGAGAAAGCGGGCTTAACATGGTTTGAACAGGAGGTTGCTTTCCCACATATCCGAAGCGAACTGGTAAAGGAACTTGTCATAGCGGTAGGTTTTTTCCCCTCAGGAGTATTCTTTAGGGAAAATGCTCCTCTGGTCCAATTGATTTTCGTAATCGGTGCCCCTAAGAAAATTAGTACAACCGATATCGTCGTGGTAGGTTCCCTTGCCAGAATTGTATCAAAAAATAAAAACCGCCTGCTTAGAGTCAAAAGTGTTGAAGAGTTCGTTGCTCTTATCAGCGAATGTGAAAAACAGCTTCAATAAACTATGGTTGCATGAAATTAACTTTTTTCTTTCTTTTTTATGATTATATAGTGTTGGTTTGAAGCTATCAGGGACAGGTGGCTGAGAGGTTTAAAGCACTCAACTCGAAATTGAGAATGGGGCTAAAACCCCATCGCGGGTTCGAATCCCGCCCTGTCCGCCAAATTTTACTTTCGGAAGATTGTAAGTGCATCTCAAGGCAAAACCGCATGGCACGCCATTTTATGGCGATTTTAAAAGGAATTTCGACATTAAGGTCGAGCGTCCGCTCGGCAATGCGAGGTTCAAACCAATCTTTTTCAGGAAATCTTGACACTGCTCGGGATTCCCTTGCAAAGGTATATTTTCAGCTTGGTTGGTGGCTTTTATGAACCGGATCAAGGGGTCGAACCGATTATCATTCTTTTAATCAAAAGAGACAAATAAACTCATTGTGATTTTTAAAGCCTGCGCCGCTCAAAGCTGCGAGTAAATCGAGTATTGATGGCCAACCTCCTGAACAGGAATATCTCGTTATGTCGCACAAAGACTTAAAGAAAAAAGACCAGCTTGAGTTTGATGGTATAATGAATATTGCGCGAATATCCACTGAGATGCGAGGATCAAATGTTATAATAGCTGTGTATAATTTTCTGACATTTTTATTGACAAGAAATCCTGCACAGTTATATTATGGTTTCGAAAAATATGATTGAAGAAGTTTGGGAAAAAGCAAAACCCATACCCGGAAAAAATCCTAAGGTATGGCGCAAAGATAACTATGGAAATATAATTCGTTTTGATTCTTATGGAACAAATGGTGAATATGGGTGGGAAATCGACCATAAGAATCCAAAGGACAAAGGGGGAAGTGATAATTTGAGAAATCTGCAACCCCTTCATTGGCAAGAAAACCGCAAGAAGGGTACAAAAGCTCAACATAAAGGGAAATAGCCATGCTTGCTAAATTCATCCAAGAACAAAGGAAAAAACGTAGTCTGACGCAGGAGTTTTTGGCATCAATACTTGGCATTTCTCGAACGACTTATATGCAGATTGAGCGGGGAGAGAGAGATTTAACTATCACTGAGGCAAAGAAGCTCTCGGAGGTTTTTGATATTCCTTTGGAAAATTTTTTACATGGTAAAGAAGGAGCAAAACCCATCGTTGAAATTGATCGCAAGAAAAAACAGGCGGAAGAAACAAAAGAGGAAATTCGTATTAGCGTACCTCAAGAAAAAGTTGACAAGTTTCGGCAGATTTTAATTTATGTTTTGAAAAAAGTTGGCGGCAAGCCGAATATCGGCATGACAGCTCTGTATAAACTGCTTTATTTCATGGATTTTGACTACTACGAAAAATATGAAGATCAGCTAATGGGTCTGGTGTATATTAAAAACCAACATGGTCCAACGCCTCTTTTGTTTGAAAAGCTTATTGAAGACATGATTAAAAAAGGCGAGGTAGAAAAAATCAAAAGCAAATTTTACAAGTACCCTCAGACAAAATATCTTGTCAATCCAGAGGTTGAACCGGATTTAAGCATCCTCAATGGAAGAGAGAAGGAGCACATTGATTGGGAACTACAACGACTTTCTGATCTGACTGCGAAGCAGCTTTCTGAATTATCACATAAAGATGTTCCATGGGTAAGCGCAGAGTATGGCAAACGGCTTGACTATGAGTCGGTGTTCTACCGAACTCCCGAGACATCAGTTCGAGAATATGGCAACACCGACGAAGATTGAATATAGTGAAACTAATGTCTTTCAAAAAGATCTCAAACGACTCCTCAAGAAGTTTGGAACGCTTAAGGAAGATTTAGAAACGGTCAAGCGCAACGCCATAGAGCTTTACCATCTCAAGAACATGGATAACAGAAGCGTTTTCCCCATACCAGATTTTTGCAACGATGAAATTAAGATCTTTAAAGTTAAGAAATTCGCCTGCAAAGCACTCAAAGGAAGTGGCGTAATAAGCGGTATCCGAGTCATTTATGCTTTTTATCCATCGACTTTCAAGGTTGATTTTATTGAGATATACTACAAAGGGGAAAAAAATAATGAGGACTTTGTGCGGATTAAAGAGTATTTGAAAAATCATGGTTCCACCTACCACTCAAAATGATATTTTGTTATCCACATGGAAAAGCAGTGTAGTCATGCAATCGGGTAAAAGGACAAAGTGGTCTTTGGAAAATGAATTCTTGCCTGTCGCCAGAGGGGTTTTGCCTGCCTGCTCTGCCCGCGAAACTTGGCTTTAGGGTGGGAAGCGGCTTGTCATTGCATTAGCAAGCAAAGTACGCAAACAATTGTTTCCTTAATGGAAAAAGATTTTTTTCACGTTCCCTCTGCAAAATAAATCATTTTTTGCAGGCTTTATGCAGAGCAGTGTTACACCGAGCTACGAGGTAAGTTCAATTAGCGCAATCCACAGGATTTCTCTTAGAGGTCTTTCGAATTTCAGCCAATAAACACCGCCATTTCTTCTTAGATTAGATCCATCAGATAGGAATAGAAGAGGGGAAGTGCGAGTTGTGAAAAAAAATTAAGTTTGAATCTTTTGGATAAAGATAAATTTTTCTTCTTCCCGCTATATTTTAAGAGAGAATCAATTTTTTGATCTTATCAGATTGCAATCAATGAGTTGACAATCAATTATTTATTTTTTGAACTGAGCAGATGGTTCATGGGTTGGTTGCTGAAAAGGGCTCTAGCTATAGTTTCCTCTCTATTCTTATAAATAACCCGAGTAACAAGGGCAGGATGTCGGGGAGAAACATAAAAGCTGTCTCCGGGATAAAGATGGCTAGAGTTCTTTAGATTTTGAGGGTTTAAAAAGACAAATCGGACTTTAGGTAAGGCCAGAGAATTGATCAAGGGAATAAATCCTTTCACAATCGGTTTAGCTACAAGTTGATTATTTTTTTTAATTTGAACGACTTTGAAATGCCCATACACCCAGAGATTTTTGGTTTTGTGTTTTTTGATATAACTGGAAAAATCTTGGGCTGAAACAAGCTTCCCATTTTTAGGAGAATATTCTAAAGAAGGAGCTTTGTTAATAGCTGCTTGGTTGAGTTCTTCTTTCCCTCCTCTTTGTTGTTTTTCTAACTGTTTTTGAGCTTGTTCGATGGCTTTATCCAGTTCTTCAGTTTCCGAAGTTTGTGCTCCTAGATTTAACCCTAAAGCCAACAAAAGGAATAAAAGCAGGGCAAATTTTTTCATCGGCAACCCTATTTTTTACCTTCAATTTCAGCAAGTTTTGTTTTTAGGATATTGGCCTCTTTTTTAATTTCCTCAAGTTTTTCTTTTGTCAAAGGGGTTGTTTTAAGCTCGGTCAAAAGTTCTTTTTGTCTTTTGATAATAAATTCCTTTATCTTTTGTCCCTGAGATTGGTATGCGTTTTGGACATAATAGGGTTGTGGATTCTGGACAATTGAACAGCCGGCAATATTAAGGGTAAAAGGAAAGGGGATGACCGTATGGAATAGGGTTTTACCATTTAGCTGAGTCACATCAAATATATAGGCTTTAAGGTCCTTACCGAAAGTTATGACAACAGAAGGTCGAGTTAAGAAGGATTTTGACAGTTTGGAGTAGAGAGAGGATGGTGTTTCGATGTAAGTCCATAACTCAACGTCGGGATTTTCTTTCTGATTTTCCTCTACGGGGATCCAAGCGATCATGACCCCTGTGAATGGAGCCCATAAAGGTTCAATCTTTTTGGGAGTAAACCGACCGCAGACGACCTCAGCCTTTTCTTCTCTCCAGTAAGACCAGAGTTGTTGGAAGAAAGAATGGGGATGATTTTGGTATTTCTCAAGAAGTTGAGGAACAGTATAAAAAAATTCCTCCTTGGAGAGGGCAGTCTTTAATGTCCATCCAAAAGGCATGGAGCTGGAGAGCTGTTCTTCTTCTTTGGCCAACGCCTTGGAGAGCGAATAGCTGCTACCAGAGATGAACGAAGAGAAGAAAGGTTTCTCATGTAAAATGAAAGAGGAGATTGCCAAAGAGCCAATAACGACCAGGGAAATCAATTGAGGATTGAGCCTTGTCTGCTGCTGATTCTCATTCCCTAGAGAACGATCAATAATCTCGGTACTGTTATTAACTATTTGATCTTCTTGAGGGGAGAAATCATCATCCCAAGGGGGTTGTATTTCCTTTTCTTTATAGAATCGGAAAGAGAGAAATCGGAAGATCCAGAGAAAAATCGCCGAAAGTAAAAAGTAAAAGAAAAGGGTTTGAGAAAAGAATGAAAAGAGAAAAGAGAGCAAAATGATCATTAAAGGTTGAAAGAGATACCAGAACCATTCGTTTCGAGGGATACCCAGAAGTGGAATTCCCCAAGATAGGGGATTTCTTGCAATCTTTTTCTTTTCTTCTTCGTAATAGAGACGAAGGGATTCAAAAAAATAGATAAGGGTAAGAAGTCCGCAGAATAAAAGAACAAGGCCGATGTCTTTGTTTTGAGAGCTTTTATTGATCCAGCTTAAAACTAACAGGATAGCTAATGAAAAAAGAAAACGCTTGGGATTGGCATATTGTTTGCCCATTTTGCGAACGGTTAAAAGTTCGCAGGGGAAAAACCAGGAAATGTAGAAGAAGAAAAAAAGCTTAGCGACTTGGAAAAAAGGAGAGATTGTGTTTTTAGAATTTTTCATAAGAAGATAAAAACAAAATCAAAAAGCTTACCAATTTAGAGCTTCTGGTTCTATGATTACCAAAATTTTTATCTTCTATCCTCCTCCCCTTTCTCAAATAGTTTAGGATAAATTTTTTTAAAGTAAAAAGCAAGTCTTGGTTTTGAGAATTACTCGACTTAGTTGTCCTCGCTTTGAGAACAGACCAAAAGGCTCTTTTCTTTATACTCCTGTTTAAAAAATTCTTTGCTTTGATCCTGAAAGCCAAAGAGCTGGTATTGTTATTTTACTCTTTGCCTTATTTTGCTTAAAGATAAACTGGGTTTCGAGAAGGAATGTAAAAAACCCCTTTTCGATTTCTTCATAAAGATGCTCGAAAAATTTATTTCTTCTTTGTTAGCAAATAAGCTGATTGTTAACATCGGATTGTTTTTCTATCTGGTTTTAGGCCTTTATACAGCAGCCCATCTTTCTATAGACGCTGTTCCAGATATTTCAAATGTTCAAGTCCAGGTTATTACTCCAGTTCGAGATCTTGCCCCTGAAGAGATCGAAAAGCTCGTCACCTTTCCTTTGGAAAGAGAATGCTCAGGAATACCCGGCTTAGAGGAAATGCGTTCGGTGAGCAAATTTGGGATTTCACAGATTACCCTTATTTTTAATGACAGGACTGATATTTATAGAGCCAGGCAACTGACTAGCGAACGGTTGCTGACGGCTCTTGATAAAATACCCGCTGGGCTTGTTCCAAGATTAGCACCGATGAGTACGGGTTTGGGAGAAGTTTTTGTTTATTCCCTGGATTGGAAAGAAGATGCTTTAGATAAGCCTCCAACTCGGTACGAGCAGCTCATGGAGCTCAAGTTAATCCAGGAATACCAGATTATTCCCCAGCTGCGGATGGTTCCGGGCGTGGCTGAGGTGAACACCATTGGAGGATATGACAAGGAGATAGTCGTGATGCCCGATCCTAAAAAACTCATGAACTTGGGGTTGACTTTGAAAGAATTGGCTGATGTGGTGGCCATGAACGTGGAAAACGTGGGGGGTGGATACATCAAGAAAGCGGGAGAGCAGATGACGGTCAGGGCGGTGAGTCGGGTAGAAGATATTCGGCAGATACAGATTCTACCTATAAAATATCCAGGATCTGTAAAACCGGTCCTTGTTGAGGATGTTGCGCAGGTTCAAGTCGGATCAAAAATAAGGGTGGGAGCAGCCTTGAAAAATGGGAAAGAAACGGTTCTAGGGATTATTCTTATGCGAAGTGGAGAAAATGGAAGGACGGTTTCTCAGAGAGTTTTTAGAAAAATACAGCAAATACAATCCCGGTTAGCTGATGGGATAAAAATAGAGGTCCTTTATAACCGCTCAGAATTTATCGATCAAGTGATCCACACCGCTTTTTCAAACCTCCTGGAAGGAGCAACCCTCGTTGCTTTGATCCTTTTTTTTATTCTTGCCGATTTTAAAGCAGCCTTGATTGTTTCTTTTACCATTCCACTGTCGTTCCTTTTTGCACTTTATGGGATGAAACTTTTCCATATCTCGGGAAACCTGATGAGCCTTGGGGCTATTGATTTTGGGCTGATTGTCGATGGAGTCGTCATCATGGTAGAGAACATACTTCGAAAGTTATCTGACAAAGAGGCTCAAACGGGCTGTTCAATCTTTTCCAGAAATGAAAAAGAACAAGTTGTTAAAGAAACGGCTTCAGAAGTAGGACCTTCGGTTTTTATTGGGGTATTAATTATTACTTTTGTTTATGTTCCAATATTAAGTTTAGGTGGGGTTGCAGGAAAGACATTTAGGCCAATGGCTATAGCTGTTATCTTTGCTCTCCTTGGTTCCCTTATTTTTAGTTTTACTTTTGTTCCTGTCCTTGCTGCGATAGGACTTGGGGGTAAACATGCTTTAAGGGGAAAGCAGAATAGGCTACTGGACTTTTTACAAAGCATTTATCGTCCTTTTATCCGGTTTTCCCTCAAATATGGATGGTTTTTTTGCTCTACGGCCCTGCTCTTTTTTTTCATCGCCATTATGAAATTTGGTTCATTGGGTGCAGATTTTGTTCCGAAGCTTGACGAGGGAGCTTACGATATCAATATCTTCAGGGAAAACACGATCAGCTTGGAGGCGAGTGTGGCTATGGAAAAAAAGACCGAAGAGATACTTCTGGAGTCTTTTCCTGAAATTCGCTATGTGTATTCGCGGATTGGAATGGCTGATGTTGCTACTGACCCCGCTAGTCCTAACGAACCTGAACTGTATATTTTTCTGAAACCCAAATCGCAGTGGAGAAAAATCAATGGGAAAGCTCTTTCCAAGGAAGATCTAGAGGATCTGATTGAAGAGGAAATCAAACTCAAGGTTCCTGGACAAGATATGATCTTTTCTCAACCCATTGAAAACAGGTTTAATGATATGCTTCAAGGAGTAAAAGCGGACGTGGCTTTCAAGGTGTTTGGATCGGATTACAGCACTATTTATTCATTGGCTGAGGAGATCAAGAAATTGTTGGAAAATGTGAGAGGAGTTGTCGGTTTGGCTTTTGAAACATCAGGGGTTGCTCCTTCTCTTGAAGTCCTTCCCGATCGCTCAGCGATGGCTGGACAGATTGTTCAATCTTCCGAGATTAACGAAGCGGTGTCGGGAGCCTTGGGAGGAAAAATCGTCGGGAAAATGATCGATGGAGTCAGACGCTATGATATTGTGATTAGATTTCCTGATCAAGAGAGAAAAAATTTGGGTGCTTTGCTCTCTTTACCCGTGCGCTCTGGAACTGGGGGTATTCTCTATTTATCTCAACTGGCTTCTGCTCGGTACGAAGAGCGATTGCGGTCGATTTCCAGAGAAAATGGGATACGTCGTATCGCTTTGCTTGTGGACCTTGAACGGAGGGATCTAGAAAGTTTTGTTAGGGAAGCTACCGAAAAGATAAAGAAACGGCTGCATTTTCCCCAAGGTTATTATTACGAAATCGGAGGCCAATATAAAAATTATATTGAAGCAAAAGAAACACTCAAAGTGGTTGTTCCTTTGGCTTTGTTGGCGATAGCTCTTTTGCTTTATTTTCTGTTCAAAAACTTCAGGCATTGTTTAATCGTATTTTTTTCCATTCCCTTGGCGATAACAGGAGGAATATTTTCCCTGCTTTTTTCAGGTCTTTCTTTTAGTATTTCAGCCTGGATTGGGTTTATCGCTGTTTCAGGAGTAGCCATATTGGAAGGGTTGGTTATGTTGGGAGCGATTAACCGGTTGCGTTCTTTAGGATATAATCTAGAAAAAGCGATAGAAGAAGGGGCTTTAATCCGGCTAAGACCGGTTTTGGCAACGGCCCTTGTGGCGATCCTAGGTTTTGTCCCCATGGCTTTTGCTCATGGTCCAGGAGCGGAAGTTCAAAAACCACTTGCGATAGTGGTCATTGGAGGCATAGTTTCTTCAACACTGATGGATCTAGTAGTCCTTCCGGTGTTTTATTTTTGGATTGAAAAGGCTTGGCATAAATGGCTGATTAAAAATGTTTAGTTTTTTTTAAATCCAGCTGTTGTGATCTAAACAAGTTCCTCAAGTATAATTTGAGGATCGATGACAATAATGACCTGAAACTAACTGCCAGATAACCGGAAAAAGCCAAATTGGCAAAAGCAATGAGAAAGCAATTAGAAAAAAGATTCAACCGCTATCAGATAGCCTTGATTCTCTTCTAATTTTAGGGAGGAATGAAACAAAAAAGAGGCTTCCCAGAAAGTAGAATAAGGGCAAAAGCATCGGGGTTTTGAAAGAATGGGTAATCATGAACAGATAACCAAAACTCAAGGGACCAATGCCTGTAGCGATTCGGCAGGAAAGACCCCAAAGACCAAAATGTTTTCCTATTTTTTCCTCATCTGAAAGAAGGCTCATGACGGCTCGGGATAGTGAGGGAAGGGAGCCGTTACCAATTCCAATAAGGAAGGAGGCAGCATAAAAAGAGGATTTTGTATTAGCGAAAACAAGACTACTGATACAGATTATCCATAGCAAAAGATCTATTTGTAGAGCTCTTCGAGATCCCCACCTGTCCTGGATTAAGCCAAAGATAAATGAACCTAGAGTGCCTCCTGTCTGAATTAAAAGAAAAACACCGATCTGTTGGGCTCCTGTAATCCCGTATTCCATCTGAGCATAAACAGCCAGTATAATCATAAGGATAGTTGCCGCTGAGAAAAAAAGAAAAGAACCTGCGAAATAAAGAATTAAAGCCTTGTTATGAAATAGAAGAAGAAGAGTTTCTTTAAGATCAGAAAAGATTTTTAAAAGGGCTTTGCTATATTTCAAGTGGGTTTTAGGTTTTTTTTGCAGTTCGAGATTAAAAAAAAGGGGTAACCCGCACATCATGTAAATAGCTGCAACGATGGGAAAACAGAGTCGAAGCAGCTCGGTATTGGTGACTGTGAAGCCAGGGGAAAGAAGAGGATAAACAATGAGTAGGCTAAAAAGACCACCGAGGTTTCCAAAAGCTCGGGTCCAGCCTGAAAATCGACCAATGAAGCTGATTGGGATCAATTCAGGTAGAAAAGTAGAAAAGATATTTTCGGTAAAAGAAAACGAGATATTTGCTACTGAATAGCTAAGCAGGCTTTTCCAGACATCTCCCTCTTTTGTTGTTCCCAACAAAGTTGTAGCGATAATGCAAACTGAAAAGAAAAAACCGAGTAAAAACTTTCTTTTGGTCATGATATCGGACAGGGCCCCGACAAAGGGCAAAAAAAGAGCCACAAAGATTTGTGTGAAAAAAGCAGCTAGGCTTAAAAGAAAAGTCCCATCGGTCCGGCGCGCGCAAATGATCTGAACAAAATAAAGACTAAAAACGAGATCAACCAGAACGATGGTAAAGGATACGTTGCCCAGATCAAAAATGCCCCAGGATAATTTTTCTTTAATGCTGATAGAAAGATTATTCTTCAAAGTGATCTTTTGAGTATCATTCATTGCGTCCTGGATTTGCTGCTAGGCTAACAGTTGTAATGGGTATCCCACCAACGAGCTTTGGCTTAATTTTTTTTATAAGCAAGTTGTAAATCAGTCGTTTTATTGTGTTTAAATCTAATTGTATATTGCCCCTACTATAAGCCTTCTTTATTTGTGGAAGTAATCCTAAGTAGAGATTTTGTGATCTATTTTCTGGGGTTTCTGGTTGGGAAGGAAAAATAGCACAATTAAGCCACATCCAAAAAATACAAGAGGAGCAAAAAGAGGGGTTTGAAAGGACTTGTTGACAGCAAAAAGCAGACCGAATACAAGAGGCCCAATCCCTGAAGCAAAACGGCCGACCAATCCCCATAAACCAAAATATTCTCCCACTTGTTCAGGAGGGGAGATGAGCCCCATTAAAGCCCTGCTGACTGAATATAAAGAGCCATTGGCTGCCCCGATAAGAAAGGAGACAAAGAAGAAAAGCCACTTTTGTTCCAAAAAAAGAGTTAAGGTTACACATATGAACCACAGGGCGATATTAAGTTGGAGGGTTCTTTTGGGTCCGAAAGTATCTTCGATAAATCCAAAAATGAATGCTCCTATAGCACTGCCCAATTGAAGGGTTAAAAAAAGCCAGATCTGTTCAGCGCCGCTGATTCCTAGCTGCATTTGGGAAAAAACGGCTATAACAACCATGATAACCGTTGCCCCGCTTCCATAGAGGAAAAAAGCCAAAAAAAATAGAAGCACATATTTCTGTTTTAAAAGGGAAGGGATCATAAGGGCAGTACGGGCATAAAAATTTTTTAGAGCTACCGAGAAATCTTTTTGAGAACCTGGAGTTCGTTGTTGAGTATTAAAGAAAAAAGGCAATCCAGCAAATCCATACAAGGCTGCGACCAAGGGGAAACATAACCGGATGCGCTCAATGTTTGATTGGATAAAGCCTCCAGAAAGCATGGGATAAATAGCCATGAGACTTACAAAAGCTCCAAGGTTACCTGCAGATCTTGCCCAGCCTGAAAGCCTACCCAACATTGATTCGGGAGCGATTTCAGGTAAAAAGCTTGCAACGAGACTTTCAGAAAAGGAAAACGTAATATGGGCGATGGCATAGGTTATAAGAGCCTTCAAGATATCTCCTTCAACGGTAGTTCCCAAGTATGCGGTACTAAGGGTGCAGAGGATAAAGAAAAAAGAAATAATCTCTTTTCTTTTTCCTGTAACATCAGAAAGAGTTCCAACTAGGGGTAGAATAAGACCAACAAGCAGTTGGTTAAGAAAAGTTGTAAAAGTTAATAAAAAGGTAGCATCCGTTCTGTGTGCACAGATTATCCTTATAAAATAAAGGCTGAAAACAAGATCAACGATTACGGTACTAAAGGCGGAGTTGGAAAAATCAAAAGCACACCAAGATATTCTTTCAAGGATTCCTGCTTCTTGTGTGGATTTAGGGCTTGGATTTTTTTTAAATGCGATCATCCCTTAAAAAATTTGTGAACTACAGAAAAGAAGTTCTGAGTGCTTAAATTAAGGAAAGGAGGAAATTATTCAAGAAATTTTTCCAAGCCTGGATCCTTGGGTATACCTAAACTCAATGCATCCTGGTAATGCCTTTTTGCGAGTTCCTTGGCTGGAGGACGCTGAGTTGCATAGATAACAGCAAGGTTGAAGTGAGCATCCCCATAGTTAGGATCCAATTCTAAAGCTTTGCGCAACTCTTTTTCAGCTGCTTCCTGCCATCCTTTTTTTGAACAAGCAATCCCAAGATAATTTCTTGTTTTAGGATCATTGGGATTAATAACTATTGCCCGGGTAAGTTCAGTGACGGCGTTATCAAAAAGTCCCTCCTGGTAGTAAACAATTCCCAATATAGAATGAGAAAAAGCATCGTTAGGATTAAGTTTCAGAGCTTGGAATAAAGCATTTTCAGCCTCTTTAAGCTGGCCCTGTTGGTAATAAATGACCCCTAAATTAGCCCAAGCGGTAACGCTGTTGGGAAATTTTTCCAAGATTTGACGGTATTTTTCTGCAGCTTCCTGGTAGTGCTGCCCAGAGAAAAGAGTAGATGCTTCATCCACAAGTTTCTGGACATCTTCAGGGAGAGCGGCGGGAAGAGTGGCAGCGGCCGATTCGTTGTTAGGGGAACTGGGAGTTTCGGCTTGAGTTTTGGTATCGGTGGAGGCTGCGCTTCCTTCATGAGGGAAATGATAAGCGACTTGCTGGGCATTTTCAGTAGGAAGCACGGGATTTGCCTGAATGTGGTCGGCCGTAGTCTCAGTCTTAGTTTCTGTTTTTGGGACATCATTAGATTGAGCAAGGGATTGTTGTTGTTGTTCTTCAGGTGGTCTTGTGAGCTGAGCTTCAAAACTGGATTGCTGTATTTCGTTCAACCTAGGTTGGGAAGGTGATTTAAGTAAAGCTATTTCTTCAGGAGAGAGATTGACGACAGGGGAGGATAAAAATTCAAGTTGTTTCTGCAAGAACTTGGAGTCAATTTTAAGGTTCTGGAGTTCTTCAATAACTAATCGTTTCGCGGAGTCCCGACGTGCTTGTTCTTGAAGCTGCCTGTTAATGATGCCCCTGAGGATCTCATTTTCTTTTCTTAAAGATTCGGTATTGGGTGCAGTAGCCAATTCACGGGCTGACTCGGCAAGTTTTTGTTGAGCATTCTCCAGTTGTGACTTAAGGGCACTGGCTGTATTTCTGAAAACTTCGTTTTCTCTTTCAAGGATGGTCAGTTGTTCTTGAACTCCTTTGAGTTGATCGCGTAGGGCAGCTATACCCGCTTCACTGTTTCCAGCTTGTAAAGTCCGGATCTTTGCTTCAGCCTGTGCAAGTTTTGCTTTTAAAGAGTTGTTCTCCTGGAGGACAGCGGTAATTTTGTTTTCGATGTTTGAGGATCGAAAGATCGCCAGTTCTTTTTGTGTTGCCGCAAGTCTGTTTCTAAGCATGTTTGCCTCGGTTACAGCCTCTTCAAGTTTCATTTTCGTCTGTGCAAGCTCGGATTCCAGCTGGTTTATCCTGTATTTCAACTTGGTTATTTCTTCGTCAGAATTAGATCCCTTGTTATGCTTTGAAAGGAGACTTTTGATGACGTCATGGCTTGATTCCAACGTAGGAGGCTCAGTTCGAGATGAACCTAGGGCTGTCATGACTCCTTTTTGCAGATCATCGGGAGTTTTACCAAGCTTCGGTGCAAGGACTTTAAGCTTGTCTTTGGAATAATTGATCCGGAAATTCACAATACCCGGTTCCCATTCCGGATAGTTCTTTTTCAAGAGTTCAAGCCGTTTACAACATTCAGTATATTTTTGAAAAGCCCCAGCAATTTCCCCCTTTTTTTCCATCTGCTCGGCTTCCTGCAAAGACAAGTAGATATTCAAAAATTCATCTTGAGGGGAAATTGCAGCGAAAACTATGGATCTCAATAAAAAGGTTGATAGCAGGAAAAAGAGCCAAAAAAGCTGTCTTTGTCGCTGCATCGTCGCCAATTTTTTTTCGCTTTTAGTTTAAAAGTCAATAAGTTTTGACTGGATTTCGGATTATTAGGTTTTACTCCTAAAAAGAGAAAATTGTTTAAAAAATTATAAATTTTCTTCGGATCGTTACCCTTTTTCCCATAATATTAGTACCAATATTATCCTTTAGCCAAAAAAAAAGGAATATATGAATAGAAATTTAAGCTGGTTAGACCAGATTATCGCATCTAAAAAAGAGGAAATCAAAAAGCTCCTTCCTCTTCATTCCAAGATGGAAAAAGAACTCTCTGAGTTGTCCATGCCCAGGAAAGCTTTTTCTGCAGCTTTACGCCACAAAAAAAAGATGGGATTGATCGCTGAATTTAAGAGAAGTTCTCCCTCTGTAGGGGTTATCGGTTCATCAACCGATCCTATTCTGCAGGTATCGAAATATAGGAAAGCTGGGGCTGATTGTATAAGTGTGCTTACGGAGGAAAAGTTTTTCAATGGTTCTCTGGAGGATCTTAAAAAAATAAGACAGTCGGTTAAACTTCCCTTGTTGAGAAAAGACTTTATCATTCACGAACTGCAGATTCTTCAAAGTATTCTTGCAGGGGCTGACGCGATTTTGTTGATTGTTTCAATCCTTCCCGTAAAAGACTTTTTTAGATTGTATTCTTATTGTATGCAGGTGGGCATAGAGCCTCTTGTTGAAGTGCATGATGAAGTGGAAATAGAGAGGGCATTGGAAGCAGGAGCCTCGATGATTGGGATTAATAATAGAGATTTAAGAACGTTTCATGTGGATTTGTTAGTGAGCCGAAGACTCCTACCCCTTATTCCCGAGGATAAAATTGTGGTGAGCGAAAGTGGCATAAGTTCAAGTGATGATCTTTGTGACTTGAGAATGAGAGGGGCGGATGCGGTTTTAGTAGGGGAGTTTCTTATGAGGCAAGAAGATCCAGCAAAAGCGATTGCTGATCTTTTATCTCGATCTTTTTTACCCAGGGGCACGAGGAAGAGCCCTATATTTGGATGAATTTTGGCTAATCCATGAAAAGGGTTATAACTGCTCGTTAGTTGCTTGTGCAAAGTTGCGTGTTGTTATATAACTTGAGCATGCTGGAGCATGGTTTGGCCTACCTCGGGCGGCCCTACGGCGAGTTCTGCCGGAAGGCTGTCCTGTTAAGAGGAAGGCTCTGGCTTCGGCCGCAAAGCCCGAAGTAAAACGGGCCTCGATGAAGCAGGAAATCCGCTTCGATTATGTATGGACAGCAATGAGTAATTCTGATGGAACGGTTTTTGATTACCCTATTGGCAAGGCAAAGGTCTGGGTAAAAATTTGTGGGATTACTTCTTATGAAGATGGCCAGTTGGCTATAGAATATGGTGCTGATGCCCTTGGATTTGTTTTTTATCCTCAAAGTCCACGCTATCTTCCCCTTTCCCAGGCCTCCAATCTCCTTAGTCGGCTGAATATCTTGAAAGTAGCTGTTCTTGTTAATCCATCGCTAGAAGAGATTGAGATATTAAAAAAAGAACTGCCAATTGACCTTTGGCAACTTCATGGAGAAGAATCCCTCGCGCTCGGTCACCGTTTGCCTCGGGGTAAAATAATCAAGGCTTTAAGGCCTCCTTTTGAGCAAAAAATTAAAGAGTGGGCAGACTGTACATTCGCTTTTTTACTCGATTCTCCTTCTGAAAAATGGGGAGGATCCGGAAAACCCTTTGATTGGGGAAAAGCTTCTTTGCTAAGGCAACACTATTCTTATCCTTTTATTCTTGCGGGGGGTCTAAACCCGGACAATATTCAAAGAGCCCTGCGTGAAGTCGAACCCTTTGGGGTTGATGTTTCTAGCGGGGTAGAAAAATATCCCGGGAAAAAAGACAAAAAGAAACTCTTGGACTTTATCGAAAAATGCAAAAAACCCACTCACCCAGTCTCTTAACTGTTCCAGATAGTTCAGGTTATTATGGTCCGTATGGAGGACGTTTTGCGCCTGAATCGTTAATGGAAGCTTTGTTACAGTTAGAAGTTGAATACAACAAAGCTTTGCAGGATCCCCGGTTCAAAGAAGAACTCGAAGAGCTGCTTAAAAATTATGCGGGTAGACCCACTCCTCTCTATTATGCAAAAAGGCTCTCTTCAATCCTTGGAGAAGTCAAGGTTTATCTTAAAAGAGAGGATCTACTCCATACGGGAGCTCATAAAATTAACAATACTCTAGGCCAGGTTCTTTTGGCCAGGCGAATGGGAAAGAAAAGAATAGTGGCTGAGACGGGTGCGGGTCAACATGGAGTTGCGACAGCGACAGCTTGTGCCCTTTTTGGCTTGGAATGTAGAATCTACATGGGTGAAGTGGACATGGAAAGGCAAGCCTTGAATGTTACTCGGATGAAGATGCTTGGAGCGGAAGTAGTGGCTGTGAAGGTTGGCCAGAGAACTCTGAAAGAAGCAATAAACGAAGCGATGCGAGATTGGGTGACCCATATACGGACAACCCATTATGTTCTTGGATCGGCCTTGGGTCCACATCCCTATCCCATGATTGTTAGAAATTTCCAGAAAGTGATCGGTGAAGAGTGTAGAGAGCAATTTCTCAGGCAGGAAGGGAGGCTTCCCGACGTGGCTATAGCTTGTGTCGGGGGTGGTAGTAATGCTATAGGTTTTTTCTATGGCTTTCTGTCTGATCCTCAAGTTCAGCTGGTAGGCGTCGAGGCGGGAGGAAAAGGAGAGAAACTGGGTGATCATGCGGCCCGTTTTGCTTCTGGAAGGTTAGGGATTTTGCACGGAACGAAAACTTTTGTTCTGCAGGATGATGATGGACAGATCGCTTTAACCCATTCGGTTTCTGCAGGACTCGATTATCCAGCGGTTGGTCCTGAACATGCTTTTTTAAGAGATCATTCTCGAGCCCTTTATACGAAGGTTTCAGATGAGGAAGCCTTAGAGGGGTTTTTCCTTTTATCTAAAACCGAAGGTATATTGCCCGCGTTGGAAAGTGCTCATGCGGTGGCCTATTGCATGAAAATTTGTCGACAACTGCCTAAAGGTTCAATCGTAGCTGTAAACCTTTCTGGAAGGGGAGACAAGGACGTAAGCCAAGTTGCATCCTTGCAACAAAAAGCCTTTTAAGCAAAGAGGAGTTTCATAAAGTAAAAGTGCTATTTTTAACCCGCAAAAAAAAAGGTTATTAAATAAGATTTTCTTTATTTTCTTTTTCATTTTGAAATATTTTTTTTAATGGAAAAGTTTTTTCGAAGAGAAGGTATATTGTTTGTGATATCAGCTCCGTCCGGTGCGGGGAAAAGTACCCTTTGTTCCAATTTAAGGAAAACTCCTGATTTTATATTTTCAATCTCTTGCACCACCCGACCACCCCGAGTCGGAGAAGTTAATGGGGAGGATTATTTTTTTTTAACCGAAGATGAATTTTTTAAAAAAATTTCAGCCCAGGAGTTCCTCGAGTATGCTCGGGTTCATGGTCATTATTACGGGACATTAAAAAGCAGTGTAATCAGTGCCCTAAAAAATGGGACTGACGTTCTTCTTGACATCGATGTTCAGGGTGCAAGGCAAATTCGATCAAATAAGGATCCTCTCCTCAAGAATGCCCTAGTCGATGTTTTTATCATGCCTCCAACTCTTGAAGAACTAGAAAGAAGATTGAGGAAAAGGGGGACTGAGACTGAGGAACAGCTCCGTGAACGGCTCAAAACTGCCAGAGAAGAAATGAAGCTTTGGCCTGAGTTTAAATATACCATACTGAGTGGTTCCATGGAGGAGGATTTGACGAAGTTCCGGGCGATCATGCGTGCTGAGCGCTACCTGAGTCGAAGGCTCACCTTGATTGAAGATATTTATTGATTGACCTGGCCCTTAAAGAGATTGGGTTATGAATGGAGAAAAACAAAGTGAATCTTTCCCGATTGTTCTAGGAGTAAGTGGCTCAATTGCTGCCTTTAGGGCTGTGGAACTGGCTAGTGCTTTGTCTAAAGCAGGCTATGCTGTAGATGCCGTTCTTACGCCTGCAGCACTGCAATTTGTAAGACCGCTTTCCTTTGAAAGCGTTACTCATAGGAGGGCTTATACCGATGAGATGTTTTGGGAACTCCTTAATGGGAATCCCGTGCATATCGAGTTAGCTCGCAATGCAAAACTGGTTCTTCTTGCCCCAGCTACGGCTGATCTGATAGCCGAATACGCCTTGGGGCTTGCTCCCAATCTTCTTACCTCCCTTTTGCTTGCTACTCATTCTCCTGTGTGGGTCGCTCCCGCAATGAATAAGATCATGTGGCAACATCCCGCTGTTCAGAAAAATGTGCAAATTTTAAAACAAAGAGGTGTTGCTCTCATTGGACCTGATGAAGGTGAACTTGCATGTGGGGATTATGGAAAAGGAAGGCTGTGGCCTGTGGAAGGAATATTTACAAAAATAGTAAAACAATTTCCGTTGAAGAATTTCGAAAAAAAAGATGAGACAAAATGAATCTTGACCGTAGAAAAGATAAACTTCCTGTTGTGGCCATTGTTATGGGAAGCCGCTCTGATTGGCAAACAATGAAAGCAGCTGCCGATATTCTTGATGAATTTGACATTGGTTATGAAAAAAAGATCGTTTCTGCTCATCGGACCCCTGAACTTTTAAGGGAATTTGGCTTGAGTGCGGCTGCAAAAGGACTTCGAGTAATTATTGCTGGAGCTGGGGGGGCGGCTCATCTTCCTGGAATGATGGCTTCTTATACCCGACTCCCTGTACTGGGAGTGCCTGTAGAAAGCAAGGTACTTAGAGGAGTAGATTCTCTTCTTTCCATTGTACAGATGCCCTTTGGTATCCCTGTGGGTTGTTTAGCGATCGGTGAAAGTGGAGCCAAGAATGCAGCCTTACTTGCGGTTGCTATATTAGCCCTTGAAGATAAGGAGTTGGCTAAGAAACTCGAACTTTTTAGGGTAGAGCAGACTCGAAAAGTTCTTGATGAAACGTTGTAAGAAAAGATGAAAGAAATTTTACCTGGTTCAACAATAGGCATACTTGGCGGAGGTCAGTTGGGGAAAATGACCGCCATGGAAGCACGAAGGATGGGTTATGAGATAGAGATTTATGATCCCGATCCTTTTTGTCCAGCTGCAAAGGTGGCAAGTCGGCATTGGAACTATCCCTATGATGATTCCGATAGATTAAAGGATTTTTCTCAGTCGGTTGATATCCTCACTTACGAATTTGAGAATATTCCAGCTGTATTGGTAAAAAAGCTTGAGGAAAATAGCCTTGTTTGTCCTTCGGGGTCAGTTCTTGATATCAGTCAGCATAGGGTCAAAGAAAAAGAATTCTTGGCTTGCAACGGCTTTCCTGTTGTTCCTCATCAAGTAGTCCGAAGCGTTGAGGATATAAAAGATGCAGCCGCTAGGCTTGGGCTGCCCTTGATATTAAAAACCGCCTTACTTGGTTATGACGGCAAAGGACAGGTGCAACTGCATTCGATCGAGGATTGTCAGAGAGGGTGGGAGGATATTGGCAAACCGGAACTGGCTTTGGTCGAAAAAAAACTGGACCTTTTTGCAGAGTTTTCTGTCATCGTTGCTTTAGGATATAAAAAGAACTATGCTTTTTTCCCTATCCCTCGAAATTTTCATCGCAACTCCATTTTAGATTATTCCATTGTGCCTTCGAACATAGAAAAAAAAATTGAAGAAACGGCCAAGGAAATTGCACTTGCAATTGCTTTATCCTTGAAGGTAGTGGGACTACTCACAGTTGAATTCTTCCTTACAGAAAATGCTGAGATTTTTGTCAATGAATTGGCTCCAAGGCCGCATAATTCAGGCCATTTTAGCTTAGATAGTTGTTTAACAAGCCAATTTGAGCAATTAATCCGGGCTATCTGTAACCTACCCCTAGGTCAAACGACTCTGAGAGGACCAGTTTTCATGCGTAATTTGTTGGGAGATCTTTGGCAGGATGGCCAGTCGCCTAATTGGATTGAATTGTTGAAGATTCCATCTCTTAAGCTGCATCTTTACGGGAAGAAGCATCCTAGAATAGGTAGAAAAATGGGCCATTATTGCTTGCTGGGTGAAGATCTCGAAGAAATAATTAGCCTGGATAAACAGGCTCTGAAAATTTTGCAGAGGATTTGAATTAAGAAACGAATAACGCAGCTAGCCTCCTGCACTGACTTGTACTAACTCGATCCTATCGTGGGGCTTTAAAACAGTGCAAGCATACTCTTTTTTTAAAAGAGCGGTTTTGTTTAACTCGACTAAAACCGTATTGTGATCCAAATTGAGTTGTTGAAGAAGCATCAGAATAGAGCTGTTTTCGGCCACCGTGATGACTTTTCCATTTACGGTTACCGGGATCTGTTTAGACATGTTTCCCAATCCTTCCATACGGGTTCATAACCCATGGTTTTAAGAACATTGGCAATCTGATCGGGGGTTCTCCTATCGCTAATTTCAAACTGTTCGGTAGCTTTGGCTCCTTTTTTTTCACTTTCACAAAGTGGCATTTCTTTGCCCTTAAACCGTTTATGCAAAGAGTGTGTCCCTGCTTGGGTATAACCTCCTGGCTCTGTTCTTGAGCCGGCACTCATAGCCGTTATTCCAAAAGGAATTAATTTTTCCCTGAATTGAGGTTGTTCTCTTGTAGAAAGAACAATTCCTACCTGGGGAAAAGTAACCCGGAAGGCACACAAAAAATGAAACATGTCCCTGTCTTCCATAGGATAGGGAGGTGTGAATCCACCAGCTGCAGGGCGCAAACGAGGAAGAGAGACAGTGATTGTAGCCCGCCAGCATTTTTTTAAAAGATATGATGTATGGGCAGCTAAACATAAAGCTTCTTCTCGCCATGGAGCAAGTCCAAAAAGAGCACCAATGCCTAATCGACGTGCACCCGCAGCATAGGCTCTTTCGACTGAATCCATTCTCCAGAAAAAATCTTTTTTGGGACCAAAAAGATGGTAAAGCTTGTAGAGATCGAAATTATATGTTTCCTGATAAACGACAACTCCTTCAACCCCCGCATTGACCATTCTTTCGTATTCAGCCACTTCCATAGGGGCGACCTCTATGGCGATCGCCGGGAAGAGCTTTCGTATTTTATCTATACAACTCTCAAGGTAGTTTATAGAGACAAACTTCGGATGTTCTCCAGCAACAAGAAGGATCGATCGGAATCCTTCATTCCAAAGATAAAGAGCTTCCTGGTAGACCTCTTCGGGACTTAGGGTTAATCGCAGAATGGGATTTTCCCTGGAAAACCCACAATAAACACAGCTATTAATACACTCGTTGGAAAGATAAAGAGGAGTATAGAGCCGAAGGGTTTTGCCAAAATAAAGCTGGGTTAGCCTTCGGGCTTCGAGAGCTAGAGCGTGCAGCTCCGTATCGTTTTTTGGAGCAATAAGAGCCGAGAACTTCGATAAGAGCTGTCTATCACAATGTGTATAAAAGGGGAGTTTTTGAAGGCAACTGCTGGTCATAAGCAAGGTTAAATAAAAAAATAGCTTTAAAATAAACAATGACAAGCACGCAATATCTTATTCTGCAACAACAGAAGAACCAGTGGAATGATTTTTCTCGCTGAGGGTTTCTGGCTTTTCAAGAACGATCACAGCTGAGGCAGGGGGTTGGATAACTCCTTGTTGAGGGTTAACAAAGTTAAAACCGCATTCTTTGAGTATTTGAAATAAATCGGTTTGCCAATTAAGATCAACCGACGAACTGGGTTCGGATTGGGTTTGATCCTCCTTGATGGGCTGCTCAGAAGGAACGTTGAGAAGAGAGAAAGATAGAATCAATTTTCCTTTGGGCTTCAATCTTTCAAATATTGCCAGGAACAGCTCTTTGTCTTTCATAGGAAAATGTTGAGGGAGAAGTCCTAAAACGAAGTCGAAAAAATCTTTAGAAAAAGCCAAAAGCTGTTGAGGATTAAAGTCGGAGAAAAAATGAACGGTGGAACTCCTCGAAAGAACTTCTTGAATAGATTTAAGGGGCCCAAAAAGAAGAAGTTGTCTATCTTGGACTATCTCGGCAACTTCTTTGAGGCAATGGGCTTGTGGGGCGAGGTATTGAATCAGGGTTTTGCTGAGTTCCACTTCCGCTTCTTTAGAGTGACAATGAGGACAAATAATTTGATCCGGTGAAGACTTTTTTCTGGAAATAAGCGAAAGCTCTTTTCCGCAAACTGGACAAAGCGAGGTTGGTTGTGGTTCTTTAAGCATCAAACTTGGCCTGATACGGGAGCTGATTTTAAGAATAGCTCGGCTTAGTCTGCCTTCCTTTCTTCCCTGGATAAGGAAGTGTGAAAGGGGATTTAAGTTCTGTTCTGCAACTTCTGGATACTGTTCTAGGTAGTACTGGATATCAAAATAGGGGCTGGGATTCCTCCGGTTTGCTGCCCCTTCCTCAATAAAATGGATAAGAGGATTTTTCTTTTGTTGGCTAACTTCAGGATTTTGTTTCAAGTAATAAGAGGTATCGAAATAGGGATTAGGGTTGAGATCGGAAAAGCAGCCTTCTCTGAAATAATGGCGTAGGGCTTCATCCCTCGGTACATCGGGAGCCTGAAGAATATAAAAATCGGGGTCAAAGAGATTGAATTCAAGAACTTTTTCGAAAAGCCTGTTTTCTTCCCTGGCTTTCGGATTGAAAAGACAAGCAAAGAAAGAATTTTTCTTCACGGTCTTTTTATAGATTTTACACTGCTGTTCTAATCGCTTTGCATCCAGGCAGTTAATTCTTCGAATTTCTTCTATCAACCGGTTTTGATAAGTGTGAAATTCTTTTTCAAGGTTAGCTAAATTAAGCTGTATTTTCTTTAAATTCTCAGATGTATCAAAACTGGAAGGCTCTTTTTCTACAACTACCTTGAGTTGTTGCACTACAGAATTGGCTTTGGGCGTCTTGATCGGTGATTGTAAATCTATTTTTTCAACGGGATGAGCTTTGATCTTATTTTTTTCTTCTTCTCTACGCAGTAGCTCTTCTTTTTCTTTTTCTAGCCGGCTGAGTCGGTCGTTTAAGCTGGCTATAAGGTTGTGTTGTTCTTCCCATTTTTCCTTAATGCTATTGTAAAGAGAAAGGGGATCTGTAGATTGTTCCGGAGCAGTTTTAAAGAGCTGAGAAAGATCCAGGTAAAATTCTTTTTCTTTTTCTTGGAGTTTATGGAGCTTTTCTGACAGATCGTCGGCTTCTTTTTCCTTTTCTTTTAACTGCAAACTGATAAGAGCACTTTCTTGAATCTTTTCTTCAAGCTCTTTTATTCTCGAAAGAAGACTCTCTTTTTCTTTTCTTAGCTTTTCGTTTTTGGTTAGTGCTACGACTCCTTCCCCTAGACGTAAAAAAAAGGAGCGGACGATATCTGTCTGTTCTTTTTCTAGGCTCAACAATGCTTTTAAGGAAGGATGAATGTCTTTGCCAACCGCAAGTATACCTAACCCATAGCCATGGAGAAAATGGAAGTGAGGATAAGCCTCTTTGATTTCTTCCCAATATAACCAACTCCCAAAATCTTTTTCCCGGGCATTGGTCCCATGAATGAGTACAACCCCTCTATCGGACATTTTAGGAAGCCACCTTTCAAAATTATGGCGTACAGAAGGATACGATGAGGATCCGTCAAGGTGAAGCAGATCTATGGAATTATCTTTAAAAAATTCCAGGGCCTCGTCAAAGCTATGAGAAAGGAGTTTTGAAAAAGAACCATAACGAGGGTAATGGTACGCCTCCAGTTCTTCTACCTGATCCTTGCTTAGGGGTGGGGTGTTCTCATCTCCTTTCCAGTGATCTATGCCATAGCAGGCAGTGGGATAATGTAAATATTTTACAGCTTGACAGAAAGCACAATAAGAGTCTGCCTTGTATACACCAAGCTCAACGAATACATGGGGTTGAGTCGCTGCTGTAATCCAGAATGCAAAAGGAATATGTCCATGCCAGAGGGAATCAGCGGTTAACCTTTCAGGATAAAGGGATAAAATAGGATGGCAAAAAGGATTTAAACTTTCCGATTTCATCGACACTTTATTTTCTTTTTTATCGATGTAAATCGAGTAATGCAAGTCTTATGATTTGTAAAATGGAGGATAAGCTAAAGATAATTTTTGAGATTTCCTTAAGGAGATAATAAGACTGGACAATCCAATAAACGCAGAAGAATCTTTAATTTTTCCTTCTCTAAACTTAAGCTTTTCAGGGAGAAAAACAGTAGCCCAATTTTTTCTTCATCTATAAGGGAGGCGATTGCTGTTGGCTCTTCTCCCACTCCCTGAATAACAGAAAGCCTACCAATATCTTTTGTCAGAGTTTCGATTCTATGTCGTTGAACCTCATCTAGAGGCTTGTTCAACAAAAATAGAGTCAAGGCTGCAGAGAATTTCTTGCTAATACCAACAGCTAAATTGAGGATAGAGACGAAATCTTTCGAAGGATCGATGAGCAAACCGAAAGGAGGACTGAGCTGCTTTTCCGTAGAAAAGAAAAGAATGGGTTTTTGAGCTTCTTCAAGTAACCGGAAAAGAGGGTCTTCAAAAAAAGATAAAAAATTTGAGAATTGACCTTTTTGTGAAACAACAATGAGATCACAATTTTTAGCGGCTTCGACCAACTCTATCCAGAGAATCCCCCGAGAAACCTGGAATGACCAGGGAACATTGAGCTGCTGAGCTACATGAGAAAGTCTTTCTTCCATTTGGCTTGCCATCCTGCGGAATCTTCTTAAGAGGGATTCGGCATGTAAAGGCCTTGTTATGGCCGAGTGCGTTTCGGTTTCATAAGCAAAAGGAAGTGAACTTAGCCGTAAGAGGTTGATATCTTCAACGAATAGCCCTAAAAGCTCAGCTTCGAGCTTTGCAGCAAGTAGCGCTGCATTGTTGAGAGAAACGGTGAGATTTTCGAAAAGTAGGATTTTATTAATCATTCATTTCCTTCCATGGATTCAGTACCCGTTTTTAAATTAGGGGAGGCGAATTTTTGAGCGCGTCTGGCAAATTGAGACAGCTTTTCTTCGACTTTCCCATTAAGGCTACCTGGAGGATATTTTCCCTCCGGTCCCCTTTGACCCGAAGGAATCCCGGTTAGAATTTCCATCACCTCGTCGATCGTTTTCACGGGATAAATTTTGAAGAGTCCTTTTTCTACAGCATCAAGGACCTCTTCTTTAAGAACAAGGTGTTGAAGATTAGACCATGGTATGATCACCCCGCACTGATCATGCAGTCCTCGGGATGCACAGATATCAAAAAACCCTTCTACTTTTTCGTTAACCCCACCAATGGGTTGAATTTCTCCGAGTTGATTGATTGAACCGGTTATAGCAATCGATTGAGCTATGGGCTGTTCAGAAAGAGCGGAGAGCAGTGCACAAAGTTCTGCTGCAGAGGCACTATCCCCTTCAACAAAAGAATAAGATTGCTCGAAAGCTAAAGTTGCACTTAAAGAAAGAGGTTCGTCTGGAAGGTACTTGCCCGCTAGAAGTCCAGAAAGGATTAAAACCCCTTTTGAATGAATGGGACCGCTTAATTTGACTTCTCTTTCGATATCGATAACATGTCCATTACCGAATCGCACACGGGCAGTTATCTTTGTTGGGTAGCCAAACGAAAAGTTCCCCATATCAACCACCACAAGTCCATTGACTTGACCAATCTTTTTCCCTTCAGTTTCAACCAACAGGATCTGCCTTAAAATAGATTCTTTAATTTTTTCCTGCACTCTGTTTATGCGATTATAATAAGATACAATAGCTGACCGGACATGTCCTGCGGTAATAATCTGAGCATTTTCTTTTTTACGCCAGTAATCACTTTCTTCAAGAAGGTCGAGGATCCTTCTGGTATGTAGGGAGAATTTCTGGGTATCTTGAGAATATCTTAAACTTTGCTTAACAATATGACGTAGAGCCGATTTGTCCAGAGGAGCGAGGTTGTGAGTACGACAAAGAGAAGCGATGAGCTGACAGTAGAGGTGCAGATTTTGAGGATTGACTTCAAACTCTTCGCTAAAATCAGCGCTGACTTTAAAAAGATCTTTAAATTCAGGATCAAGTTGATAAAGCAGGTAATAGATCAGCCGGTCTCCTATAAGGATAACTTTAAGACTCAAAGGAATGGGTTGGGGTTCAAGAGAGACTGTACTTAATAACCCCAAGGCCTCGCCCAGAGGTTCTATTTTGATCTGTTGGCTGCGCAGGGCTCTTTTAAGTCCTTCCCATGCATAGGGATGGGAAAGAACCCGCAAGGCGTCCATAACAAGATAGCCACCATTTGAACGGTGCAAGGCTCCTGGCCGAATTAGAGAAAAATCGGTGAGGAGAGCTCCCATCTGGGCAATATGTTCGATTCTGCCCACAATGTTTACAAAAGAAGGATTATCTTCAAAGACAATGGGTTGACCGGATAATTGAGAATGATCCACGATAACATTGACTTTGTAACGCTTGAGTAAATATTCTAAGGGTTCTCGGCTCATTCCTCCCATACCTGGGAAAGGAGGCAATTCAGCTTCCTTAGGCGTCCGAAAACTTTCGGCATTTTTCAGAACATCCTTTTGAATCTCCTCAAGGTGGCTCAAGACCTTATCCATATGTTTGTATTTGGCTTTGAGCTCTTCGAGAAGCCCAGAAACAACTCCCTGTATATAGTTACGGTTGAGTTCCCGAAGTTTGTTCTGGACATCTTTGCGCCATTTTGGGATCTGCCTGAGAATGGCGGTAAGCTCTTCCTGCAGCATTCGGATTGCCGATTCTATCCTTTTTTTCTCTTCTTCAGGCAAGGCATTGTATCTTTCAGGATCGAGCACTTCACCATCCTTAAAGGGAGCAAAAGCAATCCCAGCGGGTGTTTGTAGAAGAGCTATACCTTCTTTTTGAGCTTTTTCTCTAAGCTTGTTAAAAGCTTCTTCTCTCTTGTCAATGAACTCCTGTTCGATTTCCTGGGCCCTTGTTCGGTATTCGTCACTTTCAAAAATGGCAGGAATTCCTATTTTAAGATCATCAACAAGCCTTGCCATGTCATCAGCAAATTCCGATGCTTTTCCAGCAGGAAATGATAGGGCCTTGGGTTTGCTTTCATTCTCAAAATTAAAGACATAACACCAATCAAGAGGAGTAGGACCCTGGGCTGCCTTTTCTTTCAGTACCTTTTCTAGGAAAGTCTTTTTACCAATGCCTGGGGGACCCATGACGAAAATGTTGTAGCCAGGCTTAAAAAGAGAAAGGCCAAAATCGAAAGCCTCGCAGGCCCTTTTTTGACCCACAAATTCAACGCCTTCTGGAATTTCCTCGGTTGTTTCATAGGGTATTTCTGTAAAACTGATATGAGTTTCAAGCTGTTGCCTTGTCAATGGAAGGGGAGATGACATAGAAATTGTCCATCATATTCATTTTTAATTATTAAAAATGATAATTTTTTGAATTTTTTCTTGTTAATAGTTCCCTTTTTCATTACTAAGTATCATGCTAAAATCAAGAGAAATAAAGAGCAGCTGTTATATCTTTTTATTTTGCCTTGCCTTTTGTTCGCCGATCCTGGCCAAAACAGAATATTTTCCTTCTCCTAAACCTGAGCGCCATGCACCGGCAACGACAAAAGTAAAACCCCAAACAATTACCCTCGTTGTCGATGGAGCTAAAATCCCCGTAGAGGTGTGGATTGATTCTGCTCCCTCTTATCCTTATTATATCTTGGGGCTTATAGAGACAAATAGGCAAAGAAAACATGCCGCAAGGGTAGCAGTTGAACATGGAGCAACCGGGATTATTCTGATCAAGCGCAGTGAAATCCCCTATGTTCCCCGGTGGGTAGGCAGACATCGAGGTACACTACGCTTCAGTGAGTTTCGCTACTGGTGGGCTATCAAAAAGTAAGAGCCTCTGCTAAGTCTTTTTTAATTGTCCTTTAGCTTTCATACAAAGCTTTGCCCTGTCAATGTCTCTCGGTTCATGAAGAAAATCCGTTAGCAATAGTAATGTAAGATGGCTAACGATGAGGGTGCGGTTGGGGAAGTCTATTGCTTTTTTGTTGGTAGCAACACTGGCTTGATTTTTAGCTTTCTAAATCATCCCTTCGGATTTTTCCCTAATTTTATAACTGCCTAGTTCGTTTCTCATCATTTCTTCAGAATAGATTAAGTTCATTGTTCATTGTCAAAACATCCTCTACTATTGACCGATTCATTCTTTTCTATCTAGAGAAAATGAACCACTTCCCTGACATGCACTTTATTTCCCTTAAGGATAGAGATAAACAACCAAATTTATCCCTAAAAAAGATGTGAGTTCCAATAATAATCGATAATTCAAAAGAAAAGCTTATTTATTGGAAATTATAAGCTTATCATAACATTTATAAAATAAAGTTTTTTTTAAAATCTATTGATAATTTTTATTGACATTTACTCTTAAACAAAAAAAATTATAAAATTATGGAAAATGATAATGATTATTTTTTTCAGAAACTCCAGGGGGCTGATTCTATAGAACTTAATCCTAATCATTTATTGACTTTGCTGAGAGTTATTAGAGAGAAAAGTGTGACCCGAGCTGCGGAACTTATGAATCTTGGTCAACCTGCTATTTCAGCAAGACTTCGTCAATTGAATCTTGTTGTGGGCGAGCCTTTATACCGTAGAAAAGGGCATGAGGTCGTTCTGACTCCAGCAGGAGAGGGCTTGATGGTTTTTGCCGTGGCCCTTGAAGAAAACATGAAAAAGGCTGAAGGCTACATTCGGCGGCTAAAAGGGTTATCTGCAGGAACCTTGCGCATTGGGGCCACGGTCACTGCTTCCAATTATTACATCCCCCTATCTCTTGTAGAGTTCCAGAAGAAGTTTCCCGGCATTCGAATTTCTGTGGAGACAGCTCCTACTCATGAACTGTTCCGGCGCATGACCGATTTGGATCTGGGTTTTGTTGAAGATCCTATTGAGGAGGATATTCCAGAAACTTTTCAGGTTAAGAAATGGTGGAAAGATAAAATTGTCTTGATTTATTGGAAAGACCATCCCATGGCTGAAAAATGGCAAAAAGGGGTAATGCTGGAGGAGCTGGTTGATTATCCGATTATCTGGAGAGAACCTGAATCTGGAGTAAGAAAGACGGTTGAAAAGGCTATAGAGAAAAAAGGATTGAGATTCAAGCTTTGCTTTGAGGTAAGCGGGGCGGATGCGGTAAAAGAAGCGGTAAGAGCAAAAATGGGCATAGGTTTTGTGGCAAGACGAGTCCTTGAACATGGAACCACGGATCTTCTCTTTAGTGAAATTGATCCTCCCCATGGCATTGAATGGTGGATAAACATCATCGAACCCATTGAGAAGATGAAAAGTCGTGCTGCCCAGGCACTTGTTGATATGTGTATGCAGATGAGTCATAGAATACAGGATAGGAAGGCTAAAAATGAATCCCTAAAAGAAAACAACAATGTGATGGGAAAGATCGCTTGATTAAAAGAAGCTGAACGTGCAACCATCTTTTTCTATGACCAAGGGGAGGTGGAGAGGTAGAGGAGCTCTTTCAAATCCATCCAACCGATTTGAATCTCTAAAATTAGAGTGGGAAGAAGAGTATCCGACAGAGAAAGGAGTAATTAAAACTTTTTTTTACGAAGATCCGACCTCTGAAATCTTGTCTTATAATAAAAGCCCTGATCTTGGTTTTGAGCTCAGCCTAAACCCTTATAGAGGTTGTGAACATGGATGCATCTATTGCTATGCTCGTCCTACCCATGAGTATTTGGGATTTTCTGCTGGCCTAGATTTTGAAAGCCGTATTCTTGTAAAGACCAAAGCTGCGCTTCTTTTAGAAAAAATATTTTGTTTACCGCGATGGAAACCCAAGTTAATCATGATGAGTGGGGTAACGGATTGTTATCAACCTTGCGAATCCCATTTTAAGCTGACCAGGCGTTGCCTGGAAATATTTTTGAAATATCGCAATCCTCTTGCCGTGATCACAAAAAATCGGCTTATATGCAGAGACATGGATCTGTTGAAACAGCTGGCAGAACTTGATCTGTTAAGCGTTTCTATTTCCGTGACGACCTTAGATCCCCTTCTGGCATCTGTCCTTGAACCCCGGGCAAGCAAGCCAGCCTTAAGACTTGAAGCCATACGGTTGCTTTCTTCGGTGGGTGTCCCGGTGGGTGTTATGGTTGCTCCGATAATTCCTGGGTTGAATGATTTTGAGATGCCTTCAATCTTGAAAGCGGCTTCTGAAGCTGGAGCTACTTTCGCTGGTTATTCTCTATTGCGACTACCTTGGGCAGTCAAGGATCTTTTTTTAGAGTGGCTCTCCACTCATTTTCCGGCCAAAAAAGAAAAGATCCTCAGCCGCATAAAAGATTATAGGGAAGGTAAAATTTCAGATAGCTCTTTTGGGACTAGGCTTTCGGGAAGTGGAAAACAAGCCGATGAATTTAGCCGGTGGTTTAGATGCTTTCTTCACAAGTACGGATTGGTTGAGAAGAAAAAACAAAAGATAAACGGTTCTATTCCCCAACAACTGGAACTATTTGAAAAAGAATGATGCCCTTATCTCGGCTCTTCTAACTTGTTACCACCACCAACCAGGACCCCAACCCCAACCCCAGCCCCAGCCCGGCCCCCAACCAGGTCCCCAAAAATATCCAGGATAGTAGTAACCCGGGTAATAATAGGATTCCGACCAGAGATGAATCTGCAGTGCTCCAATCACCGGATAGCTATAGGATCTTTTACCAATAACTCCCGGCTGCACGCCCCGCACCTTGCCTACTACCGTAATGGCCCTGTCTTTGCTATAGATTGAGGGATCGAGAAATTTGGTTGAAGCAATAAGAAACCTGCCTCCACTTCTGTCTGTATCCAGGGGTCTGTCGGTTGAACTATCCAAAGGCTTTTGAATGACTTCGATGAGTGTGATGTTCTTTAAATTTTTTGTTTGAGCTATCGTTCCGCCAAACATCACCACTCTTCCCTTGTAGGCTTGAGGGTTCCTTAAAACCTGGGAAAAAGAGGGCTGTCCTCGGGTCTCTTTTTTAACTGTGCTTGAAAAAGGGCTGCAGGAAATCAATCCAAAAAAAAGGAGAAAGGGGAAAAACTGGGTAATCCTAAAATCAAATCTAAAGGCTTTCATTATGCAGCCGAAGCATTCTTTTTCAGATGCTCTGTTCTTCCCATGTTTTGACAGGAAGTGCAAGAAAAAAACTACCAGAAAAATCCTGGGCCGTATCCTCCCCATCCCCAAGCTGGACCAACAAATGGGCCCATACCCATGCCTGCAGCCCAATAGTCATATTCAGCTGCCGAAGTAGAAGGCCAGAGGTGAATCTGGGAAGCCGAGATCAAGGGATAAACATAAGTTCTTTGTCCAATTACCCCTTGTTGACCCCCAACGATCCGGCCCGCAATCGTAATCCTTTTGCCTACGCTGTAAACCTGTGGATCGATAAAACGGGAGCTGACAGCTAGAAATCTTCCCTGGGATTTTGAGGTATTTAAAGGATAATCTGTATTATCTAAAGGATTTTGAATAACTTCAATGTAGCTTTTATTTTTCAGATTTTTGATTTGAGCGATTGTTCCTCCTAAAATTACCATTTTGCCTTTGTAAAGGTTAGGGTTCTTTTTTATCTGACTAAAAGAGGGACTGCCTTCTGCTTCTTTTATATAACGACCAGATAACGGGCTGCAGGAACAAAGAATGGCCACCAATGCTATGCCCATTAAGGAGTTGATTGTAGTGTAAAAAACAAAAGAAACAAATTTATGCATTGAGCCTGGTCCTTAGTTAGGTCAAATCCCTATAGAATTTTATAGAATAAAGGGTTAAAGCTCGAAGAAGTTTTTGGTTTTCTCTGATTTTTTTAGTAAGAATACAAGTTGTTCTTCTGCTTGTTATCCCTTAAAATAAAGAAAACAGAGAGAGATGAAAAAAGTAGGAAGCTGTCTAGTAGCCTTGGCATTGATCTGGATTGGAGGAGGACAGCTGTTTATTCTTCAGTCTATCGCTTGGACTCGGATGTTCAATGATTATTCTCGCAGTCTTCCATGGTACAAAGCCATTGGAAAAACCTTAGGCGGCAAAGAAAGTTGCCAGCTCTGCAAAAAAATTCCTCGATCGTTTGATGGTCCTCCTCTAAAAAACTGGCCTCAGCTTACCGATAAAGATCTCATGCTGGTCCTTTTTGCGAGCGGTTTTTCTAGCCATTTCCTTGGATTAGATTCTTTTGTAGCTTACTTAGAATTTTCTTTTAGTTGCCCTTCTGGGGAACCACCTCCTACCCCACCTCCAAAGGCTATTGCTGTTTATAGGGCCTGTTAACCCGTCTATCTGTCGATTATTTTGGAATTAAAACTGGAATAAACCTGTCAGTTTTTATTCCTTGTCGAGTCTGAAACTTGAGGTTTAAAAAATGAGTTTTGGGGATAAAGTTTATGAGGATAGTAGAAAAAAAAGGTCTTATTGGATTTATTCTTTCTCTACTTTTTCACTGTTTTTTTATGTTTGGTGTGGGATCTTTGTTTTACAAAAAAGCTGAGTATGCCATGGGAGGAGCTTTAGGCTATTCGCAAGTCGATCTGATTGAGGGGACTGCAGCTACACAAAAAGAAGAAACTCAGCCTCAGCTTGCCCAAGTTGCTCAAACCCAGAAAGAAGAAGTGTCCAAACCAGAAGATTTTTCTTTAGTTGAAAAAAAGAAAGAAGAACCTAAGCCTGCTCTAGCTGTTCCAAGGTCTTCTACAATTAATGGGCAAGGAAAGTTAGGGAAAGGCAAAAATACAAGAACCCTTGTGAGAGGAACATCAAGTGGTGGAGGAGGGGTAACGAGTGCAGCTTCACCCGATTACCTTCACAACCCCATTCCTCCTTATCCTGAAGAATGTCGCTGTCGAGGACAGGAAGGGCTAGTCATTCTAAAAGTTTGTGTTTCTCCAGAAGGCAAACCGATGAGCGTGCAGCTTTCGAAAAGTTCTGGGTTCGTACCCATGGATAAATCTGCCTTGGAGACTGTTCAAAGGTGGAAATTTAATCCTGCAAAAATGGCTGGAGTTCCTGTAACTTCCTATGTTATTGTTCCAATTCGGTTTAAGCTTTTAAATGAGTAACAGCTAAAAGCTTTTCTCATTGGTCCCATTTTTACTTACTTTTTCTTTATGAACTTTGAACAGCTTTTTACGCAGGGCAACAAGTTGATCTGCTCGCTTCAAGGCCTCAACGTAGCCTACTTGGGGATATCCATGGGAATTTTTGAAGCTTTGCATCGGTCGGGGGGATCCCTTTCCCTTGAAGGTTTGCAAGAAAAAACGGGTGTCGATCCAGAATACTTAAAAAGATTTTGTTTGGCCGCCTATGCCTTTGGTTTTATTGAAAGAAAAGACTCGTTGTATTTTCTCTCTTCACTGGGATCTCTTTTCGTAGAAGAACAAACGAAGAGCAAAACATTGCCTTTGGTTTTTCAATCCGTTTTTTACCCGTTGATAACGACCCAGATATCGAAGTTTTCTAAAGCCGGAGGCCATATTCATGCTTTTCCTCCTTTTGAGGATCCGGAGGTTTTCCCTTATATGTGGACGATGATGGAATACAAGTTTTCTAGTCTTTTCCAGCAGGAGATTCTGCCTCGGCTTTCATTTATCGAAGAGATAGAACGGCAGGGAGGGATTGTCGTTGACGTGGGCTGTGGCAACGGCTGGCTTCTGCGCCGTCTTTTGTCCCAATTTGAAAAATTAAGGGGGATAGGTATCGATTCGAACCAGGAGGGAATCGCTCAAGCACAAGCTGCTTCCAGCTCATTTAAGGAAAGAGTACAATTTGTAGCTGCGGATTTTTTTGAATACCCGCTACCCCAAGAGGTTTCTTTATTTACATTTAGTCGAGTGTTACATCACCTCTGGTCAGAAAGGTCGAAGCTTGTTCAGAAACTCAAATCCTACCTAAAACCGCATCTACGCGTGTTGGTTTGGGAACCTATTTGGCCAGCTGACATCGAACAACTAAGAGAGGAGAATATGAAAAGTGTTGCTTTCCAAAATCTGCACGAAAATGTGGAAGGCAACTTTTTGCTTGAGGAAAAAGAGATAAAAACCTTTCTTGAAGAATGCGGTTTAACTGTTCAGCAGTTTATGCTTGAAAATGGGATAGATAGCATTTTTGTGGGATCAAAGGATTAAAGATGATTCTTGTTGGAGATATTGGTGGAACTCATGTACGGCTTGCTCTCTTTGAGTCTACAAAATCAAGGCAGTTTTCCTACCCCATTGAGTATTATAAAAGCAAAGATATAGCTGATTTCTCAACATTCTTAGGTCTTTTTTTGGAAAAGAAAAAGCTGAGACTAGAAGCGGCATGCTTTGGTCTTCCTGGTCCAATTGTTGATGGGAAAGTACAATTAACAAATTTAAACTGGATAGTCGAAGAAGAAACTTTGCGTCAAATTTGTGGTATAAGAAATGCCTTTCTTATCAATGACCTTCAAGCTGCAGCTTACGGACTGACTGTCCTGGAAGAAAAAGATGTTCTTGTTATTCAAGGAGGGAAAGCCGATCCCAAGGGTTGTCAAGCTCTTATTGCTCCTGGAACAGGTTTAGGCGAAGCCGGATTGAGATGGGAAAATGGCCGTTTTGTGCCTTTTCCTTCTGAAGGCGCTCATGTTGACTTTGCTCCAAGAAATGAACTAGAAATTGGACTATTTAGGTATCTACAGCAGCTTTATGGGCATGTAAGTTATGAAAGAGTACTTTCTGGACCAGGCCTTTTTAATATATACAGGTATTTGAAAGCCTCTTCTACTCAATTGGATGAACAGGAGCTGGATAGCCAGATTGAAAAAAGCGAAGATCCTCCGCAGCTGATTACTCTTCATGCTCTCCAAAAAGATTCTTCCTTGTGTGTGAAATCTCTCGATCTTTTTATCTCTCTGCTCGGTGCTGAAGCAGGAAATTTAGCCCTAAAATTTTTGGCTTCGGCGGGGGTCTATATTGGAGGGGGAATAGCCCCTCACATTGTGGAAAAGTTTAAAGAACCTTTATTTATTGAATCTTTTTGTGACAAAGGTAGACTTTCGTTTTTCTTAAAAACCATCCCCGTTAAAGTGGTACTTACCCCTTATTTGGGTCTATACGGTGCATTGCATTATATCGAAGAGAATATGGGCGGGGCTAAAAGATAAAAAGTTCAAGAAAAATGCCCCCGGCGGGACTCGAACCCGCACGAGCTTTTTAAGCTCACAGGATTTTAAGTCCTGTGCGTCTGCCATTCCGCCACGAGGGCTTTATGAAAAATAGTTCCTTTTCTAAGAAATGCATATTTTGCTCATGTCGCCAACCGAATACAAATAAAATCTCTTTCAGCTAGGGTCCTTTTTTATTTATAAGTCTAAAACAACTGCAACAAAGTTCACAGGTTTTCATTCTGCAGGCGACTTAAAAAATTCCTTTAGCCTTTGAGTGCTCCTATTGTTTAGGTGAAGCAGAACTAATGAATTGTTCCCAGGACCGACTTAAAACTCTATTTCCAGGAAGTCTTTTTAAAAGTTCTTTTCTTTCTTTTTCTATATCCCAAAGAGGCTCTTTTCTTTCTTTCGAAATCTCCTCTTTTGTGAATTTCTGAAAAGAAAAAGACGGCGAGCTAAATTGGGAGACGACCCAGTTAAGAAGATCCGCAAGTTGCTCATCACTCAAAGGGGCAAGGGCGATACCAGGAAGCTTTATGATGTACTTTCTTCCCTCTCTATTGGCAAGAAAATAGCCGATGATCCGATTAATTTGTGGCGACACTCCGACTACTCCTTCTCCCTTTAATCCATGACAACCTGAACAATGGAGCAAGTAAAGCTCATGTTCCTTGGACAGGCCAAATAAAGAATTTGAGGTGATACAAATCATTAGGAGTAGTGACCGAGCAGTAATTCTCATCTAAAAAAATCTTTTTTAGCGGTCCAATGTGCCGTAATTATTTGTCATCTTTCTGTTTCTGGATGATTCTGGGCAGGACCCAGAACCGCTGCCCCGGTGCAGTGATACATCATGTTGGGAGCGCCAAAGCACCAGATTGTATCATTGTTTCGATTGAGTTGGTACACAGGCATTTCGTGCTCGTCGGTTTGGCGGCAATAACACCGTCCACAGTATCCTTTACCGCAGCAATCCCTGTAGGAAATAAGATAATGTTTATTATCTTCGGGATTTCTACAACTGCCCACCCAATGAGTGGGAGAGGGAAAAGTCCCAGGAGGACATGAAGTGACTCCTCCTCCACAACAGCTGCATAGAAACCCGTCAATACTGCAATATCTCCAGTAGGAACAGGAAGCAGTAGGATCTTGAGTTGAAGCTTCATTTTTTTCTTTTTTCTCTTCCCTCCCTTCTGTTGAACGGCTAGAGTGTTCAACGGGAAAAGCAACGATCTTTGAAGAAGCCCCAAGGAAAAGGGAAAATGTGGCAATAAAACTTCTCCTGGGAAGCCTCAAGGCAAGGCTGCGGCAGAAAAACTCAATAAGCCGATCAATCCCTTTCATAGCAACTAGATATTGGCTAATTCAGAGGAGTGTTTTGTTCTTCCTGGGTATAGGTGGTTCTAAAGGTTCCTTTTCCATTCTTTAGATTGTGTACATGATCGATTAACCCTTCAAGCTGTTCAAGACTGTTGATGAGTCCTTTGGCCATGACCCTGCCTTCGGCATTAATATAAATAGCGTAGGGCAGGGTAGCTACTCCAAGGTATATCCCAAGTTCCCTTGAAACGACATAGGGAAATGGGGCCAAAAATTTTAAATTCCTGTATTTTTTATGTTCGGCGATTTCTTCTCCGTCACTTGCAAAAATAAGATCAAGGTGGTCTAACAACCGGCTAAAGGAGCTGATGCCAGGCAGAAGCTTTTTGCATAGAGGACAGCGTGGTGAAACAAACAAAATGAGGCAGTCTTTTTTAAGAGGGTGTTCTCCTCCAATGCGGATGGGAGGACGGCTTTCATCGACATCATTTAACTCAAAAAGTCTTATTTTTTCTCCAATTTTTATCCCTCCCGAAAAAGAGAGTGCTCCAAGCGGGGTAATTCTTTCATGAAGGATCCCGATTTGCCGGGCCAGGGCAAAAAGGCCTAAGGCCAAAAAACCGATCATAATCCAAGCAAAAACAACCAGAGGGACAACGAGTTCATTCATAAAAGCTCTTTTTTTTCAAAAGGGGAAGCGACTGGTTACTGATTAGTTGATTCCAAGCTGATAAACTAAGGAATAAAACGACGGCTATCCATAGAGATAACAGTTGGTCATAGGGTGTGAGGGCGCGGTTGGATTGGTGCAAAAATAAGAGGGCTGCAATGCAAGACAAAACGAAGTTTCTGGCTAAGAGTATCCACGAAAGCTTTTGTTTTAAAGCTGGACCGAAGCATCCGCAGTCGATTGAATCCTCGCCCTGGAAAAGTTTGATTGTTATCACTAGGGAAAAAAGACCAAGAAGCACAAGGACAAGGCAAAGCCCATAAACTTTCAATTGAGGGAAAAATAAGCAGCCTGCAGCTAAACTTTCAACAAAGGGAATGAGTAAAGCAAGAGGCTTTACAAAAGGAGCGGGAACAATCCGATAGTTCTCTAGGGATAATACAAAATAGGGGTGATGGACAAATTTTTGAATTGAAGAGTAAAAAAAGAGAATTGTTAGGAAAAAAACAAGCCCATTATGGATCAGAGGATCGATCATCGGCTTAAAATTCATAGCTTAAAAGCAGAAAGGCTCCTTCTCCAAGTTCTTCTATAAAAGCAGTTCGGCCTACCTTTTGAAGATCATAAATATCGAGATATCCCTTATGATTTAAACCGCAAAGATAGGTTTTTTCTTTACCTACAATATGAATTGAGTCGACCGGCCTTTCCAACTCGATTTTCCTACTGACTTTTTGATCCACTAAGTCCACTACCCAAACTTCTTTCCCACTTTCTTTGTGTTTGTCTTTTCCAGCCTTGTGCATGAGGATATAAAGATTATTTTCCAGGGAATCACAGCTGAGAAGCTGCCAGCCACAAGGCCTGTAGTCGCTTCCTTGAGTTATATCCCAACTTTTCTCCCATTGTGCCGTTGGACCAGAAAGCTGCAAGAGTTTAATCATACCTTCATAGGAGATAAAGCAATACCGGTTTGTTCTTTTAAGATAAACCCCATGTTCAAACAAAGGATCATTCAGAGAAAAACCTGCTGGAATCCGGTTTTTCTGTTGCAAATGTCCTTCATCGTTGAGAGAGAAAAGCAAAAGGCTTCCCTCTTGTCCGAACATGGCAAATCGACGACTTTCATAGGGATAAAGCAAAACATAACCGGGAGTAGCAATTTCCCGGACGAATTTCTTTTTATGCAGATCGACAACCGTTACCGAACTGGCAGGAGTAATATTGCATACAAGCAGAAAACGGCCGTCATTGCTCAAGGCTTGGGTGTACTTTTTAATGACGCAGAGAAAGCGTTTCGGAGGAATTTCAATTTCATCAACCACTGAAAGATTTTTCATGTCGTAGAGAGTAACGACATCGGTTCTTTTGCCTCTTGTTCCCCGGCTATAAAAACTCTCTACCGCATACACATATTGAGCATCCGCTGAAAGAACGATATTGCCAACATAGCCTAAATCGATCATTCCTAGAACCCTTTGGTTTTGAATATCGATGAAGAATGCCCGATTAAGAGCAACAACGAAAATCTGCTCTGCAGAAAGTGGCGGCAGAGAAAGTGTCTTAAAGCTTTCTATAATAAGTCCTTTCCCTTTTTTCTAAGAATAACTGCAGCCGGGCTAGGAAGTCAAACTCAAGGAGAATAGAAAAAGGTTGCAAACTGAAAAAAAATTTGGCAGAAATTCAAATTTCATATGGGGTCAAGATGGATAGTTTGTTTTTTTGCTTTTTCTCTTTGCTTTTTCTCGTTGTTTAAAGGAGGAAGGCTTTGGGCATATTCTTCGAAATCGGCTTTTGGACAACCTCCTAACACTTCTCCATCCAAGACAGCTTACATTCATAGAAAAGAGTTTGAAGCTCTCCTTCCCAAAAAGAAAAAGTGTTCAAGGGGAATGTGTGCCCGGATAGTAAGGAGCTGTATTGAAAGACTTATAGGTAGACCCATAGAAAGAAGGGATTATGCCAAGGAATATGGCGAGGCCTTGGTCAAAACAGGTTTTTATAGGGAAGCTCCTCCCCACTTGCAACCTAGGGATTTTGATGTCCATATCCTCTATCCCAGAAAAAGAAGTCATTACGGGCATATGGAAATTTTTTATAAAGGCAGATGGTATTCCGATTTTAACCAGCCCGCCTCTCTCTGGCAGCTCTGGCCTAAGGAATATTCGAGACTGAAACTTTACCGTCTAGCCTATAGTCAGGGACCTGTTCCAAATCAATCCATAAAGAGAAGTCCAAGGTCGGCCCAGCGTTTTGCACAATCCAACTTTTATTGATAAGATTAAAAAAGCTTCTTTTCTTTTTTGAAAACAGCTTTCACAAAATCATTGGGTTTTATTATCCTTTTGGTTGTCTAAAAGGGGAGGGTTTTGGAAAAAATTTTTTAAATCGTTCAAAAGAGTTTGTGCTTCTGCTTTCGTGAAATCTGTATTGAGCTTGGATCTTCTTTTTTTTAAGTTGCTTAATCTTTGTTGGTCGGCTCTTTTCGTTTCTCCTGTTTCTCTCGATATTTGCGCTTCAAGCCTGTGTATAGAGGCATCAAGTTCGGAAAGAGCAGCTTGAGCTTCTTCCCTGTTTTCTTTCGTTGGGTTCTGCTTATATTGTTCAATTTTATTTTCCGCAAAATGGGCTTGCTCTTCTCCGCTGCAACCTCCCCAGAACAATAAAAAAAAGAAAAGGATTGGGTAAAGGATTAAGCTTAAAGGTTTCAACTGTGTAAAATAATTGTTTATGCTTTTGAACATCAGCAGATAAAGAGTTTTGTAAAGTATTTTTAAAAAAAAAATCAAAACATCTTTTAATTATAATTTTTTTTAATAATATTGACGGTAAGGAACACAATATGAAGTCTTTTCTCTTTGGTGCCTATGGTTTAGAATTTCTTGTATTAGGTTTGTTGGGCCTTGTCCTTTTTGCTGGGCTTTGGTGGTATTTTGATCATAAACTTTCATTCCTTAAAAGACGTGTCGATTATTTGACCCGAGCTTGGCATGAAAATTTATCAACTGGGCAAAACCCCCAAGATGAACTGCAGTTTCTTGTCAAAGCGGTATTGGATCGGATCGATCAGCTTGACCAACATCTTAATGAACGGTTCGACAGGATTGAGCAGAAATTGGAACAGATCGACATGAAACTTTCGGGTTATCAAGTTTTTCCTGCAGAAGATGAAGGGGATTTTTTTGAGGATCATCCCGCTGGCGAAGATAAGCAGTTGCCGAATGATATAAACAAGCATCGTTTTCGGGGTGAAGATGGGATTTTTCCCTTTGGTCTTTCCTAAAATTCTTTTTTTTGTTGAAGCACAAGCTAAAAGTTAAAAATACAAAAAAATAAAAATTCTTTAGTTCTTTGGCTTTAATTTCAAAAAGTAAAAAAGCTGAAAAACTTTAAACCTTTGTTATTAAAGCGATGCAATCGTCTTTATCTCGCAATGATCTTCAAAAGTCTCCCATGCCTATCGATGGCAGAAAAAGGATTGTTATAGAACGGATTATTCCCTCGGTGGATTGTGGTGCTTTTCCCCTGAAAAGGATAATTGGGCAAACAATGGTTGTTCGTGCTCATGTCTTTTCCGATGGACATGAGAGGATCTCGGTTAGTCTTGCTTTTAAACATATTGCTCAAAGCCAATGGATTGAGATCCCCATGGTGGATCTTGGAAATGATGAATGGGAAGCCTCATTTCCTTTAGAAAATCTGGGAATATACGAGGGGAAAATCATCGGATGGATAGATCATTTTCAAAATTGGTTGGAAAAAATTCATAAGTTAGCAGAAAACGACGAAGAGATCGCGGTGGAGTTGTCCATTGGGATAGGGTTGCTTGAAAAAAATTTCTCTTTTACCCAAAACAAGGAAATCAAAAACTGGATAGATAATCTCAAGGATGAACGGTTATCGCTGGTCCAAAGGTTACACTTGGCTAAAAATCCCTACTTGCAAGAACTGGTTTCAAAAAATCCAGATAGAAGTTTATCTGTAGAATCCGATAGGCCTTTTTTTATTTTTGTAGAACGTGCCAAGGCTCAATTTAGCAGTTGGTATGAATTTTTCCCCAGGTCTTGGAGTACGGTTCCTGGTCGGCATGGAACATTCAAGGAATGTGAAAGACTTCTACCTGAAATTGCGGCTATGGGCTTTGATATCGTTTATTTGCCTCCTATCCATCCTATCGGGAAAAAGGCAAGAAAGGGCAAGAACAATGCTTTGATCGCCTCGCTGGAGGACGTAGGAAGTCCTTGGGCGATTGGATCGGCCGAAGGAGGACATAAAACGGTCCATCCCGCTTTAGGTACCCTGGAAGACTTCAAACATTTTGTAAATAAGGCTGCTGATTATGGCATAGAAGTAGCATTGGACATCGCTTTTCAATGTTCTCCAGATCATCCTTACCTGATCGAGCATCCTTCCTGGTTTAAATGGAGACCCGATGGGTCTGTACAGTATGCCGAAAATCCTCCCAAAAAATACGAAGATATAGTTCCATTTGATTTCGAAACGGAGGATTGGCAAGCCTTATGGGAAGAGCTCAAAAGTATATTCGTTTTTTGGATAGAGCAGGGCATCAGGATCTTTCGGGTAGATAATCCTCATACCAAGCCGTTGGAGTTTTGGCGGTGGGTTCTATGGGAAATCAAAAAGGATTATCCCGATACTCTCTTTCTTTCTGAAGCATTCACAAGGCCGAAATTGCTTTATGGATTAGCCAAGCGCGGGTTTTCTCAAAGCTATACCTATTTTAGCTGGAGATCAGAAGCCTCAGAGATTAGGGCTTACATGGAGGAGTTGGTATCCCCATCGCTCGTTGAGTATTTTAGACCTAATTTTTGGCCTAATACTCCCGATATTTTGCCAAGTTATCTCCAGTATGCACCACCGTCAGTTTTTAAAATGCGACTTGTGTTAGCAGCGACCCTGAGCTCTAATTATGGGATTTATGGTCCAGCTTTCGAACTTTGTATTAATGTTCCCCTTGAACCAGGAAAGGAAGAATATAAAGATTCTGAAAAGTACGAAATTAAACATTGGGATTGGGATGCTCCTGGCAATATAAAAGAGTTCATTACCAAAATTAACCATATCCGGAAGAATAATCTGGCCTTGCAGAGAACGGAAAACATCCAGTTTATACAAACCGATAATCCAAGGCTGCTCGCTTATCTTAAAATTCTACCTGGACAGGGAGATCCTCTTCTTATTGTTGTAAACACGAGCAGGAATACCGAGATGGGTTGGGTTCATTTTCCTCCATCGTTGGCTGGGCTAGATCATTCCAAACCCTTTCAGCTGACCGATCTTCTTGCGGATGTCACCTACACTTGGCATGGAGAATGGAACTTTGTGAAACTTGATCCTGAAAACTGCCCTGCCCATATCTTTCGATTGTCCCAAGATGGCTCGTTTTCTCCCTGACATTAATAAAAGAAAGAATAAAATTGAAATTCATGGAGTCTTTTTTTTGCCTTACTTCCCATAGGCAAAAGGCACTGTTAGAGGCTCTACAAGCTTATTTGGTTCGTTGTCGGTGGTTTTCTTCTAAATCAAAAACCATAAAACAAGTTGATGTTGAAGAAGAATTTTCTCTTAATCCTACAAATGAGTTCAGTCTTCTTTTTTTCTGGGTTATTTATACCGATGGCCAGCGTGAACTCTATTCTTTGCCTCTAGAGAAAATAAAGTCCAGCCAACGGAGTCAAGAAGAAGAGCTGTTTTTTGATCCAGAGCATTCCATAAGATACCTGGAGGCTACAACAAAAACAAAGTGGTGTCGATTGTTCTTTGATCTGATCGCTAAAGAAACTGAGCTCTATGGGAGAAAAGCCAAATTAAAAGGTTATGGCTCTTCTTTTTTACGCTCTTGGAACGCACCGGATGATGTTAAAGTACAATTTTTATCCCTGGAACAATCCAACAGTTCTTGTGTATTAAACAACCAATTTTTTTTGAAACTCTACAGAAAGCTTGAGCCGGGAGAGAACCCAGAGGTCGAGATTCTTTCGTTTCTTACAGAAAAGTCTTCTTTTGCCCACGTTCCTGCCTGCATGGGTAAAATTGAACTCTTCATCGAGGCTACAAATTATACTGTTGGCCTGCTGACCACCTATGTTCATAACCAGGGGAGCGGTTGGAAGAGGGCTTTGGGAGCTTTGTCTCGATGTATTGAGCAAGCTAGAAGTATTCCTAGCGCTGAAGTGGACCGGTGGCTTGACGAAAAATTACAGAGCGATTATTTTGGCCCTGATGCTTCCTTGCTTGGGCAAAGAACAGCTGAACTCCATCTTGGCTTAGCGGATGCTCAAGGGATAGCCTCTTTTGAACCACAGCCCCTAGAGAAAAGAGATCTCAGTTTTCTTTTTGATGAGACCTTGCAACTCATGGATGAGAGATGGGCGGATGCGACAACAAATCCCTGGTTTAACGTGTTGTTATCGAAAAAAAATCTTTCCTTTTCTTCTTTAAAGGACAGGGTTCGACAAAGGCTAGAGGAAAAGATCGCTGAGGTCGAAGAAGGATGCCTTTATAAAATAAGAACTCATGGTGATTATCACCTAGGCCAAGTGTTATGGACAGGATCCGATTACCTGATTATCGATTTTGAAGGGGAACCCAACAGAACCATGGAGGAAAGGAAAATTCGCTGGCCGGCCTTGAGAGATGTGGCGGGAATGATGCGGTCATTTCATTATGTAGCCTACTGTTGTCTCAAGGCTAAAGAAAGAGAAGATCCTTTTGAAAAAGAGCTGGCTATCCAATGGTATTTAAAAATTTCAAAAAACTTTTTAGAGACTTACAAGCAAAAAGCATGGGGAACGCTCCTTTTACCAACTACTGAAAGATATTTGCAGCCGCTGCTAGGCTTCTTTCTACTTGAAAAGCTCATATATGAAGTAGGTTATGAATTGGGTAGTAGACCTTCTTGGGTTGAAATCCCTTTATCCGCCTTGTTGGAATTGATCAGCTAACCCTTCCTCCTTAAACTTCTACAACAGTTTTTCCTATGGGTGCTTTTGTAAAAATGGAATTTAAGGCCTTGGGAGCACTTTCAAGTCCATGAAAGATATTTTCCTTGTGTTTCAATTTTTTTTCTTTTACCCATTTTTCCAGTTTGATTATGGCATCAGGCCAATCACTCATAAGGTCGGCTACGATAAAGCCTTTAAGTGTAGCCCGGGCTGAATGTAAGCGTTCGAAATTTTTAAGGGCATAGGGGGCTTTAAGGTTGTACTGGGAAATCATGCCGCAGATCACGACCCGACTGTTCTTTCTTAAGAACAAAAGGGCGGTGTCAAGGGTTTCTCCTCCCACGTTGTCATAGTAAAGATCAAGCCCCTCAGGAGCATAGGCCTTAATTCCTTCTTCAAGTTTTATTCTTGAAACATTGATCGCATGATCGAAGTGGAGTTCTTCTACTAGGTATTGACATTTTTCATCGGTTTCAGCAATCCCTATAACTTTGCAACTATGCATCTTGGCTAACTGTCCAGCGGTCATTCCAACCGTACCAGAAGCTGCGGAAATGAGAACAGTCTGCCCTGCTTGAGGCTTACCGTATCGGAATATTCCAAAATAAGCGGTTATTCCAGGCATCCCGAGTACGCCTAGAAATGCGGGTAAGGGTGCAAGGGAAGGATCGATTTTTCTTAAGTCTCTTCCTTCGCAGACCCCATATTGCTGCCATCCTAAGTAGCAAAGAACGTATTGGCCAGGCTCAAAAGAATGAGATTTGGATTCAATCACTTCACCTACTGACCAACTTTCCATACGGCTTCCTACCTTTACTCCCCTGCTGAAGGTTGTGGGTTCCTCACTGAGAAGCCTTAAATAAGGATCGATTGAAACGTAGTGATTTTTGATCAACACTTCTCCTTCCTTGGGAGAAGGGACATCTGTAAAAACAACCGAAAAATGGGATTCGTCAATAAGCCCTTCGGGTTTTTTGACAAGAATGACCTGTTTGTTTTGCATAATGAAAACTAATCCAAAGCACGGATACAACAAAAGAAATTAATACAAATTAATATCTTTTACCAGAAAGTATAAGCAGCTTCAAGGGCAGCAAAAAAAGCCGGACCTGTTGATACGGGTACTCCGGGAAGACCTAAGGGCAAAAGAATTTCTCCGGCCACGTCTTTTCCCCAATCCATTCTTCCTTCAACTCTCAGCATCATGTTTTCCCACAGGTCAATGCGGAAAGTCAGGGTTGAACTCCATATGTCGGTGCGACCCACATGCTGGTAGAGAATTTCATTGTTTGATCCTTCAATCCAGTCTTGCCTGAATGCGATACTGAAAAGGGCTGTAAGCTGGTATTTCATCCACAAACTGGCGCCATACCAATTAGCTGATGCTCTTTGAACTAAGGGATCAGAAGGAAGGGCTACTCCCCTATTGTAAAAGCCTCCTGTAAATTCGAAAGCCACAAGCAGCCTGTCATGGCTGGCTTGTGGAATCCATGATCCGTAGATATCCCCAAGAACAAATGGAGCAGAGCGGTTGTAAGGACTTTCCCTGAAAACTCCAGCCCCAGCAAAAAGAGGATATAAACCAAAGCCTGGGGGATTGGCTCCGTTGGGTCCAATAAGAAGTGATGAGCTAATAAGTGCATTTTTCTTGGGACTTTCATATCGCAAAGAACCGAGGAAAAGGGAAGAAAAGGGTTCGTTGTTAACTTCACCAAAAAAAGGAAATCCTCCCCTTGCTGTATTAAATCCCCCATCCGTAATGCCCAAGGTCAGCTCTAGGGAGCTGGAAAAGGGATAAATAGCTTCAAATCCAACGAGAATTTCAGGAATGAGGTTAGAAAAGATGAGCCCATAAGAAAAGTTCACGTTGGCGGGCCTTTCCATCAGTTCAAAAGCAAAAGGAGACATGAATTTGCCCATTTTCAAATCTATCCCGTTACCCACTGGGACTCTAAACTGGGCATAAGCCTGGGCCAAAAGAAATGAAGAGATGTTCAAAGCTAATCCATTGCTGTTCGGGCTGGATAAGCCTACGAGGTTATCGGGCATACCCATGGAAGCCGCGTCTTGTCCAACCATAAGGTCAGTTCTAAATCCAGCCTGCCAATCGTTGAGCTCGGAGAGGGGTTTTTCAAGGACTAGGTAGACTTGGTTGAGATTCCATCCTCCCCCGGCGATCCCGTCGCTGTCCATCCGTGTAGGGATTTGAGCGGTTTGTTGAGCTGTTTTGCCCGAATGTGCGGAAATGAAGTTGTAGGTGTAGCTGCTATCGAGGAAGCCGGAAAGAGAAAGGGCTGGAGGCCTGCTTTCTACGGCAATCCCTCCTTCATCAAGAGCTTTTTGGAGTTCTGCAAGGGTTTCCTGTTGGATGTTGGTGGAGAATGCAGCCTGGACAATAATCCCAAAAAACAAAAACAAAGCAAAGATTCTCTTTATAGTCGAAAGATCCAAAAACAATAGTCTATCCAATAACGGGTTGATATTGAAATAGGAATAAGCCAAAAGCAATTTTTTTTTGTCTTCAATCGAATCGATGGATAGTCACGATAAGACTTAAAGCAGGTTGAATACCAAAACCCCAAATAGGGGTTTAAGAAAGAAATAAAAAGATCAGGGACTTCTTTGCGAGTGGATGGAGCTTGGGTTTGATAGTTCTATTGAGAAAATTAATCAAAATTGAGGATATGTTATGGAAAATATATTTTCTAAAGCTATTATTGTATGGAATTTTTCTATCTTACCCTGATTTTTAAAACGGAAAATAAAAACTTATTAGAGAAAGGGTAGAGAAGAGAAAATTATAAATGTGATGAAAATATGTGACATAACCCAGTTTTATTCCCCTCGAAGTGGTGGAGTAAAACGATATCTTTCTGAAAAACAGGATTATGTCCGCCGCCTAGGCAAAGATGAACATTACTTGATTATTCCTGGAGAAAAAAATCAACATTTTGTGGATCAATCTGTCCATACGATAACGATTAGATCACCCCGGCTAGATAAAACTTCTAGATATAGAGTAATTTTTAACTTGAAAGCTTTATCTTGCCTCATAGATGAGATCAAGCCTGACGTCATTGAAGTTGGCGATCCTTACCAGTTGGCATGGTTTGTCTTGAAGAAAGCCCGCAGACTTAAAATTCCTGTTATAGGATTCTACCATAGCCATTTTCCGGAGGCTTACTTAAGAACATGCTCCCGTTATGGGGGAAAACTTCTCGAAGCAGCATTCAGAAGCATGGCCAAAAGTTATATTGTCAAACTTTTTTCAAAATTTAAGCTCACGGTTGTTCCCTCTTATAAACTTTGCGATTTACTTAAAAACTGGGGGCTTATTAATTCCGTTCCTCTACCCCTTGGTGTGGATACGGAGCACTTCAACCCGGGCACCAAAGAAGAAAGCTGGAGAGAACAGCTGGAAATACCTGCCGATGCTTTTTTGCTTCTCTATGTAGGAAGGCTCTCTAAAGAAAAAAACCTTATTTTACTTCTTGAAACTTTCCGTTGCCTGCTTGAAAAACAGCCTGGAAGCGATTATTGGCTTCTGATCATTGGAGATGGCCCTTTAAGGAGCCTTGTCTTGGACTTTAAGAAAAAATTAGGCAGAATTGTCTGGATTCCTTACCTGGATTCCAAGAAAGATCTTGCTCGCAGTTACCGGAGTGCAGATCTGTTTGTTCATCCTGGAATAGTCGAAACATTTGGCCTGGTGACGATTGAAAGTCAATCTTGTGGATGCCCCGTTATAGGAGTTTATGGGACAAACATGGAAGAGCAGATTGAAGGAGGATTGGAGTACTGGCCACGGAAAAATTGCCCGCGTGCGTTTGCTGAAGCAATAAGGAATTTTCGCAAGACCGATCTTAGAGAGTTAGGTTTGGAGCTCTCTCGGAAAGTAAGAGGAAAATATGGATGGGATCAGGTTTTTAAGACCTTATGGGAATATTACTTGAGAGTGATAGGGGGCGAAAAACTGAATGGTCATAAACAGAGCATTTTAGAGGAATGGGGGACTACCAGAGGACCGTAATCCCCTTTAGTCACCTGGGAATAGATGGAGAGCATCGATATACAGCGTGCAAACTTAAAATGTATGCTAACATATAGAACAATCGAAGAGAAAGAAACCACTTGTCAAGATGTGAATGGAGGGCCAAGACTTTTGCTTGTGGCCTAGAAAGTAAGCTCCATTACAAAAAAATGGAGTAATGGATAAAGGGCAAGCCCGTTGGTCTTACCGACTCAGAAGGAATGGTTTCCCTTAAAACTCTACTCAAGCAGGTTTTTAAAATTGCTGGAAAGGTTTTCAAAATCATTCGAATGAAGCGCTTGCAGCACAATATGGACGACCCAAGCTCATTGATAAATCTTACAGCTAACAAGGAAATCAACCTTGAAGAAAAGAAATACAAAGAACCGATTATTCGGAAATTTTGTCCTCAGGACAGGGAAGCGGTTCGCAAGATATGTGCTGATACCGGCTTTTTAGGTAAGCCGATCGATCCCATTTTTGAGGACAGGGAACTTTTTGCTGATTTTCTAACTCGTTACTACACCGATATGGAACCGGAGTCGGCCTTTGTTTGTGAAATAGACGGAGAGGTTGTGGGTTATATTATTGGTTGTTGCAAGCCAAAGGTCAAATTCTGGTATGATCTTTGGGTTAGCCCTTATTTATTATTCAAGGTTATGTTCCGTTATTTCTTTAAGCCTTATAAGCCTTCGACAAAAAAATATATCCATTGGCTTCTTTTCTTTGGACGAAAGCAAACCCCACCGGCTCCCAAAAATTGTCCACATTTTCATATTAATCTTTTACCGAAAGCAAAAAGCCCTACGACAACAAGAAAACTCATTGATAGCTTTTTGTCTTATCTCCTTTCAAGGGGTTATAGCCAAGTTTATGGACAGATAGTCGTCTTTGGAGAAAGGAGAAAACCTGCTCTTTTCCATCGGTTTGGATTCCAGGTACTTAACAGCATAGAGGTAACCAAGTACAAAGAGTATTATCACTCAAAAGTTTTTCTTTATACTGTAATAAAAGATTTGAAAAAAACCCCTTTGCTCTATTCCAAATAAAGCATAGATATCTTTTTTGACCAGACCTATGATCGAAAGGAGCCTTTTTGTCACCCTCCATGACATTCATCCCCTGAACAGCTCCAAAATCGAAAAACAAAGAGAACAGCTTTTGTCTTGGGGAGTGAGCAAGATGGGTTTGCTGATCATTCCTTATTATCACCACAAAAAATCTATCGAGGAGGATGAAAAGTTTTGCAATTGGGTAACCAGCCGTATACAGGCAGGGGATGAGCCGATTATACATGGTTTTTATCACGACCGGTTAGGAATAACCGAAAAAATTTCTCAGCTTTTTTGGACGCAATTTTATACACAACAGGAAGCTGAATTCCTCAATATTGAAGAAAAAGAGGCGATTGAGAGGCTTGTTCAAGCAAAAAAAATGTTCATGAATCTAGGGTGGCAGTCGAAGGGTTTCATTGCTCCAGGATGGCTTTATGAGCCCCCCTTATTGGATTGGCTTCGAAAAGAGCGCTTCAGCTATACCGCAGCGATTGACCGAATTATTTTACTTGAAAGTTCCAATCCTTCTTATATTTATTCATTTTCTCTTTGTTGGTCGAATAGATCACTGTGGAGAAGATCTATTTCCCAAGTATGGAATGGCTGGCTCAAAAACAACTGTATTAAAAGGAAAAAGGCTTATGTAAGGGTAGCCGTTCATCCCGAGGACAGCGATTATCGTTCTTTGTGGTCGCAGCTTGAAAGGATCGTTAAGCATTTTCTTGATCTGGGCATGGAGCCGCAAACTTATGGAATCCTGGTCAAAAGTTGATCTTCATGTTCATTCGAGTTATTCAGACCGACCTTCTGAGTGGGTCCTTAGGCGTATTGGCTTTCCCCAGAGTTGCACTCCCCCCCAAGAGCTCTATGAGAAACTTCAATCCAAAGGAATGCGATGGAAAACGATTACCGATCACAACCGGATTGAAGGTTGCTTGGAGTTAATGGAAAAATACCAGGATGTTTTCTTAGGGGTAGAATTATCCACTTTTTTCCCCGATGGCTGTGAAATCCATCTTTTAATTTGGCATTTTGACGAGCTTGATTTTAAGACACTCAAAGAACTCTCTTTGAACGTATTTGAGCTTTCCCGCTACCTTGTAGAAAAAAATATACCCCATGCTGTTGCACATCCCTTGAAAAGTCTAAACTCAAAACTCACGACGGATCATTTTGAAAAAATGATCCTTCTTTTTAAAGGATTTGAAGTCTGTAATGGGGCATTAGAACCCCTGTCTCAAAAAATTCTTTCCCTTTGTCTTGGTGCATTGACTCCCAAACATATCGAGGATTTTGAACAAAGGCAGGGTATGGCTTCCATGGTAAGCCGACCCCATGAAAAAATTTTCGTTGGAGGATCCAACGACCACGGAGGACTTTCGGTTGCTTCTGCATGGACGGAGGCAAAGGCAGGGGATGGGATTGAAGGTTTTTTTGACTCGCTGTTTAGGGGTGAGGGAAGAGTTCAAGGAGAAATGGGAGATCCTTTGAAAGTTTCTACCGGTTTTTACAACACTTTTTTTAAATTTGCTCTAGGTCGGCTTAAGCAAAAAGCCCCTTTGACTGCGGAGCTCGTTGGGAAGATCGCCGAGAGGTTTATCAAAGGGCAAAATCCTACAGCTTTTTCTTTCGCTGAAAGGGTGGGTCATTTGGCCGAAGCGATCCGGACAGGTCAAGCTTTCAATTACGTAGGGTTAACTGAAGGATCAACTCTAACAAAACAGTTTATCGGTTTTTTGACCGATTCGAAAACAAAACAGATGCTCGATGCGATCGTCAATTCAACTGAAAAACCCATAATCCGTTCTTTTCGAATAGCATCCAAGATTGTAAACGAGCTTTCCTATAGGCTTTTTTTGCAATTTGTCTCCAGGCTTGAAAAAGGAGATTATCTTGACGCTTTTCAATCCCTCTCCGGTTTTCTCCCCTTGGGGATCGCTGTCATGCCCTATTTGTGGGCTTTTTTTGAACAGTCTGTCAACAAGCCCTTTTTGAGAAAACTGGCACTCAGATATATGGGATGTCTTCCCAAGGAACTCTCTGAAATTAAGGTGGCTTGGTTTACCGATACCATTGATGATGTCAATGGGGTAGCTCGGACGATCCAAGCGATGGCGAAAACCGCCTATAAGCAAGATGCTTATTTGAAACTGGTGATTTCAAGAAGTCAATTAAAAGAGTTGGATATCCCGGTGAAAAATTTTGAACCGGTGGGTGAGTTCGAGATTCCCGAATATAAGCTGCAGAAGTTAAGTTTCCCTCCTTTCTTGGAAATTATGGATTATGTCAAAAAAGAAGATTTTTCTCATCTTGTGATCAGTACTCCGGGTCCGGTGGGACTATGTGCTCTTTTGATAGGGAAAATTCTTAAAATTCCTATGATGGGGATCTATCATACCGATTTTCCCCAGTATGCCCGCTTCTTGAGTGATGATTCGTGGATGGAAACATTGGCTTGGAGGTACATGGAATGGTTTTACGGACAGTTGAACAAGATCCTGGTCAATTCCGAATATTATAAGCATTGTTGGATTCAAAGAGGGATCTCCCCTGAAAAACTGGCTCTATTCCCCAGAGGTATTGATGTGGATATGTTTAGTCCTTCCTATTTTGATCCTTCGTTCTGGAAAAAATACGGACTGGATTCGCCGGTTCTTCTTTATGTTGGGAGGATTTCAAAGGAGAAGGAGTTGGCCTTCCTGGCTGAGCTTTCTCATTACTTATGGGCAAAAGGAAAGCGATTTTCAGTTGCCTTTGTAGGGGAAGGGCCTTTTAGGGAAGAATTGCAAAAACTTGTTCCGGAAGCTATCTTTACTGGGATTTTGACAGGTCTTGAGCTGAGCAAGGCCTATGCTTCCTCTTTTTTGTTTGTTTTTCCAAGCACAACGGATACTTTTGGCAATGTTGTTCTTGAAGCCATGGCTTCGGGGGTTCCTGCAATAGTTTCGGATGTAGGAGGACCTTCTGAACTAGTCAGTCAGCTGGGAGTGGGAAGGATTTGTAAAACTAAAGACATAAAAGAATGGGCAGAAACCATCAGCTTTTATCTCGATCACCCCCTCTCATGGGAATCGAGAATAGAAATGGCTGAAAAGATAAGAAAAGAAAGAAGTTGGAATAGAGCTTTCCAAAATTTCTGGCAGATGTTTAAAATTAAAGAGGACTAAATGGATATGAACAAGATGGCTTTTGAAGAGTTTTCTTCCTTTGAACCCTTACAGTTCCTAGAACCAGATAAAGATATACTGGAGGAAAAAAACCTATGTGCTTTATGGGAGAGGCTTCAAAAAGAGCTGCAGAATGTTCATAGCGTAGAAGATCTCAAACGTTGGATCGGCTTTTATGATGAACTCAGAGAAGCACTCGATGAGGAAAGGACAAAGCGTTATATCGCGATGACCTGCCAGACAGACGACGAGGAAAGGGAAAAAAGATATCTTTATGTGATTACGGTGGTCGAACCGTTGAGAAAACCCAGGCAAATGGCTATTTTAAGTCAACTTGCCTCTAATCCTTTTTTTAACGCTCTCGATTCTTCGTATGCGGTTTTCAAAAGATCAGTTTTAAGCCAGTTGAAAACTTATAGAGAAGAAAATGTGCAGAGGGAAGTCGAAGAAGAAAAGCTTTGTCAACAATACCAGAAGATTTCAGGAGGGCTCACGGCCGAATACGAAGGCAAAGAATATACTCTTGTCCAATTAAGCCGTTTCCTTGAAGAACAGGATAGGGGAAGAAGGAAACAAGTATGGGAGATCATCGCCAATAAGAGGCTAGAAAAAAAAGAGATTTTTGAGGATATTTTTGATAAGCTGCTCTCCCTCCGTAATCAGATTGCCACAACTGCTGGTTTCGATAACTACCGCAGCTATATTTTTGAGAAATATCAACGTTTCGATTATACCCCTGAAGACTGTTTGAAACTTGCTGAAGCTATAGAGCAGACAGTTGTTCCTGTGCAAAAAGAGATTGAAAATTGGAGGAAAGAGCAACTGGGTTTGGTTCAATTAAAGCCGTGGGACCTTGCCGTAGATCCTGAAGGGGGTCAACCTTTGAGGCCTTTTCAAACAGCAGAAGAGCTTTTTGATAGAGTCGGCAATATATTCAAGAAGCTGGATCCGAAACTGTGGAGTTTTTATAAGGTTTTAGGAGAGAAAAAACTTGTTGATTTGGAAAACAGAAAAGGGAAAGCTCCAGGAGGATATCAAAGTACACTGTCCTTGGCACGTCTTCCATTTATTTTTATGAATGCCGTAGGAACACATCGAGATCTAGAAACCTTGCTCCATGAATCTGGACATGCTTTTCATTCCTTGGCAGCAAGAGAACAGTTTCTTTACGATTACCGGTCAGCTCCTCTTGAGTTTTGTGAGGTTGCCTCGATGTCCATGGAACTGTTCGCCTCCTCATATTTAGACGAATTTTATTCGGAAAAAGAACTTAAAAGGGCTAATAGAAAGCTTTTCGAAGGTATCCTTCTGTTTTTCCCCTGGATGGCGACGGTCGATGGCTTTCAGCAGGAACTCTACACAAGTCCTGATCAAAGCAGGGAGAATCGTGCTCGGATTTGGGAGAGGTTGATGGCCCGCTTTGGGGGAATAGTGGATTGGGAGGGATATGAAGAAGTCCGACGCTATTTATGGCACAGACAGCTTCATATTTTTGAGATTCCTTTTTATTATATCGAATATGGCATTGCTCAAATGGGGGCATTAGCCTTCTGGATCGAAGCCAAAAAAGACCTGAAGACAGCCCTTGAACGTTACCTTTATGCGTTGTCTTTGGGTGGATCAAAACCGCTCAGGGAGCTTTTCCAGGCAGCAGGTTTGCCTTTTGATTTCAGCTCAAAAACATTAAAGCCCTTGATTGATGCAGCCAGAGAACAATGGACCCTTTTAAAAAGTTAAAAAATCAGTTGTTTTATACTTCTTTTATCCCTCTTTTGCTGCCAGTCGTTTTAACTAAAAATTGAGTTATATCCTTAGCCCCACAGGCCTTAAGAAAACAACTCCCTCTTCCTTCTTTCTTTCTTTTATATTCAGTGAAACAATAGGGTTATTTTTCTTTTTCTTTAAACTCTCTTGAAGTGTCCCTTGATTTATCGGTGAGATCTGTCTTTCTTTTCCTGAGTTGTCTAGCTAAGCGGTCAACGATGAGATCAACGGCTTGATAGAGGTCATGGCCACGATCTTCAGCAACAATGTCTTTCCCTGGAATGTATAATCTGGCTTTTATGGAAAAAGCTTGATGGCTAATATCAGCTTTTGCCGGTTCGTGATGAATGTTCAACTGGGCTGAAAGGATCCGGTCGTTAATTCGGGTCAATTTTTCAAATTTCGATTCAATATGGTTGTAAAGAGCATCGGTCAACTTTACGGTTGGTGATGAAATCTGAATTTGCATCCTATTAATTTATCTTTTTTTTATTTATCTTGTCTAGATTAAATCCTATTTGATTTCTCCCTATTTTATGAGAAGGTTATTCTTTCAGCGATGAATACAGTAAATCCGAGCCGATTGGTTCTTTATGATACGACTTTAAGGGATGGGTCTCAGGGGGAAGCCATCCATTTTTCATTATCTGATAAGCTCCGTGTTGCCAAGAGATTAGATGAATTTGGAATAAATTATATTGAAGGAGGATGGCCAGGGAGCAATCCTAAAGATTTTTCTTTTTTTACCCACTTAAAAGATTTAGAGCTAAAACAGGCAAAGATCGCCGCTTTTGGTAGTACCCGTAGGGCTCAGCTGCATGTGGAGGAAGACCCGCAGATAAAGCTACTGCTAGAGGCGCAAAGCCCCGTCATCACCTTGTTTGGCAAAAGCTGGCTTTTCCATGTTCTTGAGGTATTGAAGACTACTCCTGAGGAAAACCTGGCTATGATTAGGGACTCTATAAAGTTTTTAAAATCTCATGGCCGTGAAGTTATATTCGATGCCGAGCATTTTTTTGACGGTTATAAAGCGGACAAAGCCTATGCGCTGGAGTGTATCAAAGAAGCTGAGGAAGCGGGAGCCGATTACATTGTTCTTTGTGATACCAATGGCGGGTCGTTACCTTGGGAAATCGGGACGATTACGACAGATGTCTTAGCGCATTGCAAGACTCCTTTGGGAATTCATACACACAATGATTGTGAGCTGGCTGTTGCCAATGCTCTTGTCGCTGTAAAGGCGGGAGTTCAGCAAGTTCAAGGAACAATTAACGGTTATGGTGAAAGAACTGGAAATTGTAATCTAATTTCAGTGATAGCCAATCTTGAACTCAAGATGGGTCAGAAAGTCCTTCCACCTGGAAAACTCAAAGAACTGAGGGAGTTGTCTCTCTTTGTAGATGAAATTGCCAACATTAAACCCAATCCTAGGGCTCCATTCGTAGGCAAGTCCGCTTTTGCCCATAAGGGTGGAACGCATGTTAATGCCTTGCAGAAAGTGCTGAGAAGTTACGAGCATATTGATCCTTCGGCCGTAGGTAATAACCGAAGGGTTTTAGTGGGAGAGCTTTCTGGCAAATCCAATATCATTCTCAAGGCCAAGGATTTGGGCATCATTTTGGAAGAAAACAACCCTAACATCCAGCGGGTTCTCAATAAAATCAAAGAGTTGGAAGCTAAAGGGTATGAATTTGAATCGGCAGAAGCCTCTTTCGCTCTATTGCTGAAGAAAACACTTTCTCCTTATCCTCCCTTTTTCAATTTGATGGAATACCACGTGTCGATCCGCCAGCTTCCTTCGAAAAATTACAAAGTTTGCGAAGCAACAGTTAAGCTGTCTATTCGAGGAGAAAGGATATACACCGTTGCTGAAGGTGATGGGCCTGTCCATGCTTTAGATAGGGCATTGCGCGAGGCGCTTGCAAAGTTTTATCCTGAAATTAGCCAGGTCCGCTTGGAAGACTATAAAGTCAGGATTGTGGACTCTAAAGAGGGCACTGCGTCATCTATTCGTGTATGGGTTGAGTCAACTGATGGGAAAAAGAGCTGGTCTACGGTCGGAGTTTCGCATGATATTGTAGAGGCATCTTGGTTAGCCCTTTTCGATAGTATCGAATATTGGCTGTTAAAAAGCTAAGAGATAGATCTCTTTTTTATGCTGAAGAGACAAAAACCGGGCAACTTGGGACTCTTTACTTACTTAAACCAGCGAAGAGGAAAGGTAGTTTAAGCGGTACCTATCATCCGGCCAATGGGAAAAAAGCCAATGGGTGATTAGGATTTGGAAGAACTTTGATCTTTCTTCTCTTCTTTTTTCTCTTTTTTATGATGTTTCTTTGATTTTTTTTCAGGTTTAGTTTCGTCTTGAACTTGTTGAGCTTTGGGTTTCGCAAAGCTGCAAAGTGGACCGAAAGCAAGACCTAAAGACATCATGACAACAGAAAGTTTGATAAGTGTTTTCATGGGATAACCTCCTTGTTTTTCTTTTTATTAATCATTTTCCACCGTCTAGACTCCTACTCTTCGCTGGCTTGAGTATGATTGCAAGTAAGCTTTTTTAATTGCTAATTATGAAGGATTTTAGTAAGAAGGAAGTTGGAAGTCAAAGCCTTTCTAAAATGTTTTTTTGTCCATTATCTTATTTTTCCTTGAATTTCTGATGATCGCCTATTTTGTTCATCACCTCAGTCCTTTTCTCATCCAGTTTTCTAATGGTTTTGGCATTCGGTATTATGGACTATCTTATGCCCTTGGGTTTTTCTTCCTGTGGTTAGGGATGAGGTGGCAAAGAAAACATGGATTGCTTGAGCTTTCCACTCGCCAGATCGATGATCTTGTCTTCTGGATAGCCCTGGGTGGAGTTATGATCGGGGGTCGGCTTGGTTATTGTCTTCTTTATGACTTCTTTCATACCGTGAGAGAACCTTGGTTTGTTTTCCAAATATGGAAGGGGGGGATGTCCAGCCATGGGGGTATTTTGGGCGTTTTAATTGTTCTATTTTGGGCTTCCCGGAAGTGGAAAGTCCCTTTTTTCCATATCGCTGATGCAGCTGTTTGGTTGGCCCCTGTGGGTATATTTTTTGGAAGGTTGGCCAACTTTGTTAATGGTGAACTTTGGGGCAGGCCCACCACGCTTCCATGGGGGGTGATCTTTCCGGATGCCCCTATGATTAATGGACAGGCTGTGCCGAGACATCCCTCTCAGCTTTATGAAGCACTGCTCGAAGGAGTGGTACTCTTTGGAATTTTGACTTATTTGCGTTTCCGTAAAAAATCGGCTGGATCCGTTTCGATAGGTTTTCTTTTTAGTTATAGCTTGCTGAGAATCCTTGGAGAATGTTTTCGAGAGCCCGATCTACATATCGGTTATTACTTTGGCTTTGTTACCCAAGGCCAAATTCTTTCCCTGTTTACATTGGCTTTATCTTTTGTTTTATTGTACTTGAAAAAAAGAAAAATTTTAAGCGGTTCAAAGCGATCCCTTGCTTGTAAGAGTTAAATGAGAAATGAAAGATGGGTTTAGATTTTTGTTTCGATAGCTTCATTGAGGGTGGGCGAGGAGAAAGCTATTTTTAAACATTGGATTAAAATAAAACTACCTCTTAAGGGTTTGGTATGATGAACGAACTTGAAAAGTTGCGCCATTCTGCGGCTCATGTGTTGGCTACGGCTCTTTTGGAATTGTGGCCTGATGCACAGTTAGCAGCGGGACCTCCTGTAGAAGGAGGCTTTTATTATGATGTAGAACTGGATCATCGGATTAGCCCGCAGGATTTTCCGGCCATCGAAGAAAGGATGCAGAGGATTATTGCCGAAAGACAACCTTTTAAAAGGATTGAGATCTCTAGAGAAGAAGCAAGGAAGCTAGGGTTTAAAGGAAGATTGGGAGCACTTTCGGAAAGAAAAGTACCAAGCCGCTATAAACTCGATATTCTTGAGTCGATTCCCGACAACGAGCCCATTACCCTTTATCAGAATGGGCCGTTTATTGATCTTTGTGCAGGACCTCATGTCGAAGACACGGGAATGATCAAGGGATTTAAGCTTACGCATGTTGCCAGTGCTTATTACAAGGGAGATGAAAAAAATCCCCAATTGCAAAGGATCTATGGCACGGCCTTTTATACCAAGGAAGAACTCGAAGATTATCTTAACCAGTTGGATCAAGCTAAAAAGAGGGATCATCGTAAAATAGGAAAAGAACTTGAACTCTTCCTCATAGACGAAAAGATTGGGGCAGGACTGCCCCTTTGGCTTCCTAAAGGAGCTGTGATCAGGAGGGAACTTCAGAATTTTTTAACCGATGAGTTATTAAAAAGAGGTTATCAGTTAGTCTATACCCCTCATATAGGTCAGCTTGATCTTTTTAGAACCTCTGGACATTATCCTTATTATCGTGACTCACAGTTTCCTCCGATACTTGATCCTGAAGAGCTTAAGACTTTTGAAAGCAAAAACATGAGCTGTGCGGAACTGGCTAATCGTTTAGAAAAAGGGGAGGTTGAGGGTTATCTTTTAAAACCGATGAACTGCCCGATGCATATCCGGATTTTTGACTCTAAGCCGAGATCTTATAGGGATTTGCCTATTCGAATAGCCGAGTTTGGGACTGTATACAGGTTTGAAAAATCGGGGGAGCTTTCGGGTCTTACCCGTGTGCGCGGCTTTACCCAGGATGATGCCCATATTTTCTGTATGGAAAGTCAGGTAGAGGGTGAGCTTTTGAGTTGCTTGGAGCTAGTGAAAGTCGTTGTTCAAAAAATGGGCCTTTTGGATACGAAAGTAAGGTTGGGATTAAGAGGGGAAGATAAGGAGAAGTATGTGGGCAATCCTGAAAGCTGGAAAAAGGCTGAAGAGGATTTGCGTAAAGCGGCTGCCCAGAGCGGCTTTGATTTTGTGGAGGAACCCGGAGAAGCCGCTTTTTATGGTCCCAAGGTGGATTTCCTTGTAAAAGATGCTATTGGCAGGTCATGGCAACTGGGAACGGTCCAATTGGACTATAACTTACCGTCACGGTTTTCTCTTTCTTATGTTGGAGAAGATGGACACCCTCATCTACCGGTAATCATCCACCGGGCTCCGTTTGGATCTCTTGAACGATTTCTTGCGATTTTGATTGAGCATTTTGAGGGACATTTTCCTTTGTGGCTTGCCCCTGAACAGGTTCGAATCATCCCTGTTTCCGATGCCTTTGTGAATTATGGGGAAAAAATAAAAGAGATTTTGCAACAAAATCATTTTAGAGTTAATCTAGATAGAAAAAATGAAACACTTGGAGCAAAAATTAGAGTTGCACAACTTGAAAAAGTGCCTTATATGCTAATCGTTGGTAAAAAAGAAGAACAAATGTCTAGAGTTTCGGTTAGATCTGCAAAAAAAGGTAATATTGGAGAAATGCAATTAGATCATTTTATTTCTCTTATTACGGCTGAATATAAAGAGCGTAGACTCTAAGTTGCGATTCCACTGTGCATCCATCATCCCGCTTCCAACATAATAAGAAAACCTTTGTTCGGATTAATAATGCTATTCGAGCAAAAGAGGTCCTTGTCATTGATTCAACAGGTAAATCATTAGGTGTGCTTCCCATTCAAGAAGCTCAACTAAGAGCTCAACAACAAGGACTAGATCTCGTGGAGGTTTCTCCCAATGCGCATCCCCCCGTTTGTAAGATCCTGGATTATGGAAAATATAAATATTCGTTGTCCAAAAAGGAAAAAGATTCGAAAAAAGGGGCGGTCAAGCTTAAAGAAATCCAGCTTCATGTGAATATTAACGAACATGATTTTCTTATAAAGCTTAAACAAGCAGAAGCTTTCATGGCCAAGGGCATGAAAGTGAAGTTCAATCTTTTTTTAAGAGGAAGAGAGATCACCCATCAAGATTTAGCTTTGAACCTGATGAATCGGTTGATTAAGGAGTTGGCTCATATAGGCCAAACGGAACAGGAGCCCAAACTTGCAGGTAGAAACATTTCCCTTACTTTTATTCCTTTACCTGCAAACAAAAGGATGCTAAAGTATAACCTTCCTGAACTGGAGGCAACAAAGCAAAAGCAAGAAGAGAAGGAAAAACAGAAGGAGAAGTAAAAATTTCAAAAGACTGGAGAAATAAAGATGCCTAAACCTATAGCTAGAAGAAAAACAAAGAAAGCGGCGGCAAAAAGATTTAAAGTATCAGCTAAAGGAAAGGTCCTCTATTTTGGATCGGGGAGGCGTCATTTGGCTTCTTCGAAAAACAGGAAAAGGATGAGAAGAATAGGTTCTCCAAAAGTTGTAGACAACTCGGACAGAAAGAGAATTGTTGAAAGTCTGCCCTTTTCTTAAGACCACTAGTTTTTTAAATGATACGCTAACGAGCTAAGGAGAAAGTAGATATGGCAAGAGCAACCAATTCAGCTCAGTCACGAAAACGACGCAAGAGGCTTCTACGATGTGCACGAGGTTTCCGAGGAAGAAGAAGCAAACTCTTTAGGTATGCTAAAGATGCCCTATATAAAGCCAGATACTGGTCCTACAGGGACAGGAAAAATAAAAAAAGGGAGTTTCGTGCTCTATGGATCCAGAGAATTAATGTGGCCTGCAGAAATCGAGGGATGACCTATAGTCGGTTTATGGAAGCCTTGAAGAAATCAGGTGTTCTAATGAACAGGAAAATGCTAGCAGAACTTGCGGTTCGGTCTAGAGAGGAATTTGATCGGCTTTTTGAGTTAGCTAGGAATATAAATTCGACAAATTAGGAGGCTTTCGAAAATCTCTATTTTCCTTTCCTTGACTTGTTCATGAGGAAAAAAGTCATTATTCTTGGTTCAACTGGATCCATCGGTCGTAATGCTCTGGAGGTGGCAAGGAAGCTTTCTGATCGGGTTGAAATTGTGGGTTTGGCTGCAGGATCTCAGTCAGAACTGCTTAGGCAACAGTGCCTTGAATTTAATCCTCGTGCTTTTGCTCTATGGAATGCGTCCTTTCAGCCTGAATGGTTCAACGAATTTTCACATTCCAAGGGGTTTTGGGGTCCAGAAAGCCTGAACGCTCTAGTTGAAGAGCTTGATGCGGACATTATCCTTGTGGCCATTGTGGGTACGGCTGGACTAGAACCTACTTTAAAAGCCATAGAAAAGGGGATCCATGTTGCCTTGGCGAGCAAGGAAATCCTGGTAATGGCTGGTAGCGTGGTGATGAAGAGGATAAGGGAAAAGAATGTCCAGATCATTCCCGTGGACAGTGAACATAGCGCTGTTTTCCAATGCATTCGGGCTGAGGATAGGCGTTCAATAAGACGAATCATCCTTACTGCTTCCGGTGGACCGTTCAGAGGTTATAGTATCGAAAAGCTAAAGAAAGTAACGGTTGAGGAGGCCTTGAATCATCCGACCTGGAAAATGGGCAAAAAAATTACTATTGATTCGGCCTCTCTCTTTAACAAGGGGCTAGAAATGATTGAAGCCCATCATCTTTTCTCTATTCCTTATTCTCAAATCGAAGTCGTTATTCACCCCCAAAGCATTATTCATTCTCTTGTTGAATTTTGTGATGGCTCTCAACTTGCTCAACTTAGCCATTCCGATATGTGCCTGCCGATCCAGTTTTCTTTTACTTTTCCTGAAAGATTGCCTAGCCCTGTTAGGCCTCTAAACCTTTATGAAATTGGCTCTTTAACCTTCGAATCACCTGATCATAAATGTTTCCCCGCTCTTAATCTTTCAAGATTTGCTGGGGAAGCAGCTGGAACGTATCCTTGCGCATTAAATGCAGCCAACGAGGTTGCTGTTGAATCTTTTCTTGATGGCAAAATTTCTTTTTCTGAAATTTGGGACTGTGTCCGCCATGTTCTGGATACCCACAAACAGATTAAAGATCCGCAACTCGATGAGATCATCTATGCAGATAAGATGTCTAGGGCAGCTGCGCGAGAGTGGATAAAAAAAAGAGTTCGACTTTAGTGCTTTGTAGAATAAATTGTTTATAATTTCCATGTCTTTTCAATCGCTTCTTCATTTTCTGGTCATTTTATTGGAGGTGGTTTTCCTTTTCAACGTCATGATTGTTGTTCATGAGTTGGGCCATTTTTTAGCTGCAAAATGGAGAGGGTTAGTGGTGGAGAGGTTTGGAGTTTGGTTTGGGCATCCACTGTGGAAAAAGGAAATAGGTGGAGTGACTTATAGCCTTGGATGGATACCCGCAGGCGGATTTGTTGCCCTGCCCCAGATGATACCCAACGAGGATAAAGAAGGAGAGAATAACTCTTCTAAGCCCAAATTACCTCCCGTTTCTCCAAAGGACAAGATTATTGTTGCTCTTGCTGGTCCCGTTTTTAGTCTTCTTTTGGCTCTCGTATTTGCCCTGATTGTTTATGTTGTGGGTAGGCCCGTGAGTGAAAGCGAAATGACGACGGTCATTGGTTATGTCGTTAAGGATTCTCCTGCTGATCATGCGGGCTTAAAAGCGGGCGATAAAATCCTAAAAATTGATGGTCATCCCGTAAGCCGCTTTCAAGGTATGGACAATGATTCGGTGACTTGGAACATCGTTCGTAGTGAAGGATCAACGATTGCTGTTGAGGTGGAGAGAGAGGGAAAAATATTGAATTTTAACGTAATTCCCATAAAAGAAGAGAGGTCTGCGTTTCAGAGAAAAAGTTTAAGACAGATTTTTATTATGCCCGCTCAGACCCCTACGGTGGCTAAAGTTTTCCCTGGTAGCCCTGCCGATGCTGCATCTATTCAACCTAACGATCAAATTCTTGAGGTTGATGGGCAAAAACTTTATTCTCCCTTTCTTTTGAATGACTACATTTCGACCCATCTTCAGAAGGAAATGACCCTTTTGATTAGAAGAGGGAAGAAGACTTTTACAGTAAATATAAAACCCACTTTTCCTGAGGGTGAAAAGATTCCCCGAATCGGTATACTCTGGGATTTAAATGGCCAGATGACCCTTTCTCATCCCGGACCGTTTGAACAACTCAAAGCGAGTATTTCGGCAATGTTTAATGTTTTGCAAGCTGTTCTCTCGCCTAAATCTGACATCAAACCCCAACATTTAAGTGGACCGATTGGAATAATGAGGTTTTATTACATGCTCTTTGAAAGTTCCCATGGGTGGAGGCTTGCTCTTTGGTTTAGTGTGCTATTTAATGTTAACGCTGCGCTGATTAACTTGTTTCCGATTCCCGTTCTGGATGGTGGGCATATACTTCTGGGGCTCGTGGAATGGATAAGAGGCAGGCCCTTGAATATAAAGTTATTGGAAGCTCTTCAAACCCTTTTTGCTACCCTTCTTATTGGCTATATGCTTTATGTGACTTTCTTCGATGTTCAAGAAATTCCTTGGAGATCCAAGGGAAATGTTCAAGAATTGAAGTTTCATTCTAAAAACCAAGAAGCCGTTTCAAAGTCTCAGCTAGAAAATGGAAAATAAAGGAGGCCAACCATGTTCTCATACAGAAAAAATTTTTTTAGGTATGAGCAAAGATCTACGCGAGAAGTAGCGGTGGGTAAAGCGAGGTTGGGTGGATCAAATCCCATTGTTGTTCAGTCGATGCTCACTTCAGATACAATGGATACCGATGCTTGCCTAAAAGAAACCCTTGAACTGGTTGAAAGTGGCTGTCAAATAGTAAGAATAACGGCTCCTACGGTAAAGGATGCTTCGAACCTCGAATTCATTCGCAAGGGCTTGAATCAGCTCGGTTGTGATGTACCCTTGGTCGCTGATATCCATTTTAAACCTGAAGCGGCGATGGAAGCAGCGAAGTGGGTTGAAAAAGTGCGGATTAATCCAGGCAATTTTGTGGATCGAAAAAAGTTTATAATTAGGTCCTATACTGATGAGGAATATAACCGGGAGCTGCAACGGATCGAAGAAGCCTTTTTACCTCTTCTTGAGCTGTGCAAAAAAAGGAAGATCGCACTGCGCATTGGCACAAATCATGGATCTCTTTCTGATAGGATCATGAACCGATATGGAGATACTCCTCAGGGCATGGTGGAGAGCGCCTTGGAATATGCAGCGGTCTGCAGAAAATATGGTTTTCATGATTTTGTGTTTTCGATGAAAGCTTCTAATCCCCGGATTATGATTTGCGCTTACAGGAAGCTCATCCAATGTCTAGAGGGTCTTGGTGAGGATTGGAATTATCCAGTGCATGTCGGAGTTACAGAGGCAGGGGATGGAGAGGATGGTCGAATAAAGAGTGCAATTGGTATAGGGAGCCTGCTTGCAGACGGTATTGGAGATACCATTCGTGTTTCTCTCACAGAAAAGAGCATATATGAAATTCCAGTAGCTAAAAAGCTGATTGCAGTCATCGACGAATTAGCCCAAGCCCCTTCTCCAAAATTCAGCATGGCTTACTCTCTGCCTATGGAATACAACAGACGCCCATCAATGAAGGTCGATTTGGGTATAGGGATTGGTGGGAATGAGCCGGTTCGGGTGGCTGTGCCTGTTTCAAGCTATAAGTTTTTAAGAGAATCCCCTCCTGGAAAGGATTACATCGCTGAATTTGGCTATGATCCAGCCGGGGTTGTTGAACTGGATTTAGAGGATATCGACTCTATCCGTGCACTTAAAGACAGTCCTGCTCGGCTTGTGACAATCAAAGACGGTTGTCCTTATCCTCCTCTTTATGCTTTTAGAGCTCTAGCAACCCTACTTCCTTCCTCGCATCCTATTCTTTTAAAAGATACCTTTTCTCCTTTGAAAGACCAGAGCTTAGGGGATAGAGAAAAAAACTTGATCGCTTCCAGTCTCCATATTGGCTCTCTTTTATGTGATGGCATTGGGGATGCCATATTACTAAGACGAGATCCCGATCCTTCCTATGCCTTGGTCCTCTCTTACTCCATTTTACAAGCTGCGGGCAATCGGATCGTGAAGACTGAGTACGTGGCTTGTCCTTCCTGTGGAAGAACACTTTTTGATCTCCAATCGACAACATCACGGATAAGGAAGGCTACGGGTCATCTTAAAGGTATTAAGATTGCAGTCATGGGTTGCATTGTTAACGGCCCAGGAGAAATGGCCGATGCGGATTTTGGTTATGTGGGGGGAGCTCCTGGGAAAGTTAATCTTTACGTCGGGAAAAAACCCGTACGATTTAATATTCCGGAGGGGGAAGCTGTAGATGCTTTGATCGATCTCATAAAAAAAGAAGGCAAATGGGTGGATGGTCCGGTTTAAGCATCTCAAAAAAATTTGTTTGATTGATAAAAATTTTTTTTTCGATAAGATTATTTCATGACCTTTGCATTTGGATTACCTTCAGGTTCGGAATGGTTTTGGATATTTGTTGTGGTTTTTCTTCTTTTTGGAGCGAAGAAATTGCCTGAATTAGCGCGGGGATTGGGTAAAGCACTGGGAGAATTTCATAAAGCTAAAGAAGAATTTGAAAAAGAAATAAGAGAGTCAAGTAAGATCCAAACGGAAGATAGCGTTCAAAGTATCCCGAAATTTTCTCCTCCAGAGGGGACAATACCCAGTATAACCGATAAAGAGCAATCAACTAAACAGAGCTCTTCATAGTTGATTTTCTTTTTATCAGACGTTGTCTAAGGTTAAACTAGGGAGTTTTCTTAATTTTTTTATAGAAAAAACACTTAGGTATTGACTTTTTTTGTACACTTTTTTATTCTCCCTGTTCATTATGGTGCCTTTATCTCAAATCTGGACTGTGGCCAGTTATGTATTGAGCAAAAAAATTAAAGGGGAAAAAAGATATCCTCTTGTCTTGATGCTTGAACCCCTGTTTCGGTGTAATCTTGCTTGTGCAGGTTGTGGAAAAATCCAGTATCCTGACCACATCCTCAATCGGAGGCTTACTCCCGAACAGTGTTGGGCTGCTGCTGATGAATGTGGAGCTCCGATTGTGAGTATAGCAGGGGGAGAACCCCTTGTGCATAAGGAAATAGATCGGATCGTTGCTGGACTCATTGAAAGAAAAAAATACATTTATCTTTGTACCAATGCGATTCTCTTACGCAAGAGGATAGATCTTTTCAAGCCAAGCAAGTACTTGACCTTTAGCATACATCTGGATGGACTGAAAGAAGAACACGATGAATCAGTTTGCCGGGAAGGCGTTTATGAAACAGCTGTTGAAGGCATAAAAGAGGCGGTGAAAAGGGGGTTTCGGGTTACGATCAACTCTACTCTATTCGATGGGGCCAATCCGCAAAGGGTAAGAACTTTCTTTGACGAAGTCATGAGCTTAGGTATTGAAGGAATAATGGTTTCTCCTGGGTATAGCTATCAGAAGGCTCCAGACCAGGAGCATTTCCTTCAGAGGAATAAAACAAGAGAACTTTTCCAGCAGATTTTAAGAGAAAAGAAAAAAAGCTGGAAATTTAACCTTTCTCCTCTATTTCTGGAATTTCTGCAGGGAAATGTCGAATATGACTGCACGCCTTGGGGTAATCCTACTTATAATGTATTTGGTTGGCAGAAACCCTGTTATCTTCTTCAGGATGGTTATGCAAAAAGTTTTAAGGAGCTCATAGAGACGACGCCTTGGGAGAAATATGGATTTAGAAGTGGAAATCCAAAATGTGCTAACTGTATGGTTCATTCCGGTTATGAAGCTACAGCTGTAAACGATACCTTTGGATCTTGGAAAGGGTTTGTTAAAACGGTTAAAGCAGCTTTATCTTAAAAAGGAGTGCCGATCGCTCTTCTTTCATTGGATTAAGCTATGGGAGAAGCAAAAAAGAGTTTGACTGGAGAAAGCTTTGTGTTTGGAGATGATGTTCAAAAAAGAGAACTACTAGAGGCTGCCTTTGATTATCGCGGAGATGTTACCCTTGAACTTGCAAGCGGGGAAAAGCTAGAAGGTTACCTTTTTAATAGGCAACTGGATAGAACTCCGTATTTTGTTGAAATGTTTGTTGCCGGGGAGGCTACCCCTAGGTGTATTCCTGTTGACCAGATAATCGCTTTACATTTCAGTGGAAAAGATGCGGCTGATGGGAAATCCTATGAAGCCTGGAAGAGTAAAAAACTGAAAGAAAGGCAGGAAGAGTCTAAAAAAATCGAGTCGGAAATGAAAAGAGCGGGTCTTCTGGATTGAAGTTTATTGAGGGAAAAGGGCTAAGACAGCCCACATTCTTCCTGTGTTTCCCTTTTCAGCGCGATAGGAAAAGTAACGTTCCAGGTTGCATACCGTGCATATTCCCGAATCAAAGATCTTTTCCACTCCACAAGATTTAAGCTGATCAATGATATCGGAAACAAAATCGATCTCGTAATGAGGGAAGCGGATGCATGGGCTTATCTGGACGATAAGATCGGCAGGCTTCGAGCCGAAAGCCTGATTCATTGCTCTAACCGCTTTTGTTGGAATCTGAAGATTGGTTCCTTTTTTACCGGAGTGGATAAGTCCAATTGCAGGCGTATGAGGATCATAGAAGTATAAAGCGGCACAATCGGCTACCCGTATAGCCAAAAGGATATGAGGTAGGCAAGTTAGAAGACCGTCAGCTTCTGGAAAATAGAGCTCATCACGGCCTTTTATAATCGCAATGTTATCTCCATGGGGTTGGCCAGCACTCGCAATAGGGATAGGTTTATCCAGTCCAATACCTTTTAGAGACTTCTTAAGGAGGAGGTTCTCCTTGTTTTGTATTTGGTCAGCGTCTCTTGGATAACGTAGAGAAAGACCATGCTTGAGCGGCCGGATAGAAAGGGCAGGGAAAAATTCCCATTGTAAGGTATTCATCTCATTTATAAAAGGGTTCGGGCTGCAGGGATTTGAACCCTGGACCTCTTGGTCCCGAACCAAGCGCGCTACCAGACTGCGCTACAGCCCGCAAAAAATTATATATGGCAACATTGGCAAGCTAAGGAAAGTTTTTTTCTTTATCCGGATTTTATTCCATTGTTGGGTTGAGAATAGCATTTTTAAATAGAAGTTGAAAAAGAATAGATTTTTCTTCATCATGACGTAAAAAATATCCGCAAAAGAAATTTAAAAGAATTAATAATTTTGATGGCAGGGTAGCTCAGTGGTAGAGCGGGGGTTTCATAAGCCCTAGGTCGAGAGTTCGATCCTCTCCCCTGCCATTTCTTTAGTTATTGCTATCAGAGACTGATAAGCAATTAAAAACGAAACTAAAATTCTTTTTTTCTTTTTCTTTAAAAAAAACCCTATAAAACTAAAGTATTATAAAAGCTTATAGAATTTGATCGATTTATTTTATCAATGGGTAATCTTTTCAGCCGTTCGTCCAATGATTTACCGCCTAAGATAGTATTGGGGATAGCCGTTTTAGGTTTACTTTTAGTTATAGGGATCAGTTATTATTTTACCCCTAAATATTCACGGGTTGGATACATGCCTACTCAACCTATTCCTTTCGATCATTCCTTGCATACGGCCCAACTCGGCCTAGATTGCCGGTTTTGCCACAGTTATGTTGAAAAGAGCGGTTTTTCAAACTTGCCTACAACTCAGACATGTATGAACTGTCATAGGCAGGTCAAGATGGATAGTCCTAAACTTGCTCCATTACGAGAGAGTTGGGAGACAGGAAAGCCTATCCAATGGGTGCGGATTCACCAACTTCCCGATTATGTTTATTTTGATCATTCCGCTCATGTTAATCGGGGAATAAGCTGTGTAAGTTGCCACGGTCAGGTTAACCGTATGAAGGAAGTCTATCATGACAAGCCATTGAGTATGAGTTGGTGCCTGGATTGTCATAGAAATCCAGAATATTTTATTCGTCCCCAGGATAAAGTGTTCGATATGGATTGGAAACCTGAACATGAAGGAAAAGAGCAGATTACAATGGGTAAAAAACTGGTAGAGGAAATGGGAATCCATCCTCCAGAAAACTGCGATGCCTGTCATAGGTAATGACATGTAATTTAAAATAATGACCTTATTGAGTCATGCACCTTAGGGGAGCTAATCATGGATGAAATGCAAGAAAAGCCGAAGATGAATCGGAGAAGTTTCTTGAAGACTCTATCTGCAGCTGTAATGGCTACAGGAACAGTTGCAGCGGGGGGATGCCGTAGACCCGAAGCCTTTCTTGTTCCTTATACGAATAGTCCAGAGTGGATTATTCCAGGGAAGGCTACATTTTACGCTACTTGCAGACAAACCCGTAGCGGTGCTGAGCCCCTGCTGGTTGAATCGCATGAGGGCAGGCCTACGCATATACATCCCAATCCCCATTTTTCAGAATATGGTGTGAGTACCCAAACCCAAGCTTCGATTCTTGATCTCTATGACCCTGACCGAGATGGACGCATTATGCGTAGAACTGAAACGGTCTCCAAAAAAGAATTTATTTCTTATTTCAAACAAAGCATTCAGCAGTACATTGATCGGAAGGGTGCGGGTCTGGCTATACTTTCTTCGCCGATTATTTCACCTACTTTCGATCGGCTCAAAGCCAACTTTCTTGAAAAATGTCCCCAATCAACATTTGCATTTTATGATCCAGTAGGCAATGCCAACAGAAATCAGGCGATAAAGCTTTTTTATGGCAGTTCTTTATTTCCTGTTTTTCATTGGCAAAGGGCTGACTTGATCCTTTCTTTGGGTTGTGACTTCTGTTCGGCTGAGGAAGGGGTGGAAGCTATTCGTGGTTTTACCCAGTCTAGGAAACTCAAGGACAAGAATGGGTTGATGAACCGCCTCTATGTCGTTGAGAACCGGATGACGGTTACGGGGTCGATGGCTGATCATCGACTTGCTTTAAAAGCTTCTGATGTGGGTTCCTTTTTGCTTTCTTTATGTTACTTTTTAGTCCAGCAAGGGGGCTACGATAGCCTTAAACCTCTTCTTTCCTCTTTTAGTTTACCTACTGGATGGAGTGAGGAGCAACTACGATGGATAAAAGAGCTTGCTCGGGATTTGAATGCAGCCCAAGCCCCCCTTGTAATCATCAATAGAATGGCTCCCGTCGAGCAACAAATTATTGTCTTTGCTCTCAACGAAGCGTTTGGTCAAAAAAAAGCGATGCATTTTATTCCTGGGATTGAATCCGAAGGAACGAGCTTCGAAGAGCTTTGCGAGAGGATTAAAAAAGAGCAGATAAAGGAGCTCCTGATTATTGGAGCCAATCCTGTGTATAATGCTCCAGCAGATATGGAGTGGGAAAAGCTTCAGAAAAGCCTTTCTTCGGTTATCCATTTTGGAATATTGTATGACGAAACCGCTTCTGCAGCAGATTGGCATATACCCTTGAGTCACTATTTAGAGTCATGGGGAGACTCAAGAACTTCTACGGGGATATACGTTAGCCAGCAGCCCTTGATAGAGCCTCTTTTTGGTTCTGTTGGTTTATTGGAACTTTTGGCTTTTATGAATGGGAATTGGGAGGCTCTTGAAGAGCCGGAACCCACTCCACCCTCTATGATTGCTCAGCCTCCGGTTGCCGGTGCTCCTCCTTTTATTCCGATACCCATTGGATTGCAGCTTGTTCAGGAGACTTTCTTTAAACTCTTTCCCACTGCGGTATCCGAAAGGGATTTCAGATGGAGAAAACTCTTGCATGATGGGTTTTATCAAGAATCAGCTCCCCTTGCGGTGTTAGCTTCTCCAAAATGGTCCATGCTGGAAAACCTTGGTAAGAGTCCTAAGAATGGGGTAGTGAATACAGCTGCTTTGGAACTTGTTTTCTATCCTTGTCCTAAAGTGGACGAGGGCAGTTTAGCTAATAACGGTTGGTTGCAGGAACTTCCCGATGCGATCACGAAGCTTTGCTGGGATAACGCTCTTTTGATGAGTCCTAACACAGCTAAACAGTATGGAATAAATGGCCGCAATGCCGATTCAAAAAAAGCAGAAATAGTTCGTATAGGTTATGGAGGAAAGTGGATTGAGGCAGCTGTATATGTAATCGGCGGGCATGCTGATTATTCCTTTTCCATTGCGCTTGGATATGGTCGCAAAAAAGCACTGAGAGTTGCTGGAGAGGCTGGTTTTAACGCTTATCCATTGACACAGAACCGCAATTTTTGGTGGATCAGCGATATAACGATTCAAAAAACAAGTCGCTTTTATCTCTTGGCCAAGTCACAGGAGCATCAGCAGTTACATGGGAGGGATATAGTCAAGGCAGCTTCAGTTGAATATTTTCGGAGGCATCCAGATTTTGTTGCGGAGAAGGAAACCGAAGCAGTGCCCGAGGTTTCTATCTATCAAAATCCTTATTCGGGTAAAAAAGAAAAAGGACCTGCTTATACCGGTGGAGTATGGGGAGGGCCATATCAATGGGGCATGGTCATAGATTTGGGGAGTTGCGTGGGCTGTAACAGCTGTGTTGTAGCCTGTCAAAGCGAAAACAACATACCGATTGTCGGTAAAGGGCAGGTTATGCGGGGCCGGATTATGCAATGGATTCGGATCGACAATTATTTCCAGGGGCCCGAGGAAAGTCCTCAAGTCTATTTCGAACCCATGCTCTGCCAGCAGTGTGAGAATGCACCATGTGAAGCGGTTTGTCCTGTATATGCAACGGTTCACAGTAAGGATGGTCTTAATGTCATGGTTTATAATCGTTGTATTGGAACCAGGGCCTGTGCAGCAAACTGCCCTTACAAGGTCAGAAGGTTCAATTTCTTTGATTATAACAAGCGAGACGTGCTCAAGAAAAAAAGAATTGGTCCTTTCCAAATCGGCAATTTGTATCTTGGTCCTTTTGGAGACCTCGGTTCTCCCCTGACAATACAACTTCAAAGAAATCCCAACGTAACAGTGAGAATGAGGGGGGTCATGGAGAAGTGCACTTTTTGTGTGCAACGCATCGAAGAGGCGAAGATAGCGGTCCTGGCGAAAGCCAAAGGATCCCCACCTCAAACGATCCCTACTGATAAAGTAAAAACTGCCTGTCAAGCCGCTTGTCCTGCCGAGGCCATTGTATTTGGTAATCTGGCTGATCCCCAGAGTGCGGTTTCTCAATGGAAAAAAAGTGAGAGAGCCTATCGCGTTTTGGAGGAGTTGAACACCCGGCCAAGGATTACTTACTTAGCAAGGATCAATAATCCCAATCCTTCGATTAAGCCTGAAGTTTACGAAAAAGAAAAGCTATGATAAGCAAATCGACTTTACCCAGTCAGTTGTCTCAAAAACAGAAAGAACTCATAATCCAGGAGCTTGAAAGGCCTCTTTTGGTTTTAAACGATAGAAACTACGGATGGATAACTGATGCTGTCTGTTCAATCGTAGAGAAGCCCGCCAAACTGCCGTGGTGGATAGCCTTTATCATCGCTTTTATCCTTTCTTTGTTTTTACCCATCACGATTGTTTATTTTATTAGTACAGGTCTTGGTGTATGGGGTCTCAATAGCCCAGTGTTTTGGGGGTTGGCGATCCTTAATTTCGTTTTTTGGATTGAGATAGGCCATGCGGGAACTCTGATCTCGGCAATCTTGCTGCTAACCCGACAGAAATGGAGAAATTCGGTCAATAGGGCAGCAGAGGCGATGACCATATTTTCTGTCCTTTGTGCTGCTGTCTTTCCCCTCTTTCACATAGGCCGGCAGTGGATGTTCTGGTATCTTGTTCCTGTACCGGAATCCTATGCGATATGGCAAAACTTCAGGGCAGCATTACTCTGGGATGAATTCGCTGTAGGGACTTATTTTACGGTTTCTTGCTTGTTCTGGTATTTTGGACTTATTCCAGATATCGCCGTATTAAGAGATAGGGCTCAAAAGCGTTGGAAAAAGAGGCTATATCATGTGCTATGCTGGGGATGGAGTGGTTCGGCTGCCGAATGGCATAACTATGAGTTGGGCTATTTATGTCTAGGGGGCATTGCAACTGTCCTTGTCGTTTCCGTGGCATCAGTAGTTTCTACGGATTTTGCAACAACAATCCTGCCTGGCTGGCATGAAACGATTTTCCCACCCGATTTTATCACGGGAGCAATCTTTAGTGGTTTTGCTATGATTGCAACTTTATTAATTCCTCTTAGAGCGTTGTATCCACAGCTAAAAGATCTTATCACTCCCAAGCACATAGACAATATGGCCAGGATTATGCTGGCTACAGGCACAATGGTTGGATATTCCTACCTTATTGAGCTTTTCACATCTTGGTATAGCGCAAATAACTACGAAAGATATGTCTTTTGGAACCGAATTTTTGGCCCTTACCGTATCGCCTATTTTTTAATGTTTGGTTTTAATGTTTTATTGCCACAACTTTTTTGGTTTAAGAGGATACGCTTGAATCCCTGGATAGTCTTTATCCTTTCGATTATGATCAACGTGGGAATGTGGGCTGAGCGGTTTGTTATTGTTGTTACGGCTCTTTCGAGGGATTTTCTCCCCGGTTCTTGGAGAATGTATTACCCGACGTGGGTGGATATTGGACTTTTCGTGGGCACGGTTGGATTTTTCTTTATGTTGTTTCTTCTTTTTACGCGGTTTTTCCCCGTAATAGCCATTTCTGAAGTAAAGACGTTGGTCTATGAAAGGGAGCGGCGGAATAATTCTTCCAACGAAGGAAAGACTTATGAAGGTTGAACGTATTGATGAGGAGATTTATGGAGTTGGGGCGGAATTTAATTCTGTTCAAAAATTGAAGACTGCAGCAACAGAACTGAAAAAAAGGGGTTATACGCAATGGGAAGTCTACTCTCCTTTTCCTATCCATGGTATGGATAAAACTAGGAATCTGGCTAAATCAAAGGTTTCTTTCTTTAGCCTCGTTGGAGGCTTGATTGGATTGGGAATCGCCTTGGTCATGGTGACTGCTATATCGGCTCCTCGACCAGCATTTTTTAAAGAGGTATTGAGTAGCCATCTCCAGGGACTTTTTTATCCCCTCGTTGTCCAGGGCAAACCGTATTTAGGTTTTCAAGCGTTTGTTCCTGTTCTCATAGAGATGACTATTCTTTTTGCCTCTTTTAGTACAGTCATTGGTGTTTTTCTATTGTCCCGCATGCCTTCAGTTTACAAGCCTGTTTGGAACTGGGAAAAGCTGGCACGTAAAGGATTGGATGATCGTTTTTTCCTGGTTGTGGAAAACGCAGATCCTCTTTTTTCGGAAGAGGAAACGAAGTTGCTGTTAGAAGAATTTGGAGCTGAAGAGGTTGTGTTTATTCGCAGATAAAGGATTAAAACACGATGCGATATTTCTTTTTTATTTGCTTTCTTTTGGTTATTACTGTTGTGGCTACAGCGGGTTTAAGGGGATCAAAAAGTCGCAAACCTCCCCTAGAAATTTTTCCCGATATGGTCAGGCAATTGAAAGTCAAGGAACAGGCTTCTAGTATATTTTTCCCCGATGGTCGAGCTTCAAGGATGCCCGTTGCGGGAACAGTTTGTTGGGAAGAGCCTGTAGAAAATCCTTATTTTTCCACAGGTATTATTGGGGATCAATGGGGGGAGGGTATCCCAATAGAGGTGAGTGTTAACACACTTAAAAAGGGAAAGGAAAAGTTTGAGATTTATTGTTCAGCTTGCCACGGCTTAGCGGGATATGGCAATGGGATCGCTACCCATTTCAATCTTTTAGGTGTCCCCAACTATCATCAAGATTATATTCGACAGATCCCTGATGGCCAACTCTTTTATATCATTTCTTATGGTCAAGGGATGATGTTGGGATATGGTTCGAGTTTATCCCTTGAAGAAAGATGGGCAATCGTTGCTTATATCCGAGCTTTACAAAGGAGCCAGAATGTTCTGTTTGATGCATTACCAGATGAGAAAAAAAGACTATTTAAGGAGGCTAATCCGTGAACGACTCTAGTCTTCATCCTCACGATCGGCTTCTTCTTCCTCAAGAAAAGCTTAAAAGCCCGATTTGGACTATGGGAATTTCGGGAATTGTTCTTCTTTTGATTTCTTTTATGGGGTTCGGTGTCAACAGATCTGAGTTTTACCATGCATGGCTCTTTTCTTTTTTATTTTATTTCGGCTTGTGTGCAGGTTCTTTCTTTTGGGTCCTTCTTCATTATGTAACCAATGCGGGTTGGGATACCTTGCTCCGTAGACAAGTAGAAAATGTAGCTTCCCTTTTCCCTTTAGTCAGCCTTTTTTCTTTGCCCATCTTTTTCGATATTTTTTCCTCCCATCTTCTGTATGAATGGACAAGGCCTGAAATTCAAAAACTTAAAGATTATCTGGAAAAATCCCTTTATCTCAATGTTCCTTTTTTTTGTCTGAGGGCTTTTATTTATTTTTGTTTTTTTGGTTTTGTAAGTTGGTTTTTTCGCAAGTTGTCCTGCGTCCAGGACGAGGATGCTAATCCTTATCATTCCTTAAGATTAAAACGACTCGCTTATCCGATTGCTGTCATCTTTGGTTTTCTTTTTACCTTTTTTGCTATCGATTGGGTGATGTCTTTGGATTATCGGTGGAGTTCAACCGTATGGGCTTTTTACCTTTTTGCTGGGTCAGCGGGAGCAAGCTTAAGTTTCTGGATCCTAATCCTAATTATGCTGCGTCAACGGGGTTATCTCCAACAGCTGAACGAAGAACATTACCATTTACTGGGCAAATTGCTTTTTGCTTTTACTGCCTTATGGGCTTACCTGGCTTTTAGCCAATATATGTTAATCTGGTATGGGAATATCCCCGAGGAAACTTATTTTTTCATAAGAAGAAATTATGACGGTTGGTATTATGTTTCTCTTTTGTTGGTTGGAGGGAGATTTGCTCTGCCATTTCTGTTTTTGCTTCCCCAATCGACTAAAAAAAACAAAAATTTTTTGGGATTTGTTGCCTTGTGGGTGCTCTTTATGCAAGCTGTGGAGTTGTATTGGATTGTTATGCCGATGGAATTGAGTCGAAATTTTGCCGTGGGCTGGATAGAAATGATTATTTTGATCGGCATGGGCCTTGTTTTTTTAGCAGGTTATCTCAAAAAAGCTACCGAAGCCTACCTGTATCCGATCCATGATCCTAGGCTTCAAGAATCAATAGAAGTATATAATTAATTTAATTAATTAATCGTCTATTAAAAACAATAAAGTCCTATATTAAAAACAGGGAATACCTATAATTGACAATAAATCTTTACGACTAAATATTTTGTTAAATGATATTACAAGGAAATATGTGGTGAAAACGGTTCTGCTCTTTTCTCTTTCAGGTCTTTTGATCTTTTCGTATCGAGCAAAGTCTGCGGATATTCCTTCACCCGCTTCTCCCTTGCCTGATCCGCCAAATGAGAAGGCAGTAAGTGATAAGGGTATTGGTCCTATCAAAGAGGTTAAGCTAGGCTCCATAGACCAAAGCCTTGTCAAAAAAGGCAAAGAAATTTTTGATACTAAATGTGCTTCATGTCACAAGCTTGAGGAGAGGTATGTGGGACCTCCTCTCAAAGGTGTTACAAAGAGAAGGAAGCCCGAATGGATCATGAACATGATACTAAATCCCGCCGAGATGGAACAAAAGGATCCTATAGCAAGCCAACTACTTTCCGAGTATCTTACTCAGATGGCCTTTCAGAATGTCTCTCAGGGTGATGCAAGAGCAATACTTGAATATCTAAGGAGCGTTGATGAAAAGTAATTGGGATTTTAATTTAAAGGAGGTGGCATCATGTTAGGAAAGAAAAAGAAGCTGTTGATTGGAGGGCTTTTGGGCCTCCTGGTGGGTGTTTTATTGGTGGGATGCCAGCAAAAGAAGGAAACTATGAGGACGGAGGTGGGGACTACCGATGTAGCCTCTAAGGTCTACGTTCCTCCGGGTAAATACGATGAGTTTTACGCCTTTTTGTCAGGTGGCTTCAGTGGGCAAGTTTCCGTTTATGGACTTCCTTCTGGAAGGCTCATAAATGTAATAAAGGTTTTCGCTCAGGATCCAGAGTCGGGATATGGCTACACACCTGAGACAAAACCTATGCTTATGACCTCACACGGCTTTATTCCGTGGGATGACAGTCATCATACTGAGCTTTCTCAGACTGACGGAGTTCCTAATGGCAGATGGCTTTTTATAAACGCCAACAACACGCCGAGGATAGCTAGGATTGATCTCTTCTCCTTTGTGACAAAGGAAATCCTAGAGATTCCTAACACTGCAGGAAACCATGCGTCTCCCTTTATAACGCCTGATTCAAAATATATTACTGCTGCAACACGCTTTTCTATTCCTATCCCTCAGAAGGATGTACCCATAAGCTCCTACGCTGAGAATTTTAAAGGAACATTATCCTTTATAAAAGCTGACGAGCCGGGTAAGATGGATGTGGCTTTCCAAATACTTATGCCAGGATTTGACTATGACTTGGCGCATTGTGGAAAAGGACCATCTTATGGTTGGGCTTTCTTTACCTGTTATAACACGGAGCAAGCTTACACCCTTCTTGAAATAAATGCCTCAAGGAATGACAAGGATTATATAGCAGCTGTCAACTGGAAAAAGGCAGAAGAGTATATTGCACAAGGCAAGTATCAGGAAATGCCCACGGTTTACTATCACAACTACTGGGATGAGAAAAAACACATGGCCTTCTCCGAAGTTAAAAAATCAGTGAAGGTAATTAATCCCAAGGAATGTCCCGGTGTTGTGTATTACCTCCCTACTCCCAAGTCTCCTCACGGTGTTGATGTGTCTCCCGATGGCGAATACATTGTTGGAAATGGGAAGCTTGCCACTGTTATACCTATACATTCCTTCTCTAAGATGCTAAAAGCTATAGAACAGAAAGCTTTTGAGAAGGAGGTGGATGGTATACCTGTTCTGAAGTACGATGCTGTACTCCATTGTGAAATTCAAAAGCCTGGACTTGGCCCCCTTCACACGGAATTTGATGGAAAAGGTTTTGCTTATACCTCTTGCTTTGTCTCTTCAGAAGTGGTCAAATACGACTACAAAAGTGGTAAAGTGGTTGATAGGATACCCACTTACTATTCGATAGGACACCTGATGATACCCGGAGGTGATTCGACAAAACCTTGGGGTAAGTATCTCCTTGCTATGAACAAGATTACAAAGGATAGATACCTTCCCACAGGTCCTGAGCTTTTCCAGTCAGCGCAACTTTATGATATAACAGGCGATAAGATGCAGCTTCTCCTAGATTTCCCAACTATAGGAGAGCCCCACTATGCTCAAGCTATACCAGCAGATCTACTGATGAAAAACGTTATAAAAATATATCCTCTTGCTGAGAACGAGCATCCCTATGCAGTGAAGGCGGAAAAAGATGCAAAGGTTGAGAGAAAGGGTAACGAGGTTCATGTATGTATGACCATGATCCGATCCCACTTTTTTCCCGACAACATTGAGGGTATAATGGTAGGAGACACAGTTTACTTTCACCTGACCAACCTTGAACAGGACTGGGATATACCTCACGGCTTTGCTATCAGGGGTTCAGATAATGCACAAATACTGGTTATGCCGGGAGAGACTAAGACTCTTGTGTGGAGGCCTAAAGCTCCTGGCATTCATGCATTTTATTGCACCGACTTTTGTTCTGCACTACACCAAGAAATGCAGGGTTATGTAAGGGTATCACCTGAAGGCTCTAATGTTCCCTTAAAATATTACACAGGTACCCCTATAACACAAAAGTAAAGAGGCGATGAGAAATGAATATAATATCAAGGGCAATTATAACCCTTGCCTCTCTATTGCTTATCCTTTCTTACTTTTTCCCCTTTTGGAAAATCCAGCTTCTAGCCCCTCAGTATCCTGAAGGAATTAGGATGTTTATATGGCTAAATACAATAACCGGAGGTACAGAGTTTGACCTTTTCAACATAAATCTTTTGAATCACTACATTGGGATGAAACACATAGACCCTAATGCTGTACCTGAATTAAAAATACTTCCCTTCATAATTGGTTTTCTTATAGCTTTTGGGCTTATCTCGGCACTTCTTGGTAAAAGGGTACTTCTTTTCGCTTGGGTCGGAACATTTATAGCTATTGCCCTTATAGGCATTGCAGACTTTTACAGATGGGAGTATGACTATGGACACAACCTTGATCCTAACGCACCTATAAAGGTACCAGGGCTTGCCTATCAACCCCCACTAATAGGGACCAAACATCTGTTGAACATGACTGCAAGCTCCTTCCCTGATATTGGTGGCTATATAGCTATAGTTTCTCTATTGCTTGGCGTTGTTGCGATTATCTTAGGCCTTATACACTCAAAGCCCACAAAGATGATGATGAAGCTTGCATGAAACCTTTAATCCGAGTGCTTTGGAGTTTCCTCCTCCTCTTTTTTTCCTGCACATCGGAAAAACCAGAACTCATAAGGCCTGGTGAGGATATATGTGAATATTGTAAAATGGTTATAGCTGATAAGAGATTTGCTACTGAAGTAATAACGAAGAAGGGTAAGGTTTATAAGTTTGATTCTGTAGAATGCATGGTAGGATATTACAACCATAATGAGGAAGACATAAAAAGAGCTTATGTGATAAACTTTTTAAATACTGATGAATTCATTCCGGCCGAGCTTGCTTCTTATGTGAGAAGTCCTCAGATAAGAAGTCCCATGGGCATGAATCTGTCAGCCTACAAAAGCAAAGAGGATGCTATAAAGATTCTTCTGGGTAAAGAGGGAAAAATACTTGATTGGCAGGCCCTAAGGGATCTTATAAAAGTAGAATACAAGTCTTCCAACTGATATGCTAAGTCTCGTCATGTCTGTTCTAATTGTATGCTCAAACTGTGAGTTCAAGGACATAAAGAGTGCCATAGAAAAAGCAAGGGTTGGAGACACAGTTGTGGTAAACTATGGAGCATACAATGGTGGTATTGTGATCACCAAAAGTGTGAAGCTTTTAGGGAAGGGACAGCCAATTATAGATGGAGAAGGAAGAGAGCAGGTGATAACAGTAAAGGCAGATGATGTAGAAATTGAGGGTTTTGTGATAAAGAACTCGGGTATGTCTTACAGCGAAGATATAGCGGGGCTTAAAGTGATAAACTCAAAAAACTGCGTTATAAAAAATAACAAATTTTTCAATAACTTCTTTGCCTTGCATCTTGAAAAGGTAAGCAATTGTCAGATTGAAAGCAATACGGTGGTGGGTTTTGCAAAATCTGAAGGTTCCTCTGGTAATGGTATTCATGCCTGGAATTCCGAAAGACTTAAAATAAAAGATAACTATATTAAAGGGCAAAGGGATGGCATATATCTAGAGTTCGTAAAGGACAGCCTCATAGAGGGCAATAGAAGCGAATACAACCTAAGATACGGATTACATTTTATGTTTTCCAACAATAATACTTATAGGAGAAATTACTTTTACAAAAACGGGGCAGGTGTAGCGGTCATGTATTCAAAAAATATAAACATGGAGGAAAACACCTTCGAAAAGAACGAAGGAGAGGCAAATTACGGACTCCTAATGAAAGATATATCCGACAACTTCCTTTACAAAAATAGGTTTGTTAATAATACTCACGGTGTCTACCTAGATGGATGCAACAGGACTAGATTTGAAGAAAATCTTTTTGAGAACAACGGTTGGGCAGTGAGGATATATGCTAACAGTGAGGATAACTTTTTTACTAAAAACTCCTTAGTAGGCAATGCATTTGATGTTTCAACCAACACTCTATCTTATTTTACAAATACCTTTGAGGGGAATTACTACGATAAGTATGAAGGTTATGATCTTGATAGGGACGGTTATGGAGACTTGCCCTATAGACCAGTATCCTTTATGGCAGTTCTCTTCGAGCGATATCCCCTCTCTCTACTTCTTTACGAGAGCTTCTTTGCCCGAATAATGGATTCTATGGAGAAGTATATCCCTTTACTTAATCCTCAAGCTCTTTTAGATAAAAAACCCCTGATGAGGA